>JACDHD010000121.1 GCA_013821265.1 Parachlamydiaceae bacterium | reverse complement strand
GACCGGGACGGTCTGGCTACCTTATAGCAAGCCTCCCTAGGACAAAGATGCGTCCACTGTAAGGGCAAGCCACCGCACTCCGAAAATAGGTATTAAGCAGCTAGCTGCTCGTTCGGAGTAGGGCTTGTAGGACTCACTGTTGGTGTTTCCGGTGCTGTCAATGCATTAAACTGTCTGCCCAATACCCGAGTAGCAATAATCCACATCACGATAGAGGTGAGGAGGAATCCTGCTACATACGGAGCACTCGCTGCAATTGTTGAGAATGTCAACAGCAGAGTTTGATGAATGACCGATCCACCTGATTTACCTAAACGCGAGCAAACACCATCCACCGCAGCTTTTCCCTTAATTTTGGATTCATCGCTGAGAGGGACAAAAGCCATTTCTTTGGTGGCATCAAAAACGGTATACTTTGCAGAGCGGCTCAAAATATTCTGTGCCGATCCAAAGAAAACCACAATCGCCAGTGGGCTAGCTCCTAACAGAGGAAGCGCTGCTACAGAAATCGAGGTTTTTAAGAAGAGGAATCCAAAGAAACCAATACTTGTAAGCAATAAAATTGTCGGAGTAAGGAGAGCGGTAAACGTCCATCCAAATTTACGGACAGAATTTCCTGAAATTAACAGGGCTGTGAGGGTCGATAGAACCCCTGTAATTGTTGTCACTTGGCTCATGTACCAGGTGTAATCCATTGGATTTGGGTAGAGAGCCTTTACTTCATGCTTCCAAACCACTTCCACGAGGTTGATCACGAGGTTGTATGCCACAACGATGACCGCAATGCTAATCAAATACTTAGATCTCAATAAGAAAGCAAAACTATCGCGTACCGAAAGCTTGGTCGCAGATGCCGAAGGCGCTTCTGAGGCCTCTTTGCTCATCTTAGGATCAAGCACACGACGATGCATCCAACGGAAAATCCCCATGGCTAAACAACCACTAATTAGAACCATGATCACTAGCAAAGTAAGAGACTGTTCCCAAGCATCATTTCCGAAAGGAAGGCTAGGGTTAAAACTGTTCGTGCAAAAGTAAACGGAAGCTTGTCCCGCTGCTACCCCTGAGAAATTGGCTCCAATACCAAATAACCCGTAAAAACGCTTTGCTTCGCTGATTTCCGTGACTTGGTTGGCAAATCCCCAAAACACCATCGCCAAAATAATATTGCTCCACAGCTCTGCCATGACATAGAAAGTCGTAAATGTCCAATTGCGGAACATGGCAATCATCCCCTTAAAACCAAGGGGAAGTAGAATTTCTAGCTTGTCGGCCATTTCGTTAGGGTGCAGTTGGTGCCGAGCAGGATAGAGGAAAAAGGTGAAAATGAAAAAATAGAGAAGAAAAACGGAGACCATGATGTAAAAGACTCGCTCGCGGGCAACGTTATTTGCCAAACGAGTAAAGATATAGGTCAGCAAAATAGCACCGGGAAACATCACCCACACTTTAATAAATGGGATCACTTCTGCTCCGGAAGACTTTGCTGTCACCACCAGAGTGTCTTTTAGGCCGCGCAACACATTGTAATCGAAGGAAACTAGAAAAAAGATAAGCAACATAGGAACGAGCTTTTTAAGCTCGTGGCGATGAACCGGCCATAGATAACTACGCCAGCCACTAAATTCTGAATTTTTTACATTGGACTGCGACATGCACAACCTTTAGGGGTGAAAGCGTTGAAAATGCCTTGCGACTGTCCAGTGACAGCCGTTAAAAGAAATAAAAATGAAAAAAAGAAACTGTGATTGGGAGCCAAGAGAGGAGAGTAAGAGCAACCGACTTGTGACATAAGCCTCAAATTGCACTAACATTTAAATCGCAAAATATGTGCTAGTGTGAGCTACATTTATAGATAGAAAGTGCTATTTTTGCAACTTTTTTCTCTATGCGACAAATGTTTAATTATTTATTAAACAATGTATAATTGCATTTATTATACAGTTTAACTTTAAATTTCACAACTGTTTTGTTGATTTTGTAGGCGCAAAATAGAAATGTCGTAATGTTCTGCAACTTAGAAATGTCGTATTTATTATAACATGTACCTCTTTTGTTTTAAAAGCAGGGGGTAGGGGGACGGCAGTCCCCCCTTACAATTCCTAA
>JACDHD010000094.1 GCA_013821265.1 Parachlamydiaceae bacterium | reverse complement strand
CAAGTGCAATTTGCAGATCTTCACTATCAGTACCATGTCGAAAAGCCCTTGCGCCAGCCTTCAATGAGCAATTATTCGATCGTGGATGATCTTCAAGTAACTGATTTCTCCCAATTGACTTTTGCTGCGTGTACGCCTAGAAGAACCTTAATTGCAGATCGGATAAATCGGACCTTATTTCTTTTAAATAGAGATGGAAATTCTGTCTTAAAATCTACTTCAGGTAAAGCCCAAAGCAGTTTATTTCCATGCCGACAATTAACTTCATCCATTGATTTTCCAACTTTCTGGAAAGTACAGGAACGTTATCAGTTCTATTTTGATGCTGGTCAAAATGGATTTCTTAAGCTTCAACCAGCGCAAAAACCGATTTCACCTCACCCTTTAAACAGTGAGCCTCATATTTTTTCTATAGGCGATTACCTTTTTTCTATAAGTGACCAAGGTAAGATTTCTTGCTTTGATAAATCTGGCCAGTTGATTAAGGAACAAAGCACGTTTTCCACACAAAACAGATATCAGATGGCTCCTGCTGTCTATCAACTTGGAGCTCATTTCCTCATTCTACCAACAGAGAACAAGGGCCCCCAGCAATTTTTTGCTGTTTCTTGTGATGAAACAATGTCGATAACACAACTTCAGAGTGATCTTTCCTTAAAACATCATTGCGTACCCCTTGGCTCTAATGGACAATCTTGTTTTATCTCCTTGCAGGACAATACATTTAAGTTTTTTCTTGTTGCATTGACCATTAGGGACAAAAAACTTAAAACTGTTTGGAAATCTCAAATTCCACAACCAGAAACTTTTGTTGCAAATGAAAGATACGTCATTATCGGTAATCAAGGTACAAACACTGTGCTTTCCTCGGTTACTGGCGAAAAGCGCGGTATTGGTCCACTCATTGAACGCGGTATTGGTCCACTCCTTGAATCTGCTGATACTTTTACAAAAACGATAGGCCCGTTCTTCATTCGAAGTCATGGAACTAAAATTTCTATCTGGAACCTTTCAACCAACAAACAGGTACGAAAGTTCCAAATTCCTCTAAAAGGCTTACAGCGCATCCATGATGTTTACTTCCAAAGACCAGGAAGAAAACAGCATGACTTACCACTTGGTCGAGTACATGTTTTATATACACACTCAAATCGAAACTCAATTCAAGCAGGTTTTTGCACTTTGACAGCTCCACAAGAACAACCGAAACAAGCTGTACCAAAAGCCGAATCTAAAGAACAGCCAACAGAAAGAAAAGGTTCGTAAATATATCACGGGACCCTTGTCCTAGAGCTTGAGCGCAGCGAAAGCGACTCTCATTATAGCCCAAAGTGACCGAAGGGAACTGTGGGAGTGAGCGCAGAATATAAAAGAGCTCTTTAGAGCGATTCAAAGCTTTAGGTTAAACTGCACATGACGTGTAAATATGACTAAAAGAAAAGATAATATTAAAAATATTTAAATCATAAAAAAGGACAAATGATATGACAGTTACTCTAGCAACAATGTCACAACTGCCGCCAAATCTTATACGCGAGATTGCGCTTTTTTCCGGTGATTTGCATGTTTTAGCGCGTATGCGTAGAATCTCAAAAGTATGCCGTGATTCTTTAATCGAAACCGACTTAGCAGGAAATGACGCCTTTAAGAATTTGGTTCATCAATTTCGTGTTGAAAGACTCTTTCGTAATAATTTGAAAAGCTTATTGTGCGCTGATGTTGACGTCAGAGCGAATATGATGTCCCAATTGACTTTTTCAATTTGTACACCTACAAGAACACTCATTACAGATCAAAGCAATCGTAACATATACCTTCTGAATGAAAGTGGAGAATCCGTCTTAAGAACAAATGGAGGTCAAAATCAAACCTCTTTGACTGGATGCCGTCAGCTAAGCTCAGTTAGTGATTCCACATCCTACTGGAATGAACGTGGCTACCACTTCGTCTTTAATGTCACAAATAATACATTAGGTAAATTTGAGCCAGCAAAAGGCCTAAATCAACTCCACCCTCTACAAGCTGCACCTTTTGTTTTTACTATAGGCGAAAATCTATTCTCAATCGATCTTGTAGGCAAAATTTCTTGTTTTGACAAATCTGGAAAATTGATCAAAGAGCAGAAGCTTTTTGAAGAAGGAAAATACCCTGCAACTAGTACTGTTAAACAGGTGCATCAACTCGGATCTCACTTCTTAGTTTTATCTAAAATTAAAGATGGTGGTCCTCAGCAATTTTTCTCTGTTTCTGGCGATGCGCAACTCTCAGTAAAAGCACTAGGAAGCATAAACGGCTTAACCGAATTTTGTGAGCCACTTGACTCTAATGGACAATCTTGCTTTATCTCTTATAGAGACAACGTATTCCAACATTTTGTTGCTGCAATAACCATTAAAGAGGAAAAGCTTAATGTTCTTTGGAGCTCCAAAAGCCCACCACAACCGAAGGGTTGTACTTCATCCAAAAAATACGTGTTTATTGAGGGAAGCACCCTCCTAGGTGGCAGTGTCAATCATCTCGGCGAAAGTACTGTACTTTGTGCTAAGACCGGTAAACAGCTTGCCGTATTGCCAGGTTGTGAAACCGCCACACAGAATAACAATAACCGATCTTCTCTTAGAGCTAAACTCATTGGTGATTTTCTTATTCGTAGTTACGGAGACCATTTGATGGTGTCGAATCTTGCAACAAAGAAACACGTAAAAATAATGTCAATTCCGCATAATACTCTAGACCGCATTCACGACGTCTTTTTCCAGGGACCAGGGAACCATCCCACAGGGTTACCATTAGATCGATTTTATGTGCTATATACAGCTTCACCTAGTCTGTTGCATGGTACCTCCCAGATTATGCTACGATCTTATAAAACCGCTCTAGAACAACCGAAACAAGCATCTGCAGCACCACAAGAAGAAGCTAAGGCCCAAGCAGCAGCACCACAAGCAGAAGCCAAAGCGCAAGCAGCTGCTAGAGTGCAACCGGAACGTGCAACCAAAAAAAGAAGGATTGGAAGCTAAATTGCGATGACTGCTACCTATGTGATGATGCTTGTAGATAACCAAAACAACTGAGCAGGCCTGCAAGGCCAAAATTCCATAGCGAAGGCCAAGCGAAGCGCAGGCCTGGAAAAATGCAAAAGTGTTCGATTCCTGTAAGGACGACATGTGAATTAGAACATGTCGTCCTTACAGGACTCTGGAATCTATTAGAAGAGGTACCAGGCCTGCGCTTCGCTTAACCTTCGCTATGAAATTCCTCCCCTGCAGGCCTTAGGAAAAAGTAAAGGCCTCAGGTGTGAATATTGTTACGAATTTAGAAGACAGTGAAAACTAGAAAAAAAGGAATAGCAAATGACAGCCATTGCAGCCGCTCGGACGCGAGATCGTCTAACACCACTGTCCGCAGCTCTTATCAGGAACATCGTTCTTCTGGGTAATTTCCACGATATGGCTCGCATGCGTAGAGTCTCCAAAGTATGCTGGGAACTGCTAAATGAAACAAGCTTAACAATTCAAACTCCATTTAACGATATCCTCTATCAGTACAATGTTGAAAAGCTCTTGCGTCATACTAAAATGGACAGATTTACAGTCGCAGGTAATCTTCGAGCAAATGTATTCACATTCACTTTTGCTGCTTGTACTGCAACGAGAACATTAATTACGAATAAGAAATCTTCATATATTTTAAATCAACATGGAAAATCTGTCTTGAAAACCAATTCTGGTAAAATTGAAGAATACTTGTATAACTGTCGTCATTTAAGCTCATCCAGTGATCCCACAACTTTCTGGAACAAACAGCAAGGGTATCAATTAAGTTTTGACGATAGTCTAAATGAGTTAATGTACTCGAAACCGGCACAAGAACCGACTTCAGATCATCCTCTTAACGTTGCACCATATGTGTTTGCGGTAGGTGAATACCTTTTTGCAATATGTCAAAAAGGCAAAATTTCTTGTTTTGACACCACTGGATGCCTGCTCAACGAGAAAAACTTTTTTCCCTCAGTGCACCAAAAAATCTCTTTTTCCCTGTACCAACTTGGATCTTACTTCCTGTTCGTGCTAGAACCAGATGATCTCCAAGAGGAGAACCCGCCGCAGTTTTTTGCCGTTTCATGTGATGAAACATTGTCGCTATTACTACTTGAGAGTGATCTTGCCTTAACTCATTATTACCAACCCCTTGGCTCTAATGGACAATCCTGCTTCGTTGCTCTTTGCGACAGAGCATTCAGAACATTTCAAGATGTTGTTGTAGCTTTAACGATCAAGGACAAAAAACTTCAAATTCTGTGGAAGTCTTCTTTAATACATTCTCAAGAATCACTCATGCATGGAACACCAAAACATTGTATTTTCAATGAAAGGTATGTTGTTATTTGGAATGAGAAGCATGATATTGTGCTTTGCGCAACTTCCGGTAAAATACAAGGCACCATTCCTAAACCTACCAGCTTAAGAAAAATAATTGGTGCTTTCTTAATTTATATGGGTGAAGATTACATATCGACATGGAATCTTTCAACCAAAGAACAGATGCAAAAGTTACATATTAAGCAAGACGATCTACATCGTATCGACGATGTATATTTCCAAGGACCTGGAAAAAAACCACATGACCTACCTTTGGATCGATTTTATGTCTTACATACTTCACGTGTAAATCAGGAAAGTTTGAAAGCAGGCATTAGCGTATATTCCGTATCAAAAGAGCAACTGAAACAAGCTGCAGCAAAAGCCGAAGCTAAAGCACAACCGAAACGAGCAGCCAAGAAAAGAAAAATTGGGACCTAAATTGCAATGAGCTTTCGGCCTTTCAGGCCTAGCACAGACACGTGAACAAGTAGGAAAAGATCTAATAAGAATTAAAACACAATTAAGGACACAGTATATGACGGTTGCTCCAGCTACGATTTCACAATTATCCTCAGGTCTAATAAGGCATATTATTAGTTTTCGCTATGATTTGCATGATTTAGCACGCATGCGTAGAATATCAAAACAATGCCGTGATTCTTTAAAGGAAATCAACTCTTCCTTTATGCGACGACCCATATGTTTTTTCTGTAGGTGCCAACCTTTTTTCTATGAATGAAACAGGAAAAATTTCTTGCTTTGATCAATCGGGAAGAATACTCAAGGTACACAATCTTTTTTCGGAAGACGGTAAAGGTCTGCCGAAAGGAACTATTAAAAAAGTGTATCAACTGGGGTCCAAATTTTTAATCCTTATAAACTTTAGAACAGATGAACCACAACTATTTACAAATAGACAACAACACTTCTGCACTGTTTCTTGTGATCAGACACTATCCACAGTACTACTAAAAAGTCCAAAAGATTTAAACGAATTCTGCGTCCCCCACGGGTCAAATGGGCAAAGCTGTTTTATTTCTTATCAAGATAACACTTTTAGACATCATCTCAGAGCATTAGCCATTGATGGCAAAAAACTTAAAGTTCTTTGGGATTCTCCAATCAGTGATCCACATCACTTTACTGCTTCTAAACGGCATGTCGTCGTTGAAGAAGCAAACATCGTTTCTGGAACGATGGCAAGACCAAGCGAGGTACTTTGTGCAATGACAGGTAAAAAATTGGGTGTTGTGCCAGCTCTTTCAGGTAGCGGAGGTGGTATAAGTAATTCGATGCCTTTTCTTCGTGCTAAAATCATTGGTTCGTTTTTAGTTCGTAGTTGGAAAAGCGAGTTAGATGTATTTAACCTTTCAACCCTAAGGCCAGTGCGAAGGTTAAAGATTCCGCACAATGGTCTACACAGCATCCACGACGCCTTTTTCCAGAGACCAGGGGACCATCCAACAGGACTACCCTTAGATCGAATTCATGTGGTGTTTACAGCTTCCATGAATTTCTTGAAAGGAACCTCTCAAGTTATGCTACTAACTCTAAAAGCTAAAAAAGAGGAACCAAAAAAAGCTGCAGCACCAAAAGCCGAATCTAAAGAGCAATCGAAAGCTGAATCCAACAAGCGACTAAAAGTTGCGGATGGGACGTAATTAAAAATAAATGAGGCATAGAGAAGCAAAGAGGGCGAATGTGCTATTTGGAGTGCGGTGGCTTGCCACCGCTTTCACAAACATCGGCTTGCCGATGTCACAACGAACTGTGAATGGGGCCGGCAAGCCGACCCCTATGAAAGCGGTGGCAAGCCACCGCACTCCAAA
>JACDHD010000038.1 GCA_013821265.1 Parachlamydiaceae bacterium | reverse complement strand
CATAACCACCTCAATTTAAAAGAGATAGTATATCATAAAGTGTTCGCGATGTCTCTTGGTTAAAATGTACGCGATGTGTCTGGGTCGGACCCCCTATGAAAGCGGTGGCAAGCCACCGCACTCCAAAAGGAAAGGACAATTTAACTTATTTGAACACGTCCTTGCACTCTTGCCTTAAACGCCAATACCTCTTTTAGTACCCACGCACCCAGAAAGATCGCTGTCACCGGCACAAACACGGAAGGATGATGCTCAACGTGACAAACAAATGTTGCCACAATTATCGCAAGACTAACCATCGGAGGCAATCTCATCTCTGAAAGCTGCTCTAGCGCACTTAACGAACAAGATGTGATATCCGTTCCCTGCAATATCGCATCGCCTTGTTGCTGATATTGAATTGTCTTTATGAGCATTCCCACAAAGAAAAAGGGAATAAAGAGTTGCATTTCTATGTAGCACGCAAATGCTCCAATGGCCACAAAAACAGCTTTAGAAATCACTCTCTCAAGCGGTGTGGCTCTTGATACAACATGCTCATGTTGATGAGTATGACCACAACTACTCGCACATGCTACTTCCCTTGTACTCATTATTCCCTCCTTCTAGTTATTTGCCTTTACCACAGCTTTCGCATGCCAATACCACAGATGAATCCACTTCACTGCGCGCCACAGAGGCCCCTACAAACGAAACTTGAAACAATAAAACAGCTACTGTTATAAAATTAGGATATTTTTTCATACTTCTCCTTGAGATTTATGGGTTACTGCGTTATCCTAATGCAAATGCAAATTCATTTGCAATAACAATCATTATTTTGGACTTTTTTATGAAACGCCTTACCCGCCAACGCTCTGCCATTTTGAACTGTTTGACAGCTGCCGATCATCCCCTTAGCATCGAAGAAATCCTAGCTGTAACAACCGATGAAATTCCCGAGATAAATTTATCAACGATTTACAGAAACATTCGCTCCCTTCTGAAAGAAGGTACGATTTCATCCATCACTCTCCCTGGGAGCAATGCGCGTTATGAAATCGCAGCTTCGCTCCATCAGCACCACTTTCTATGCGAAAAATGCAATCGCGTGTTTAATATTCCAAAATGCCCAAAAGGCCTCCAAGATTTAGTTCCAAAGGGATTTAAGCTACACTCTCATTCAATTACGTTAACTGGTCTATGCCCCGCCTGTATTAATTGACGATTATTGTCTATTCTGTTACCAAAAGGAAATAGATTAAGAGAGACAAATGGCCAAACTAAAACTAGACCTGCACGAGATTTTTAATAAAGGACATACGATCGAAAGCGAACTCAACCGCATCATCAACGAGGCTGTAGAAAAGCGTATTCCTCTGGTAGAAATTATTCCAGGAAAAGGCAGTGGGCAACTAAAGAAAACTGTATTGCGTTTTTTAGAGCAAGCCCACATTAAAAAGTTGTATCATCGTCTTGAAAAGGACAGCAAAAATTTTGGACGTCTCTTCGTTCATTTTAAACACAAGTAATGAGTAGTAAATGAAAAGATACCAAAAGTTAACTACTCAAGAAGATCTTGTGATCAACCAAAAAGCTACCGAAAGACCTGGCAGTGGTGAGTATTATCAGCTAACTGATGCAGGAATTTACGTTTGTCGTCAGTGTCACGCTCCCCTGTATCTTTCATCCCATAAATTTGCATCTGAATGCGGCTGGCCAAGCTTCGATGATGAAATAACCAATGCTGTGCTACGAGAAACGGATGCTGATGGACGTCGCATAGAGATTCTGTGCGAACGCTGTGGGGGCCACCTAGGGCATGTTTTTTCAGGTGAACATCTTACACAGAAAAATACACGTCATTGCGTCAATTCTATGTCTCTTCTCTTTGTGCCTGCATTAACTGAAGAGGGGTACGAACGTGCCCTGTTTGCAGGAGGATGCTTCTGGGGTGTTGAGTACTTTTTGCACAAATTACCTGGAATCATTAGTACTAGTTCAGGGTATATGAAGGGCACAGTTGTCAATCCCTCGTATCAAGAAGTGTGCTCAGGCAATACTCAGCACGCTGAAACCGTCGAAGTGATCTTTGATCCAAAGGTCACAAGCTACAAAACTGTTGCAACTGCATTTTTTGAAATTCACGATCCCACTCAATACAACCGTCAAGGCCCTGATATTGGCAATCAGTATCGCTCAGGGATTTTTTACTTAACCGTAGAGCAAAAACAGATCGCTCAACACCTTGTCGACGTACTTAAGCATGAAGGATTTGACGTCATAACTGAAATTTCCCCTGCATGCCCTTTCTATAAAGGGGAAGAGGCTCACCAACAGTACTACAATAAAACTGGCGAAAGACCCTACTGTCACAAGTACGTTAAACGCTTTCCATAAAAAAACCATTTCGTTTAATCCCTTAATTGGAGTTTGTCAATGATAACTAAAGGTGTAAAGCTCAACTACCGCGGATCACTCGCTTGGCTCATTTTTTGGCTAATCATTTTCTTCCCTATTGCCTTCGTTTTACTTTTAACAGATTCCTCTTTTGAACTGAATAACACTGTCTACAACTTATCCTACGATGGTTCCCGCGTATGGCTATGCTTTTGGGTATTAATATTCTTCCCAATTGCCTTTTTGCTGCTATTTACAAATGGCGTTTCGGTCACAACGGAACAGAAAGCTAACTAACCACGTAACCCCCTAGCCTCTCGCCCTTCCGTGCCCGTGCCCGACTTGCTAAAGAGTTACGAAAGTTGTAATATTTTTACGCTTTACGTCATTTTTTTAGCGAATCGGGCACGGGCACGGGCAGGGGAAAGAACGAGATAATGGTTTCATCACGCTTGAACGATTAATAGGCATCCTTTATCCTAACACTTTATTAAAACCGAGATGCCATCGAGACGCCAAATGCGAAAGTGGATTCAGCAATACAGAAAAGCCAACAGCCAAACCAAGCTCTTTATCTGGACGTGTATCTTTTACGCCGTTATCACTGCTGCGACAACAGTCTATTGTTACACCCGCTTAGACATTAATCGCTATCGCTCTGAACAACTCGCATCCCATTAGGAATTTTATGTCAGAACAAAATACCACCAAATTGCATAGGAATCATATGCCCACAAAGCCCGATTACCATACCCACGAAGAATTTCAAAATCGCACACGCAAATTAGCAGAGATCCGCGAACTCGGCGTTGAACCGTACCCTCACAAATACAATCCCACACACGATGCCAAAGCTCTTCACGCACAATACGGCACAGCTGCAATTGGGCATAGCGAAGACGCAGCAGCAGGAACGACTCCACAAGCGTGCATCGCCGGAAGACTCATGCTCTTTCGCTCAATGGGAAAAAATGCCTTTGCACATATTCAGGACCACACAGACCGCATTCAGATAATGTTCAATCGCGATCTCACGGAAGTAGAGGGATACACTCCTTCTGAGAAAGATGGAGAACCCCTAACTCCCCTAAAATTTATCGAAAAGAAAATTGACCTGGGTGACATTATTGGAGTCGAGGGTTTCCTATTTCATACCAATAAAGGCGAACTAACTCTTTTTGCAAAAAAGCTAACACTCCTCTGCAAAACGCTTCTACCCCTCGCAGATAAACATGCAGGCTTGGCAGACAAAGAATTGCGCTATCGCAAACGCTGGCTCGACCTTATCACAAACAACGATGTCCAGCATGTTTTCAGAACACGTAGCCGCATTCTACACACCATTCGCGACTACTACGCTGCAGCGGGTTTTATCGAAGTAGAAACGCCTATATTACAGAGTATTTATGGCGGAGCAGAAGCGCGTCCCTTCGAAACAAAATTAAACGCTCTCGATCAAGAGATGTTTCTGCGCATTTCGCTAGAAATTCCTCTCAAAAAGCTAATTGTGGGTGGAATGAATCGCATCTTCGAAATGGGACGCGTCTTCCGCAATGAAGGGATAGACCGCAACCATAACCCAGAATTTACCCTTCTAGAGTCGTACGCCGCATATTGGGACTACAACGACACGATGTCGTTCGTTGAAAACCTCTTTGAAAAACTTGCTCTAGAACTATATGGCACAACAGAAGTGGTAGCAAGACATCCTGAAACTGGAGACCCTACATCGATCAGCCTAAAGGCACCTTGGATCCGAATCAGCATGAAGGACAGTCTTAAAAAGTATGCAGAGATCGATGTGGATACTCTTAGCGACAAACAGATTCGCGACATGCTGTTAGCGAGTGGACATTGTGATCCCAAAAAGCTATCTGGAATGAGCCGTGGTTTATTAGTAGCCGCCCTTTTTGCTGTTAAGGTGGAGCACCATCTTATCCAGCCCCACCATATTATTGACCATCCAATCGAAACCACCCCCCTTTGCAAGCCGCATCGCGATCCTGCAAAACGTGCGGAAGGTCTAGTGGAGCGTTTTGAGAGCTTTATTCTCGGACAAGAGATTTGCAATTCCTATAGTGAATTGAACGATCCCGAAATTCAGCGCACATTGCTTGAAGCACAAGCAGATCGTCGCGACGCCGGGGATGAGGAGGCAAGTCCTTTAGATGAAGAGTTTATCGAAGCGATTTGTCAAGGGATGCCACCTACAGGTGGTTTGGGAATCGGAATTGACCGTTTAGTGATGATCATGACCAATATGCATTCGATCCGCGATGTGCTGTACTTCCCCTGGATGAAAATCAAGGATGAAAAAGAAGAGAAGGAATAGTGCAGTAGTATTCGCTTTGTTTTTTACCAGAGAGACACAGAGTCACAGAGCAGCACAGAGAGCGAGATAGTCATGTTGCTAACACGACTCCTTATACTATTTATTGATAACATGATGATTAGGATCGCCTTCGGTTAAGAGGAAAGGAATTAGTTCTACATCCTGTCGCCGTAGGCGATCTTGCTAATCCTGTTATTAAACTTTCAACTTCGTAAATTTGTAAGCCTTTGCGCTCTCTGTGCTTCTCTGCCCTCTGTGTCTCTGTGGTAAAAAAACAAAACGAGCACTTTTACAACTATTACTCTTCAAGTAGCCTTAACGCCAACTTTTCGCCATGCTTCGTCAAATACATTCCCGTTTCTTCCTTCAACATAATGAAATTGCAACGCATCAACAAATTGCAAATGGCATTAACACCCTTTGGAGAGATCCCACAACGATTCCCAATCTCATACCTATCTAGCGTCATATGGATATCGCCACCCTTGGTCGCAGTCTCATATGCACAAATGATAAACATCTCATCTTTCGTTCTCGCCTTCGCCATCTTAGCCACCCTTCTTTAATCGCACGCCATGTGCAGTATCTTCAATCACATATCCACGGCTAATAATCAAATCACGCAATTGATCTGCCAACGCCCAATTTTTATCCTTACGCGCTTGCAGGCGCTTTTCTAGTGCTTCATGGAGCTCTTGAGGAATAGTTTCCACAGCCTTTTCGAAAGAAAGGACTCCTAAAACCATGTCAAAGCGCTTAAGCAACTCCAACACCTGTTCAGCTTCTTCCTTGCTCAAAAGATTCGCATCGCATAATCCATTTATTTCGCGTACAAAATCGAAAAGTGCGGCTAATGCAACCGAAATGTTGAGATCGTCCGCCAAAGGCTCAGCAAAGGAAATTAGCGCCTGTTTGATTAAGAGATCTACCTTGTTGCCCTTTTCTGTAGATTCAATTTCTAGCAGTCTCTGAATCAAACCATTCAGGCGATTTAAGGATTCCTTAGCAGCATCTAGACCGGCTAAACTGAAGTTCAAAGAAGTTTTGTAGTGTGTCTGCAACAGCAAGTAACGAATTTGTGGACCGCTGTAACCTTGATTCAACAGATCGCGCAAGACGTAGAAATTTCCGAGACTTTTGGACATTTTGCGTCCGTCCACAACGAGGTGTTCGGCATGCATCCATATTTTCGCAAAAGGCTTTCCAGAATAGGCTTCAGACTGAGCGATTTCGTTTTCATGGTGAGGAAACATGTTGTCAATACCACCAACGTGGATGTCGATCGTTTGACCGAGAAGTTGTATTGCCATTGCCGAGCACTCAAGGTGCCATCCAGGGCGACCTTTTCCAAATGGGCTTTCCCAAAAGATGTTGCCATCGCGCTGCTCATCATACGCTTTCCATAACACGAAATCTGCTACGTGATCTTTTTCATATTCGTCGTTGTCAACGCGGTGTGAAGCGCCTGATTGCAGATCTTCTAAATGCAAGTGCGACAAGCATCCGTAAGTAGGAAATTTGCTGATGGCGTAGTAGATACTGCCATCGCCTCCACGATAGGCAAACCCCTTTTCAATGAGCACTTCGATCATCTGAATCATGGCGTCGATGAAGTCTGTAGCTGCAGGATACGCCTCGGCTGGTTGGATATTTAAAGCGCGCAAGTCCTCGAAAAAAGCATCCTTGTACGTCTGTGTGAATTCATTTAGAGAGACCCCTTTTGCCAAGGCCCCTTTTATGGTTTTGTCATCGACGTCAGTAAGGTTCATCACTTGATAGACATTCATACCGAAAAATTGGATGGTGCGTCGCAGGAGATCTTCAAATATGTATGTGCGGAAGTTACCGATGTGCGCGTAATTGTAAACGGTGGGACCGCAGGTATATAACGCCACGGTGTTGTTTTTTAGAGGTGTTAAGACCTCTTTGTGACGTTTTGCGGTATTATAGAGTTTTAAAGGAACGGTTTTTACGTCGAATTGAGTCGTCATATTTGCTCGGGGTTTCACATCGTTTACCTGCTAAAGTTATACAGTTTGCGCAGAATAGTCAACGCCATATTTAAGGGGGCGGCCCGGCATGCAATGTTTTGACGAACTGGACAAGAATACAGTCTTTGTCCCTAATGTCTCTAAAGTCCCTATTCTCTCTCAGTAAGCTTGTGGGCCTCTCTTTGCGCCTTTGCGTCTTTGCGTTCAAAAAAAATTTCAGAGAACGCTAAAACCTACTCAAACCACCACTTAAAAACAATATTTCAACGCAAAGACGCAAAGGCGCAAAGAGACGACGAATCGGACCTTAGAACAAACTAGTATTTCGTAGCTCCGGACTTTTGCAATTGTCTCAATTCGTCCATATCCAATGTCCACTTGATCGAATTACTATCAAAAAAAAGCAAAACTACGATATATTAATCACCATATTAAATCTTTTCTACTAATAAGGTTAATGTGTTACCAGTTCAGTCAATACGCCTAATACCTACAGTGTTTTATCCATTGTTAAAAGTCTCAGCTGTCACTTTACTCGTAGCTGCTATCCTGTACAAACTCGGCACTTGGCTACATGCGCGTTTCCAGCACTCTTTGAAACCTATTAAATTAGTACCTACTTTACCTACAACTTTACCTACAACCCCTTCTCCTAGTTCTTCCCTTTCTTCTTTGGATTTAAGGCAACCTTCTGCATCAGCCCAGGAAAAAAACCTTTGTTGGCCTGAAACAACACAAGAAGAGTTTGAAGAAATACGAAAGAAGCTTAATGAATGGATTGATCCATTACCCAAAACAACAAGCAAATACACATTGAGTCAATCCTTTTCAAGACATGAAAAGTTATATGATTCTCTCAAAACGATGCCGCCAACCCCATTCTTGAAACAACTACTTGCTCAAGAGGTGTTAAATTTTGAGGCTTTAGGTCCCAAAGTTGCGCAACCAAATTCTGATGCAATGCATAACTGCGTAAAATACTATCAAGAAAAATATAATATTTTAATTATGCGCGTGACATGGAAAAGTGACTTTTTTGAAGGTCTTCTGACACTCTCGAAACCAATGTATATGGGAGTTATCTTTGAATTTTACCGGACAATGCACGCTATCCCCGTTTTATTTCATATTAACCATGCAGGAGCCACTTCCGTGATAGAAGCCATTATCATGGATTCAACTGGTATAACAGACCCTTTAATCACAGGATTGAATAATGTTAAAAGTGAACTGGAAAAATTAAACATCCCTTATTACCGTTTAAACTACACTAATAACGCGATTCAGTTTCCTTTAAGTAGACGACAAACAGATGAAAGCTCATGTCGCATAGATGCATTAATCACTCTTCGAAATGCTCTCCTACATCTCAAATACGTGAAATGCCAAAACGGCTTTGAAGACTTTTTGACCAAGGAACTCGGAAAAAACAAAAAGGGTTTTGATTTATTAGCTTTACCCGGATCCTGGGTAGGCAATGCACAGCGTACATCCAGAATTCCTGAAACTGGTAAAGCGCTTGTCTATCGCGATTTTTTTAGTAAAAAAGCTCACAAACGCGATAACCCTCGCACTGTGGTGGAATTAAGAGCGAAGCATATCGGAAAAGTTACCTACGAATTGACAATGTGGCTTGCTGATAAATTTACAGTGCCAGCTGACCCAGATTTTACCCTTACTACTTCAGATGACGAGTCAATGACATTTGTCACTTGGTATTGTCACAAACGGGTCAATAAGTACATGCAGGACAAAGGATTCCTATTGGCACGTAAAGTAGATAATGCCCACAAAGACTTTGTCAGCACAAAAGAAGCCAAACGTCTCCAATTAGAAAACACAGAAGCTAAGGGCGAAACCAAAGAAAGTAAAGCTACTTCTTAGGCCCACCCTGGACAATAAGTTGCTGCCAGTACTTCTGCATTTTCGATCGAAAACATGGAGTCAATCTTCCCAAATTCACAGGCCACTTATGGTAATGCATTGTGTCCAAAAATGTCTGACGCCCATCCTTGCAAAAAGGAACGTTATCTGGATAGATAGAATCCATCAACCCCTCCTCCTGCAACAATGTATACAAGGCATCCAGTCGCGCAGGCATTAACATAATGCTGCGCCAACACAAGTAGTTAGATTCCTCGCTCTTAATACGCATATCCTCGACTACCATCACAAAAAACTTTCTGACGTATGGGCCTGGGGGCAGTTCTGCATCAGTTAACGGATAAATCCACTTTCGCGGCACTTTAAACCACTTTTGGTAATTGTGGCGTTCAATTGCCTTTTGAATGTACTCTGCGCCCATAATGCGCGTTTTCCACTCCACCCACTCTGCACCAAAAGGCTGATCATCCGTAAACAATTTTACAAGATACCGTTTCAGCTTGGAATGCTTCAGGACGATCACTTTGTTCGCTGCAGTAACCTTGTGAACGGGTTTAAAGCCAGCCTGTCTCAATGTTTTTAAACTTAATGTAATGCGCGATTGCAAAAACAACGCATCGAGTGTCTCTTTAATCGGATGATCTTCAGGCAGAAAAAAAGGCTCTAGCTCTTGCCACAACGTTGGATTGACATAAACACTCGGAGTATATGCTGCATATCCACACATAGGCCAAAACGCGATTAGTAGAAAAAAACGAATGTAAGCTTTCATAATCCTCTAAGAAATTTCTTTTTTGCAGAAAGGTTTATCACGAACCAGCACATGTTGTCCAATCGACAATTGACAAATGCAAAAGCGTTCGTTTTATTATTTTTACCACAGAGACACAGGGTCACAGAGAAGCACAGAGAGCGAGAAAGCACACACTTAACTTTGCAAATTGAGGATGGGTTAAGTTAACGAATAAATTCGAAATTGGTCATGACGTAACGAGTAAGATGAAAAAAATACTTCGTGTGGGCGCAAGCCCATGCGAATGCTGGTTTTTAAAAAGCCTCAGCTTTTTAAAAAAGAAAGAAAAGCTTTACGTAGAACACATCAAGGATGCGTAAATCCCTTCTTGCTCTCTGTGCTTCTCTGTGCCTCTGTGTCTCTGTGGTAAAAAACAAAACGAACACCTCTACAACTGATTCTCCCTTGTAATAGTAAAAAACAAAACGAACACCTCTTTCTTTCTCTTGACCAAAAAAACACTCAACCTTCAAAATGCACGGGCATGGCGGTCGTAGCTCAGTTGGTTAGAGCGTTGGATTGTGATTCCAAAAGTCGCGGGTTCAAGTCCCGTCGATCGCCCATCATTTCCACTTAAGCCCAACAAATGTCAACAATTCAAGCCTTCATTCTTGGTATCATTCAAGGCCTCACAGAATTCTTCCCCATTAGCTCCTCAGGGCACCTTCAACTTGGCCAATACTTCTTAGGTCTCACCAACCTCGAACACTACATCCTCTTCGACCTGATCTGCCACCTGGGAACTCTATTTGCTCTCGTCATCGTCTTTGCTCAAAATATTCGCAACCTCTTCGCTGGCGATCGTACGCGCCTGCAACAAGTAATTTTAGGCACACTTCCCCTCTTCCCCCTAGTCCTCCTCATGAAACCAATCAAAGCACTATTCGATCAACCTCAATACATTGGATACTGCTTTCTCTTCACCGCCCTACTTCTCTCTCTCGGGATCCGCGCCCAACACAAACAGATACAACCCTCCAATCGCCCATGGCGTGATGCACTTTACATTGGCATGTTTCAAGCTGTAGCCATTTTGCCAGGCATTTCGCGTAGTGGTTCTACAATTTCCGGAGCCCAAATGATCGGCTGGAAACGACAGGACGCGATCTCTTTTTCCTTTTTGCTGGCAATCCCAGCCATTTTGGGAGGCCTCACACTCGAAACACTCAAGCTCCTTCAAACAGGCTCTTCTGCTAGCACACACATCCCTTCTGTTGGCTTCCTTCAATACTTCACCGGATTCCTCACCTCATTTGTCATGGGGTATTTCGCCCTGCAATGGCTTATCAAGCTAGCGGCGAAAGACAAATTCGTCTATTTTGTGTGGTACTGCGGAATCATCGGCATTGCCTCTATCCTGTACTTTGCAAATTCCTAAGAGATTATTATGGCAAAACGCGCATCTAAGACTCCATCCAAACCAAAACAAGATACAACTGCAATACGCGGCCTGCTGGTCGTAGCATTCTCTGCAGCCCTCTTTTTTAGCCTTATTAGCTTTGCCCACGGTCAACCCTCACATAATTGGATCGGGCTCATCGGATTCACCTTAGGCAATATCGCCCACGCCACCTTTGGCCTCGGCAGCTATCTGCTCTGCTTTTATGTAGCCTGGGTCGGCTGGCGCCTCCTCTTTCATAAACCGATCCACCACCCTGCCATCAAAACGACCTACTACTGTGTAATGGTAATCTCCTTATGCATTCTACTCTCACTAATCGAAGATCGCTATCCACGCGTTGCACACAACTTGGGACTATTTTTCTATCCTAACTTGTGGCAAGCAAAGCACTTCTACCACTTAGGTGGCGCCCTCTTCTACTTCCTCTACCGCGATTTACCACTCCTCAACCTACTCCACATCTTTAATGCAGGTGGCATCGCCTTACTTTTCTCCACAACATTTCTTGCAAGCGTGCTATTTTTAACTAAAACAACTCCTGCAGATGTCCTGAGAGCCTTTGTCAACGTCTACAGAGCCTTGCGCGATTACTTATCATTCCCCGAGCAACCTGCACCCCTTCCAGCAGTGGGCGAACCCGCTCCAGAAGCACCAGAAACAGGAAACTCGGAACGCCTTGTGGGCCTGCGCGTGCCAGATTCACCTCCAGCAGCAAAAGATCAAGCGATTACTGACCAAGAGATGTTAGCCATCAATCCAGAAACACGCCTAACTTCACGTCCCTCTTTGTCGCAAAAAGCTGAAATCGATCGCGAGCGCATTACCTCAGAACCAAAAGAAGTCAAAGAAAAGGAAATCAAAGAATCAAAAGCACCTAAAGAACCAAAGGCTCCAAAAGAGCCCTCCAATAAGCGTCAAACGGCCCTTGATGCCCAACGCGTGCACAACGGTGACTTCACAAATTTTGTACTTCCTGCTCACACGCTACTAACAAACGCTAAAAAGATCGAGCAAGCTTCTCTAAAGCAAGGATTGCGCCGCCAAGCAGAAGTTCTTGAAGAAACACTTTCAAGTTTTGGAATCGAAGCGAAGGTGGGACAGATCAACTGCGGACCCACTATCACCTCTTTTGAAGTCCACCCCTCCATTGGTGTAAAGGTGCAAAAGATTAAAGCACTCGAAAATGATATCGCCTTAAATATGGAAGCCCAATCTATTCGCATTATCGCTCCAATTCCAGGTAAAGCTGCAGTAGGAATCGAAGTTCCTAACGCCCAGCCTCAGGAAGTGGGATTCAAGGAAATGTTAGCGGCCTATCAGCAAGGCACAAAAAAGTTTCATGTTCCTATTCTCTTAGGAAAAGCGGTCAATGGCGATTACGTCATGAACGATTTAGCAAAAATGCCCCACTGCATCATCGCAGGGGCTACAGGATCAGGTAAATCTGTTTGTATCAACACCATCGTCATGTCGATCGTCATGAATGCAAGGCCTGATGAAATTAAACTGATCATGGTAGACCCCAAAAAAGTAGAGTTAACTCCCTACTCACGTTTACCCCACATGTTAGCTCCGGTGATTACAGAACCTCAGGGAGCCTGCGCAGCTTTAAACTGGCTCGTTAAGGAAATGGAAAAGCGCTATGAATTGCTCAAGCAAATAGGAGTGCGTAATATCGACGCTTTTAATACGCGCACGATCAACAAAGCACTTGAGGAATCTCTCAACCACGAAATACCTGCCCGTCTTCCATACATCGTTGTCATCATCGACGAACTTGCAGACTTGATGATGGTTTCGAGCAGTGATATTGAAACACCAATTGCACGTATCGCTCAAATGGCACGCGCTGTGGGGATTCACCTCATTCTTGCAACACAGCGTCCTTCTCGCGAAGTGATTACTGGCTTAATTAAAGCCAACTTCCCAACACGCATCTCATTTAAAGTTGCTAGCCGCGTCAACAGCCAAATTGTTTTGGATGAAGTGGGTGCAGAATCGCTATTGGGAAATGGAGACATGCTCTTCTTGCCTCCTGGAACGTCTATCCTCGTTCGTGCTCAAGGGGCTTTCATTCGCGACGAAGACATCGCGCGCGTAGTACAAAGCATTTGCGATCAAGCACCTCCTAATTATGTCATTGCCTCCTTTGATACGATTGGACGCAGCGAAGCGCTAGCTGTGGATAATGAAGACACTCCAAACGATAGCTTGTATGATCAAGCATTAGATATTGTGCAAAGCACAGGCAATGCTTCGACGACTTTCTTACAACGCAAACTCAAAATCGGCTATGCGCGCGCGGCAAGTTTGATAGATGAGCTGACAGCTAAAGGGATTGTTAGTCCTCCTGATGGCAGCAAAGCGCGTAAAGTTCTGCTAACAAAACATGCGTCTTCTAACGAACCACTCCCCGAGTTGGATGGAGTAGACGTGATAGACTAAATGAGACAATTGCAAAAGTGTTCGTTGTGTTTTTCACCACAGAGACACAGAGGCACAGAGAAGCACAGAGAGCGAGGGGGTTTTGTTGGCTTTGAGGCTTATGGTGCGAGGCTTTTTGATATCTTTTTAAAAAGCTGAGGCTTTTTAAAAACCAGCCAAGGCAAAATTGTCTGACGACAATTTCGCATTTACTTTGCTTCGCAAAGGTATTAGCGTTACTTATAAAACCAGCTTATAATATCCAATTCTAGTTGTTTGTGGTAAAAAATAAAACGAACACTTTTGCTATTGTTTCCTTTCTTGTTTTTCTCTCTTAGTAAAAATAAAACAAACACTACCATAAAACTAAATCACACAACTTACATTATTATAATTTGACTTTAATTCAAAAACTAATAAAGTGAAGTTATAAAGAAAAGAGTAAAAATAATAATAATTCCATAATAGCTACTCTCACTTCTTTATTTTGTAATAATAATAAGTTCAGCTTGGGACCCTAAATCCCAAGCTGTAATAAGTTAGGAGAATTTATGAGTGGCGATTTAATCCGAAGTGTTACATCTACTCTCCCAGTGATGATGCCACTTCAGCAACCAACTGTAAAAAGATCACATCACTACTCTCATTCTTGCGATCTCGCCAACATCCAAAAATTGCAAGGTGCGGCCACTCCGATTTTTACAGGAACAGCTTCATCTGTTGCCCCAATAAAAGAACCCCAAGAGCAACCTCCTAAGTTACTACTAAACGCACAAGCAATCGAGCAGTTAACACATCTACACACGATCTGCCAACTGCGCAATCTTCATACTTCGGCAAGTCCTCAGTTTACTGCCTTTTGCTACACATCGCTGAGACACAATCAAAACATTAACGGTTTATTGGGAAAACTGATCTTCTTAGCAAATCGAAACCTTGCAAAAACATTAGACTTAATCGATCATCGTTACATTGAAAAAAGCATTCACAATATTGAATCTGTTTTTGAAGCAGAATTATCCCGCATTGCTCTTCAATTGCACCAAACCGCGCAACAACATCAAGTGACTGGTATTCAAGATAGCATGCGTGTCGTCACCGCTCGTCTACCTGTAGAAATTGCACAACTTCTTATTACAGATGCAGGTCTTAACCATCATATCATTCCTGACCTAAAAGCATATTTTCTCGCACACCCAAGATATAATAACGAACGCGAATTGCTCCATCGATTAACCCTACTGGAAAACTCCTCTTCATTAAGACAACTTTTAGCGCATACTAATAAGCCCTCGTCCTTAGCATCTCCAGCAAACACTCTCATTCGCATCTCCTTAGGAATGGATCAAAATGCCGAGATTTCACAAATGGATGCTCAACGCGCAGCGCTAGCTGCCCTGCTGTCACACCTACGACAAGGTGAAGCAGGCTCCTGCTTTGCTTCCTATTTAGCGATTAATCTCCTAGAAACTAATCTGGAACAATGTCTTAAGGATTTCCAAGAATTGCTTCATAATAATTGCCTAAAACGCCTTGTCAATGGTTGCTCCGTAGAATTTACCTACCTTATGCGCACCAGTGGAGAGGTTTTGGACCGTTCTCTTATTATTGATCGCTCAGGCAACCTGTACACACACAACAGCCGATGCTCATTAGCAGATTCACCAGGCATTCAAGCTGCTTGCCAAGCGATCGGCATCACAAATTCTTCACAGATGTTACAGATGGCGGCGGCAAAACTGTTTGCTGGCATCCCAAATGCAGAGGCCGTTCAAATCACTGTTCAGCAGCTGTTGCATCAATTAGTTATGCAAACAGATTCCTCTACAGGACAACCTGCAAAGCGTTTAGATCAAGCTTGTTTAGCCTACCATGCACAGATAGAAAACCCTCTACAACTGATGTGGAGCAATACTATTGCTGGCATGGCAGAAGCCGAAGAGAGTAGCCATTTAAAGCAAAAATTAGTGTCTTCAGTAGTGACAACCCTGCACGGAATACCAGATGGGCATCATTTTGATGATTCGATCACTAACTTAATGACTGCACAGTTGCTATACCACACACAGATGCAATATGATCCCTCTCATAAATACCCCCATCACTCCGTTGACGACCACTCTACCTATGGAGCCTTTGTTCTCCATCATCGCGAATCCAGCACACAATGGAAACGTGTCGACTCGCCTGAAGCATTTCAGCACTTTCTTGTTGCCCTTATTGAAGAAGCGTTCCAGTACTTTCCAAATCTTTCGCAACATATGAAAAAATTCACCAGCTATGTGCGCAGCTCTCAATTTACGGAATCTGTTTTAGGACACTATTCTCTCACAAATGCGCGCATTCCCAATCTTCAGAGCCACTTATCTCAATTAAAACACACACCTTGGATTGACGCATCAGGGAATACTCCAAAAACTATCCAGCGCATCTACTTTTCTCAAACAACCGATCGAGAAGCGCATCACACTGTTTTGCATCCAAAAAATGCAAGTGAACTCCTCACCCATGTTTCTCACTTACATCAAACATCCTCTACGACACGCATTCCTGTCAGCATTAGAGGTGTACATGCCTGCACATTAATCCCTTCTCATCCTTCGTTAGCCAACATTCATGATGCTGAATGGGTACAAACAAATGTCATCACACCAGGTAAAATGATTGCCGATTCCGTCGCTACAGAAAAAACAAGGCAAAGCCTTATTCAACACATGTTTGCCAAACTTCCGCATGATAAGGGAGAGGCTTTTCTAGGGCGCATCGCCCAATTGCCAGAATCCCTATCGGTTACTGATTTCCGCAATGCCTTAATCCAAGAATTAAAAGATGTCGCTCCAGCGGAATTCACCCGATATAATTCTGTATTTATCCGTTCGATTGATACGTTATTATTCAATGTTGCCTTACCCCCTGAGCAGCGTAAGATTCTCGCACAGAGTAGCCTACATTTTGCCGATAGCAATTGGCAGCATAAAGCCAAAGACATCCATTTTTGCTTTGTAGTAAATCCAGGCACTGGGTTATTGGAAGTATGTGAGGTCCTAGAGGATGGTTCAGGTCTCCTTGCCTTGGATCAAGATAAATGGGTAAAGAGAAAATGGGAAATATAAAGATAGGTGAAAACAATGGCTTCTAAAGCAATTCAAAGTTCAGAGTTACAGTACACGATCGATGCCAATAAGAAACCAGTCATTCTTTATAAGGGAAAAACGTACTCGCAATTGCAAGAACTCACCGCCGCAATCCCTTCCCTCACCGAACCAAATTCCCTCGAAGCATTTGCTTCGGCTCTCAACTTCTTTTGCAGTGGAACGAGATACCTATTCATCACCAATATTCCCGAATTCCAAGAAGATTATCTTAATCGCATAGAATTTGAACAAAATTCCTTTGATTACATTCCTAACCGCATTATCGACCATGGAATCTTCGATACAAGCAAAATGCATCCACCCCAAATTTTGAATGACGAACTGGTCTTTTTTGTCCAAGATGACTACACACAACTCCCCTATCGCGCAAGCTGCCCCTACCCCATCGAAACACCTACCCCAAAAGTGCGCTACCAATTACTGCCCTATCAGTTGTAAGCCAAAAATTTATGGTCACTATTGGTCTTGAAGAATTTCAGCTGGCTCGTAACGCCCTCAAGGGCAAAATCCTTCACACCCCATTACTCCCATTCCCCTTTCTAAAAACTCAGCAAGGACATCCCATCTACCTAAAAGCTGAAAATCTTCAACCTAGCGGATCTTTTAAAATTCGCGGAGCTACCTTTTGCATTTCCAAATTGCCTCCTGAAACAACCCAAGTGGTCGCCTACTCGACTGGCAACCATGCACAAGCTGTAGCTCTAGCAGCACGCCAATATGGACGCAAGGCAACAATCGTAATGTCCCCCGAAACACTTGCATTCAAAATCGCTGCAACTCAAGCACTAGGAGCCGAGGTCGTCATCGTGCCTGCCAGCGAACGCAAAAAATACGCCGAAGAATTAGCTGCCTCCACTGGTGCCTACCTCATTCCTCCCTTCGATCACCCCGACATCATCACTGGACAAGGCACAATTGGATTAGAAATTATCGAAGCAGTAGTTCCAGCTGCAATTGTTGTGCCTCTGGGAGGCGGAGGCCTTATCGCTGGCATTGCAGCAGCCGTAAAGCAGCTATATCCCTCGGTTAAATTGATTGGTGTCGAACCGGAACTTGAAAACGATGGATGGCGTTCGTTCCATTCAGGAACTCTTGCAACAATGGCAGGTCCAAGCAATAGCGTGGCCGATGCGGTTAAAATTCCCTGCCTAGGAGAACTCACTTTTCCTCTGATCCGAGATTATGTAGATGATGTGATCACTGTCAGCGAAATTGCCACCATCGCTGCTACGAAGATGCTCCTGGAATCGGCCCATCTTGTGGCGGAGCCTTCAGGTGCCTTAGCGCTAGCAGGAGCCCTTTTTTATCCCTTCTCTGGTTCTCCGGATAAACCTGTAGTGTGCATCCTTAGCGGCGGCAACACGACCTTGTCTTTACTTTCTAAGTTGTAAGAACCAGTTGTAGGGGTATTCGTTTTGTTTTTTTACCACTAGGGGAGTCAGCCGCAGGAGTGTTCGTTTTGTTTTTTACCACAGAGACCCTTCTCTGTGCCTCTGTGTCTCGGTGGTAAAAAACAAAACGAACACTCCTTCAACAGACTCCCCTCTCTGTAGTAAAAACAAAACGAACACTCCTTCATTCCCTTCGTCTCCGTTGAAAAAAATAAAACGAACCTTGCTGTTCATGCGACTTTTTGCTATGCTCTTTCACTATGAAAAGCGAAAAAAAGTTTAAAGTCACAACCCTTGGTTGCCGTACTAATCAGTACGAATCGCAAGCTTACCAAGACCAACTAACGGCCATGGGATATTCTCCTGCTCAGGAAGGCGAAACAGCCGATCTATGCATCGTTAACACCTGCACCGTTACTGAATCCGCTGACGGCCACAGCCGACATGCCATTCGCCAACTGGCCAGGGAAAATCCAAATTCTAAACTCGTCGTCACAGGGTGCTTCGCAGAACGTCAACCCGATATCATCAAACAAATCGAAGGTGTCACGCACGTCGTTTCAAACAAAGACAAAGAAAATCTGCTAACTGCCGTTTTTCCTGAAGAGGATGTTCCTGAATTCGCCATCAAGCATTTCGACTCCCACACGCGCGCATTTGTAAAAGTACAAGATGGCTGTAACTCATTTTGTACCTATTGCATTATCCCCTATGTACGCGGACGTTCACGCTCACGCACCATCCCCGAAATCCTAAAAGAAGTCGAAAACCTAATCTCCAATGGCTTCAAAGAAGTGGTCTTAACAGGCATCAACGTGGGTGACTTCGACGGAAATCCTACTGAAGGCCAAAAGCCCCAAACATTAGCCGACCTCGTTCGTGCTGTTGACCAAGTGCCAGGCCTTGAGCGCCTCCGCGTTTCCTCTATCGACCCCGATGAAGTCAATGACGATCTAGCCGACGCAATCGTAAATGGGCGCCACACATGTCAATCGATGCACCTGGTGCTTCAATCTGGCTCTAACGTCATTCTAAAACGCATGAACCGTAAATACACACGTCAAATCTTTTTGGACACTGTTGAAAAAATGCGCGCCGCAAGTCCAAGCTTTACCGTAACGACCGATATCATTGTGGGATTTCCTGGAGAAACAGATACTGACTTTGCAGACACTTTAGACGTCATGCGCGATGTCCAATTTGCAAAAGTACACATGTTCCCTTATAGCCCTCGAGCCCGTACCAAAGCGGCTCTATTCCCAAATCAAGTTCCTACCGAGATCATGCGCGAACGCAAACAGATCATTTTGCGCACAGCTGAAGAAACAGCCTACCACCTACGCAACCGCTACGTTTCTCAACGCCTTACAGTGCTAACAGAAAGTCTCGACCCAAAACGACCAGGCGAAATTTCCGGCCATAGCGACAACTTTTTACAGGTTTGGGTCAAAAGCTCTTCACACCATGCCAATGAATTAGTAACGGTAGACATCATCGAAAATACTCCTGAAGGTCTAATTGGTCGAGTCGTTAACTCCTGCAACTGCGGATAATCGATGCATATTACCATTGCAGAACGCCTCAAACCCTTTTCCCATGAACCTGGCATCCAGTTCATCCTTCCAGGATCTTGCCTTCGCTTTACCTGCTATCCTGCTCTTTTGCGCGTCCATGACCTCTCACAAACACCTCCCAAGCTTCTTACTGATGTAACACTCAATGTCACTGGACCCCTCACCGATTTCACCGTACAACAAGATCTAGAAAAAGCCAGAATTTATATTTGGGGCCATTCCCCAAAAGGCTTTCTCCGTTACGCCATTCATGCTGTTGCAGACGCGCCTAAACAGTTTCTCATAAAAATTGAAAAAAAACCTGAAGACTTTGGCATGTCCTATCCCAACGAAACAGCAGATCCCTATTCTCCTAAACCTACAGAACGACTCTCGTTAGGATCTCATAAAAACCAAGACTGGACCTTACTGCAACGTCACAATGACATGCACGCAATCTTACCGCTTTGGTTTAGACTAGGTCAGCTAACTCCCCATTTCCAAAACCAGACATGCGAAGGATCCCTACACCTTCTCAAAGAATGCCAACAACTCATCAATACACATAACACAACCGCACTAGTACCCGCCCTTACACTGCTATTACAAGCGGGTTTCGAACCTGGACTATCTCCACGCCTCTCCGACGAATCTAATCTAGGTCTCCGCTTACCACCAGTAACATCCCAAGCTTCACCCTTAATCCTTCTATCGGAAGGCGCTGCCCTTATTCGCTCCTGTTTTATCGCAACACACTCTAATCACATTTCCATCCTCCCCGCCCTACCCCCTGAATTTCATTGTGGGCGCCTAATACAAGTCCACCTCCCAAATTTGGGCATTCTTGATATGGAATGGAGCAAAAAGTTAATCCGCCGCATACATTTCCAAGCCCTAACAACCGCAAATGTATCTTTTCAATTCCAAAAAGACATTACGCGCTTTCGCTTAAACGGATGCTTCGTAGAGACAATACAACGTTCCGCACACCTCCCAATCGAAAAGGGAAACTCCTATTTCTTCGACCGCTTTTAAGGGGACTCTGTCCCCTTAAACCCCCTGCCAAAGGGTATGAACCCTCTGGACTCCCATTATGGTGAGGTTTTCGAAGAACAGCCTTTCAGATGCCTCAAACCGAAAAAGCTTCTCCCAAACCAGGCCATTCTCGGCCTGAAAGTAACCAGGGCGTCCCGCCCTGCAAAAACTTAATCTTAATCTTGATCTTGATCTTAATCTTCTTAATCCTTCCTTGTCCTTTCCTATCTTCTCGATCTTAATCTTGATCTTAGCTCTTGCCTGATTCTAGGCTTTAAGAAAGGACAAAGGCAAGCAAAGATTAAGATCAAGATTGAGATCAAGATCAAGATTGAGATCAAAGATATCTAAATTTTTAAGTTGATGACATTGCCCTTAATGACTAAGCTGCGAAAAAAGGTCTAAATAAATGGGGTCACATGCAAACAACTATATCTCAGTTTCCTATGCGTATATCATCCGATTTACTGCGATTAACCTACGGCGAAAACCACGATCCACACATGTGGCTAGGTCTACATGATCATACAGGCGGCAAAAAAATCATCCGCCTTTGGCGCCCAGGAGCCAGCACCCTCTACTTAGAAGTGTTTGGAGAAAAATTACAAGCACGCAAAATCAACGATGCAGGCCTATTTGAATACGAAGTACCCATCCACACACAACCTCTCGATTACCGCGTCTATCACCAAAATGGCATGCTCGCTCACGATCCCTACGCCTTCTGGCCAACGCTAGGAGAAATCGACCTCTACCTATTTGGTCAAGGTGTCCACTACCAACTCCACCGCATTATGGGTGGTAGACTCACAACACATCAAGGAGTTGCCGGAGTCAAGTTTGCTGTCTGGGCTCCAGAAGCCAAACGCGTCTCCCTAATCGGAGATTTCAATTATTGGGACGGACGCACCAACCCCATGCGCTCTTTAGGAGGCTCTGGTGTCTGGGAATTGTTTGTTCCTGGTCTCACAGAAGGCACTAAATACAAATTTGAAATCAAAACGCAATCAGGTCACCTCAACATAAAAGCAGACCCATATGCACTTTCAAGCGAAATGCGCCCTGACACAGCCTCAGTAATTGCCAATGTCGACCGCTTCGAATGGCAAGATGATAATTGGATGAAACAACGCACTGAACGGCAACATCACCCAAAACCAATAAACGTTTATGAAGTCCACCTAGGCTCTTGGAGACGAAAAAATAATCAATTTCTTAACTACCGCGAAATCGCTCAACAGCTCGTCCAATACTGCCAAGAGATGCACTTCACTCATGTGGAACTGCTACCCATCCAAGAACACCCTCTAGATGAATCCTGGGGCTACCAAGTCTCCGGCTTCTACGCTGCCACCAGCAGATTCGGAACCCCAGAAGACTTCCAATGGTTTGTTAATCACTTACATATGCACAATATCGGTGTAATCCTCGACTGGGTTCCAGGGCACTTTCCCACTGACGATTTTTCACTCGGCCGATTCGATGGATCCGCCCTATACGAACACGCCGACCCTCGCCAAGGATTTCACCCTCACTGGAACACGCTGATCTTTAATTTCGGACGCCGCGAAGTGTCAAACTTCCTAATCGCCAATGCCCTATTCTGGCTCGAACAGATGCACATCGACGGCCTTCGTGTTGATGCAGTTGCCTCCATGCTATACCTAGATTATGGACGCGAAGAGGGAGAATGGATCCCCAACCGCTACGGCACAAAAGAAAATCTAGATGCAATCGAATTTCTACGTCACCTAAACTCAGTAGTCCATCAACGCGTTCCCGGTGCCCTCACAATAGCAGAAGAGTCCACTTCATTCTCCAAAGTCTCCTACCCGGTTGAAGAAGGAGGCCTAGGCTTTGATATGAAATGGAATATGGGATGGATGAACGATACGCTACGCTACTTCTCAACAGACATGTTTTATCGACACTACCACCACAACGACTTAACATTCGGTCTCTTATACGCCTTTTCAGAACGCTTTGTCAGCGTTCTTTCTCACGACGAAGTGGTCCACGGAAAAAATAGCCTCCTAGCAAAAATGCCAGGAGATGTCTGGCAAAAATTTGCCAACATGCGCCTTCTATACAGCTACATGATCTGCCAACCAGGGAAAAAATTACTCTTCATGGGCGGCGAAATTGGACAGTGGAATGAATGGTCTTCTAAAGGAGAACTTGAGTGGAATTTACTCGAGTTTATTCCTCACCAGGAAATCCAACGGATGGTGAAAGAGCTCAACCAATTCTATCTTAACCACTCAGCTCTGTGGGAACGCGACTTCCACCACTCCGGTTTCGAATGGGTCGACTTCGCTGACTCCAAAAACAGCATCATCAGCTACCTACGCAAAGGCGAGCATGGCCTACTACTCTGCGTCCACAACTTCACACCTATGTACCACGCTAACTACTTCCTTCCCCTTCGCAATGTAGCGACAATCCAAGAGCTGTTCAATAGCGACGCAGCGCGCTTTGGAGGATCTGATAAAGTTAACGGAAATCCACAGCTTGTTGCAGATGCCAATGGTTATACCGTCGGAGCACAGTTGCAAATTGCTCCGTTAGCCACCATGATCTTTTCCCTATCCTTCTGGGAATAGCAAAAGGACGCAAAGGACCATTGCAAAAGTCCAGTTTAAAGCGGCAATATTACGTTAACAAAAGCTTTGTATTTAGAGCTTGAGCGTAGCGAAAGCGACTCTTACTATAGCCCACAGTGACCGAAGGGAACTGCGGGACCACGTAGAATAAAGTACAGAGCCCTTTAGGGCGACTCAAAAAGGAAAAAAAATAGAGTCAAAAATTACTGTCAAAAATCGTTACTTTTTGACAGCCCAGGCCTAACCCCAACATTTTGTATGGCACCTAGTCAATCCTTTTGGCACCTTTTATTACACCCATGCAGCTAACTCTCAAAAACTTAAAAAGGAGTAAGCAAAGCCAAGGCCCAGTAATAACACTTTCTTTGTCTTAGATTTTTTAATGCTTTACCAAAAAATTAAAACGATCCATCATTTGAAAAATAACTAAATCTAAATTATTTTTATGGAGGATGGAATGAAATATTGGCTTATAACGCTATTTAGTTTGTTTTTAACTAATTTTTCTACCCTGCTGGCCAGCGAAACTGAAGAAGATTTGAGATTAAGTACTCCCGATGAAATTCAAGCGTTAAATGAGAACAACGATCATCTTATCGGTGGTGTGGTCAGCCCGCTAAGCGGTTATCCTTGCCTCCAAAAAACAGATCTCATTGCAAACGGTGCACAATCGATTTTTCTGAATCGCATCTTCATTTCTCCGTCAATGCCAAGCTCATTTCATCCCACCAAGGAAAATGACCTATACTCTCTATATACACATATGGCGAAGCATTACCGCGGTTGGGTGTATTTTCCGCATCAATGCGTGAAAAGAGTCATTACAGATGAGTATTCTGACTTTAGAATTCCTTTCCCCAATGGTGCTATAATAGATTTTCGTGTAACTACAAAAGGCTCTTCTACAACAACAAAACTGCTCGGTGATTCTTTTGGTATTAGCAACTTTTCTGGTGATGAACCTTCAGGAAAATATGACTCACGTAATATTACAATTACGCTGAAGGGAGGACTCACAAAAGTTATCCTTAACTCACCTGATGGTACCGCTTACCATTACCATTTTTCCACTGCCTCTGCAAAAGATTTAGTTTTTTATTTGCTTGAAAAAGAAGTCAGACCAAACGGAAAAATCCTTCGCTACATCTATAAAGACAGAAAACTGATTCGTATTGAAAGCTGTGATCCAACGGAAAAATTAGTTTATGCTGCCATCGATATAGCTAACGGAATTAATGAAAAGTCGTTCATTACAAATTGTGGCCAACAGGCGTCTTATAAGTACGATCAAAGGCTGCAATCAGGCAAAGTAAAAGAACCCTATATTAATTATAGTGTTGCATATCCGCCGGCCTTGTACTTAGCTTCCAGCCCTTTTTTCTCATCAGAAAAAGTTAAATATAATGATCGCTGTTTGCTAAGTGACTATGAAAGTGACGAAAAGACATTTCGTTCTACTT
>JACDHD010000093.1 GCA_013821265.1 Parachlamydiaceae bacterium | reverse complement strand
TTGCTAAAGAGCTACGTAAAATTGTAGAATTTTTACGTCTACATCATATTTTAGCGAATTCGGGCACGGGCACGCTCACGGGCACGGGCACGGAAAAGGACGGCGTAAAAACATAAAAAATAATTTCATCAACACACCCTCCCAGGTTTCTCTTGTTGTAAAACGGTAGGGATTTTAATATGAACCTCTCATTTACTTTACTTTCAGAGTTCCTATGCAAAAGTTGACCTTAGCTCAGCTTTCACACTTAGCAAAATTGCCCCTACCCACAAATGTAGATCCATCTCTGTTGATTGCGGGCTTTGCTGTAGATAGTAGACTCATAAAGCCACAAGAGCTTTTCTTTGCCCTTCCAGGGGCTAAGGTAGATGGACACACTTTCTTGCAAGTGGCAGCAGAGAAAAAATCCATCGCAGCAGTCGTTAAAAGTGATTACACAGGTCCCGATTATGGACTGCCTTTAATTTTCGTTCAGGACCCCCTAGATACACTACAAACGCTTGCGCGAGAATTCCTAAAAACCCGTCCTGCAAAGATTGTGGGCGTTACAGGATCTTTGGGAAAGACCACCACAAAAGAGTTCATTAAAACATTACTGTCTACCAAATATCGCGTCTTCGCTTCGCCTGGAAACAGTAACTCAAAAATAGGTCTGCCTTTAGCCATTTTGAATCACATGCCGCATGATGCTGAAATTGCAGTGCTGGAAATGGGTATGACCCATTCTGGACAGATCAGCAAACTGGTTGAAATTGCTCCACCTGATGTTGCAATCATCACCACAGTGGCACTTGTGCATGCGGCCAACTTCAATTCTCTTCAGGAAATCGCTGAATCAAAAGCAGAAATTTTTTCACATCCTAAAACAAAAACAGGCATCGTTGCACGCGATATCGAACACTTTGAGGTCGTGCAGCAGAAAGGTTTTTGTTCCAAGATATCCTTTTCTACAAAACAGCGCGATGCCACTTTTTTTCTTGAAGAGGGAACAGATCAAATGCGCATTCACCATCGCGATGGAGTGGTGATGTTACCTGTTTTAAACATTCCTGGAGCACACAATCCGCACAATCTATTGGGTGCTATTGCTGTGGCACGTACCTTTGGAGTCGATTGGAAAGAGATACAAAATGCGATCGCGACATTAAAATTGCCAGAAAGACGTTTGGAACACATTGAGAGGTATGGCATATTATTTGTTAATGACTCCTATAATGCCGCTGAAATGTCTGTGAAGTCTTCTTTAACCTCCTTGCCCCATCCAAAAGCGGGAAAAAAGCGGATTGCGATTATTGGTGAAATGCCAGAGTTGGGAAAATTTTCAGAAGCATGTCATCAAGCTGTGGGTGAAATGTCTTTAAACTGTGTGGATAGCATGATCTGTTTAGGCGCAGCATGTGGCCCCATTGTTTCTTGCTGGAAACAAGCGCAAAAACCAGTAGTATGGTGCAATCACTTACGCGAAGTTGTCGAAAGCTTACGTGAACAGGTGGATGAGGGCGATGTTGTTCTGTTGAAAGGCGCCAATCGCATTGAGCTGTGGCAAGTGTTAAAAGAGTTAGATGAAAGCACATAATAGATGGTAGTAGAATGATATTTTTTCTGATCGATTTTTTAGAGCGCTTTTTGGGCATCCGAGTCCCTGCTGCCTTTAGTCACTATTCTGCTCGGATGATGCTAGCTGCAATCACAGCTCTGATGATCAGCATCTTTTTAGGTCCTCGTTTCATACGAGTTCTTTACGCGTTGAAAATTGGGCAAAACATTCGCGACGCTGACTGTGCTCCGCTTTTAAGTGAACTGCATCGCAATAAAAAAGATACTCCTACAATGGGAGGGATGCTGATTCTGTTTTCGATGGTTGTTTCGATGCTGCTGTGGATGGATCTTACGCATGTATTTACTCTGATTTTATTTTTCACAACCTTGACATTTGGTTTGTTGGGAGCTCGCGACGACTACTTAAAGCTCAAATACAAAAATCACAAGGGAATTTCTAGTAAGAAGAAGTTATTAATTCAATGTGTGGTGTCTGGAGTCCTAGCACTCTACCTTTTAACTCCAAGCATTAACCAATCTTTACAAATAGGGGAGTGGTTTGCTCCTCCAGTTGTTAAAGAACATGTTGCCGTGCGGATCTATGGCGATGCTGTGCAGTCAGCTTCTACCACCATGGCACCTGTTCAGGTGCCCCTAAAAGAATACGCATCTAGGATCTATCTCCCTTTTTTTAAAGATCCCATTGTGACGTTTACGGGAGTTATGACAATCCTTTCTGTTTTTTTTATTTTCTTTGTTGTAACCGGATCCTCCAATGCGGTCAATTTAACTGATGGATTAGATGGATTGGCGGCAGGTTGCTTGATCATGGTCGCGACATGCCTGGCATTAATTGCTTTCTTATCCAACAATATCGATATTGCGAGTTACCTCAACATTGTCTACATCGAGGGTAGTGGAGAAATTGCGATCTATCTGAGTGCATTTGTTGGAGCTTGCTTAGGTTTTCTCTGGTACAATGGACATCCTGCTCAAGTCTTTATGGGAGATACGGGCTCATTAGCTCTGGGAGGCATCATAGGTGTCTCCGCGGTGTTGTTGAAGCGTGAGTTCCTTCTAGGTTTAATTGGAGGGATTTTTGTGGCAGAAGCTTTATCGGTGATCTTGCAAGTGGGCAGCTATAAATTGCGCAACAAGCAACGCATCTTCTTGTGTGCTCCGCTCCACCACCACTTTGAATACATGGGATGGCCGGAAACAAAGGTTGTGTTGCGTTTTTGGATTGTCGGATTGCTATTAGCGATATTGGGATTAGCGTCCCTTAAATTTCAGTGAGATCAGTAATGATGAAGCGCAATCGCGTATTAGTAGTAGGATTGGGAGTTAGTGGTCGTGCCGCTGTGCAACTTCTCCTTTCACAAGGAATTAAAGTGCATGCAGTCGACAGCAATAGGGAATTGCTAAAAACGCATCCCGATATTCAAGCATACATCGCTTCTGGAGTCTCTGTAGGGCACGATAGTGAACAGTTAGACCTTTCACAGTTTGATAGCGTCGTGGTTTCGCCGGGTGTTCCGCAAACCCACCCTTTGTACCGTCAAGCACAAGCGCGCAACATGCCTCTTTTAGGGGAAATTGAATTAGCTTGTCGTAGTCTGAAAGGAACGTTTTTAGGCGTAACCGGCACCAATGGAAAAACAACTGTGACACTGCTGGTGACCCATGTGCTCAATGAAAGTGGAAAAGCAGCACGTGCGCTTGGCAATGTGGGGACTCCACTGGCAGCTCAATGCTGTGACGTCGCTACTCAAGACATTATTTTCGTTGTTGAACTGAGCTCTTTTCAATTAGAAACATTACACAGCCACATCATCGATGCTGCAGTGTTATTAAATGTGACCCCCGACCACCTAGACCGCTATAAAGGCATGAATGAATATGCGCGTGCAAAACTTCACATTGCTGATTGCTTAAAGCCAAATGGAAGCTGTTACATCGAAGAAAAATGTTGGAACGAATTTGGTCATTTGACCCCCCAATTACATCCAAAATTATATGGATATTCTCACAATTGTGAGATTTCTACCGATCTTCAGTCACTTGTTGTCGATAGCACTCCTCAAGGACGTTTACCTGACTATTTACAAGGCAAGTCAAGTCACGATTTAGAGAATCTAATGGCTGCCTATGCGCTATGTCGTCATGTTGGAGTGACAGCAGAACAATTCTTGTCTGCTTTAGCAACATTTAAGAAGCCCTCGCACCGCATTGAATTCGTCTGCGCGAAGAATGGCATCACCTACTACGATGACAGCAAAGGCACGAATATTGATGCAGTCTTAAGGGCCGTGGAAGCGTTACCAGGCAAGATCGTCTTAATTGCTGGGGGAGTCGACAAGGGGGCTCCTTATACACCATGGGAAGCGCCTTTCAGCGACAAAGTTAAGGCAATTTATGCCATTGGTCAAGCCGCATCAAAAATTCAAAAAGACCTCGCACACGCCATTCCAGTGACATTATGTGCCACTTTAGAAGAAGCGATTAAAGGCGCAACCAGCGTAGCTGCGAGCGGAGACAATGTATTATTATCCCCAGGCTGTTCAAGTTTCGATATGTTTCGCGATTATGCACACCGAGGCGAAGAGTTTCAGCGTATGGTAAGAAGTTTATAAAAGGAGAAGATCATGACCCGACGAGATATTATAATTGTAGCTGTTTTGGTGAATGCTGGATTGCTAGCCATTCTCTTTATGATGGCGATTACGACAGATGAAGATAGAATCAATGAACCCACAGATATCACTGCAGCCCTTGTGGAAGAGGTGCAGCCGATCGATTCCTTTTCAAAACCATCTTCAGCTTTGGTGGCATCCTCTTCACACACCTCAAATCCTGCGGATGAAGTGGATCTAGCCATTAAGGCATTTACGGAGCCATCTTCCTCACAACCTGTGATCGTAGAAGATGACAACGGTTTGGATTTAGATGATCAAGATGACGAGCCAGCAGAAGTTCCAGCTGAACCCGTTAAAACACCTAAAGAAGTAAAGCCTACTCCTAAGGCTGCCAAACCTACAGCTACAGCTTCAAGTGCCACAAGTTCTGGAAAAAATGTAGAAGTGACAGTTAAGCGCGGCGACTCATTGGACAAAATTGCACGAGCCAATGGAACAACAATCAAAGCGATCAAAGAAGCAAATCAGCTAAAGACCGATCGCTTAGATATTGGCAAAGTGCTAAAAATACCTGTTTCTACAGAAAAAGCAGAAAAAAAGGCATCTACAACTACTTCTACGACTAGTAGTAAGCCTGCCGCGGCTCCAAAAGCAACTGCAAAAGCGGATAAAGCAGTTGTTGCGGATAGTGATGCTCAGTACTACACAATCAAAACAGGTGATAATCCTTGGAAGATTGCAAAGCAGTTCCAAATTAAAGTGGACGATTTCCTAAAACTCAATAACCTAGATGAAACCAAAGCGCGTAATCTGAAGGTTGGAGATAAAGTGCGCGTACGCTAATGATGACGCTACATCGCATCTTACTTTTGATTTGCGTAAGCCTGATTTTTGCGATCGGTCTGGTCATGATTTTTAGCACAACCTCAGCAGAGGTGCTCGATCATGACCTTGACCGCAGCACGCACCACGCCCTGATGCGCCAGCTCTATTATGCTGTCGCAGGCTTTGCCTTAGCGTTAGGTGTGGGGAAGATGGGGTATCGCAATCTACTTGCATATAGTCCCGTTATCCTCGCGATCTTTGCTGTGCTGTTGGTTCTTACCCTAATTCCAGGTGTTGGACGTGAAGTGAACGGTTCTCGCCGTTGGTTAGGGATTGCCGGTTTTTCCTTTCAGCCTTCAGAATTTGTTAAGTACTTGGTCCCTGCCTATTTTATTCATCGTCTTTTAGAGTATCGAAATAAACCCTTACCACTACGTGATTTTTTGAAAATGGTCGGCATTGTGATCGTGCCGCTGTTGCTTATCATGGTGGAACCCAACAACGGAACTGCTGCTGTAATAGGAATGACCTTGACGGTGGTTTGTTTGCTGATGCATGTTCCTGTAAAGTATTGGGCGGTGCCATTGTGTGTTTTTGGACTGGTGGGAGGTGTCTTTGCGTCTCAACTTCCCTACGTGACGGCACGTTTGCGCGTCTATATGCATCCTGAGCTTGATTTGAAAGGAAAAGGACATCAACCCTATCAAGCGAAGATTGCGGCAGGATCGGGTCAGCTGTTTGGCAAAGGCCCAGGAAATAGTTGGCAGAAGCTGAGTTATCTTCCTGAAGCGCAAAACGACTACATTGCGGCGATTTATGCGGAAGAGTTTGGGTTTATCGGCATTTTAACATTGATTGCTCTCTACATGATGTTGGGGTATTGCGGATTTGCGATAGCAAGTCAAACGACAGATCCGGCAGCGCTATATCTAGGCGGGGCCGTGACTTTTTTAATTTGCTTTCAGGCGTTTTTGAATCTGGGAGTTGTGTCGGGATTACTGCCAAGTACTGGATTAAACCTTCCCTTGTTTAGTCAGGGAGGTACCTCTTTGATTGCCAATATGATGGGGATTGGCATTTTGCACGAAGTGGCTAAGGGGACTCCGTCCCCTTAGAACCCCTGCCAAAGGGTATGAACCCTCTGGACTCCCATTATTGTGAAGTTTCTGAAGAACAGGCTCTCAGATACCTCATAGCTGAGAAAAACTTAAAACTCTTTATGTGCTTTTTGGAGTGCGGTGGCTTGCCACCGCTTTCATAAACATCGGCTTGCCGATGTCACAACGAACTGCGAATGGGGTCGTCAAGCC
>JACDHD010000037.1 GCA_013821265.1 Parachlamydiaceae bacterium | reverse complement strand
CATGAGAAGCATTAAGATAGCATCGTCGGAATAAGTTGCTGGTCTACCGGCCGTGCATGAGTGCGAGGACGAGTACCATTTTTTTAATGATTCCTCTTCAACCCAAATATTTATGCTTCCCCTTTGAATAAGAGCTTTGTTATACTCAGACCAATTACGAATCTTATACGTCGTTTCAGTTTGCATTTTGCATGAGGTGGTTCCCTTTTTCTTTAGTCGGAAACAGACTATCTCATGCATTTTTTATTTACATACCAATTTTTAACTTTACGTCAGGGCTATTATGCAACAAGGCCCAGGGGCTAAGTCTAGCTACTTTTATAGTGATGGAGTTAAACCTATAACAATTCTTAAATTCACAGAATCTGAAATTGCTACTAAACCTAAAAGTGATGACGTAATCGATAGTCTCAAGAAATATGCATGTTTATTCGAAGCGGACACTACTGTTTCTACTGCAGGTTCAGCAAAACCCGCAATTACCTCAGGAGAAGGTGAGCGTAAGGCTATTGTTGCTACCGCTGGAGGACAAGATTATCTTTTAGCAGCTTCTGGAGTAAATTGGGATACACGAATGGTTATTGCAAGCAAGCAAGTAACCGAAGCAGAATCGAGCGTAAATAACTTGCTCATTAGTATGGGACTTAAGTCTGGGATTACCGCATTCCCTGTATCATTGAGTAGAGACTCTATCTATAAACGCGTTGGTTTTTTAAATGTTCTGAATGGACAGGAAGCTGATGGACTTATGGATATCACTGATGAAGAGGGTATTTGGCATTTTTACGATGCTGCTGATTTGACTCTTGAGAAAAGAAAAATGGTAGAAGAAGCAGGTCTAGATGGAGCACTAAATGGAGTCAGTAAAAAAGATCCTAAAGCCATCAAGATTGGGAAAGCAATTTCCTGCATCAATGCTGCTAAGTTAAATGAATATGCAAAAGCCTATCAGGTTTATTTTTCTGCTCTTCAGAATCTATCAACTGTCTCTCGGGAAAAATCAACTGTAGGCAAACATATCCCAGCGGAAGAACACAAAGCTGCTGGCGCAGCAAAGAATGAAAATCAATGATTTGGATTAAATTTTGCCGTTTTGTGTAAATAGCTTCAGCCATTTACACAAACGTTGTACAAACTCTGTTCATGTTACATTTTTTCTTAGTTTTTTTGAAAAATTAAGAGAGTGTTCTCATTCTCTCTTTTGAATGAAAAATCTTCCACGCTTTTAAAAAAGATTGATGTTACATGATCGATATGATTTTCCGTGTTCCCATCCTTGCATACAATTTCTCCATAGACTTTAACCATAGGCTTAGCGAATTTCCATGTAGCCCCCATTGCGCATTCCATCATATCAACGTAATTGAATTTGGTGTTTGAATTTTCAGGGATAACAACAACCTGCAATATTCCATCACGCAATCTCTTTTCTGCTAACATTTTCAATTTTATTCCTCCAACATTTACGAGAGTGTACCCCTCTTGTAAATCTTGACCACATGCTTTAAAATAATCTCCATCTTTCAATAATGTAGTATTCATGATTAAATTTTTCCAAAGTTCTCGATCTTCTCTACTTGGTTGACCATCCTTATTAGGATAAATAAGATTAAATTTCAGAGTCCAACCAGCTTCTGGGTCATTAAGACCAACCCAAGCCATAAAAAGTAGGTAACCTTCTATTTGTGTTCGAAGAGCGTGAACTGGATAATTTCCCCATTCAATATCTATGGAAGCAAATCCATCAGGATCATTTTTTCTCAATATTTTAGTAGATTCTTCGTTATTAAACGAATTTGCACCAGTTTGTACGACGTTCGAACTTAATGCAACTCTCAAAATGGGTATTTCCAGAGATGCAGGATCCTTAAAATATGCCATTAAAACATCTTTAGGACCCCAATAAACCCAATCATATAAATCTAGATTACCGGTAGGCGATAGAGCTATAAAATCTGCAGGTATAGCAGGTTCTACAGGCAAGGGATGTACCAAATTAGGTAACAACTCTAAAATACGAAGATGCTTTGTTTTTTGCGTATCAATAGAATCGATTGCTCTAAGGGGATTCGCAATGAATACACATGCAGCTAATGAATAAAGAAATGTAAAATAAATGGTCATTTGTTTTCCTAAATTATAATTATAGATATTTTTGAAATTGAAAATACTAATTGCTCCTTTTTCAAGGTTTGGGTACCGCTTTTAATGCTTCTTCGTAAGTTTCTTCGTATTGATTTTTATACTTAAAAGTATCGGAATGATCAACTGTTCTATAGGTGATTATTTCTTGCGAGATCCCAGCTGTTGAAATTCCCGGATCGAAAACTTCTCTTCCATCCCTCTCATTATTATATATAATGATTTGCACATTCTTCAGATCAAAAGGGCGTTCCTTAAGAAATTCTTGAATTTCACTATTGTTGTTAACTTGTCTTAGCAGCTCTTGAGCTGACTTTATTAGTACTTCTCGCAATTGCTCTTTAGAATATGGGGATGCCGTATTAAAACACAACGTGAGTCCTTGTATAGGTCCACCTGGCATTGCAGCGCCCATTCCACAAGGTTTAATATTATATTTTTTACTGATTATTTTTGCCGTTTGAATTAAAGTACTATTTACTAGTTGTTCTCCTCTTGATATGGAGTAGTTTTGTTTTTCATTTTTAAAAAAAACAAAAGCTGAAAAAATAAATAAAATAATTAATATCAAAAAAACATATCTCATAATGACCGTCCATTTGTTTCAATATAATTTATTATATGGTTTTGTAATTCTCTTTTATAAGTCGGGCTGATGAATTCATGATCAAAAGCAGGAGCATTAGGATGTGAGGTAAGATTGATAATTGTATCTTTTTCTCTTTGAGCACCACTCTTATCCAATCTCGGTATAAAATCTCTCCACCATTCTGCTCTATAATGAATGACTGCCGCACAACTTTCTTGGTAAATATAAGCGCTAGGAGCAATCGCAACAACTAATATTCTTTCGCGGAGTTCTGGAGGGTAGTCCAAAAGTGCATTTCTAACATGAATAGCTCCCTGACTGTGACAAATCATCAAAAATTTGGCGCCTGCTGAACTTTTCTCAAAAAAACTATTCCACATTCTATGCAACTGTCGCACTGGTTCTGTAGCAATGTAATTTAAACCTATTACGCATTCATACCCGTCCGTACAAGTTCCATGTGTAGCATTGTAAACTCCATGAATATTATATCCACCAGCTAGCCTAGAAAGATAATTGGTGCTTGTACGAGCGCTTTTAGAGTCATTCCAGATACCATTAATAAATCCGATTCCTAAATCATTGGGTAGATTAGAAACACCATCTCCACTTAAATCATAACAACTTGAATCCTCGTAACAATCTTTGATAAATAAGTCGTCACTACGGTAATCCTTATAAAGTCTTTCAAAATTGTTATTGTAGGTAACTTGAGGAAGGCTTGAACCCACTGTTTTCCCAATATCACCCCCACGTTTACATGTACGATGCCTTTCGCAAAAACAATGTAATTCTACTTTACCAAAGAAATATCCTTCAAATTTATTTAGAACATTTTCTGTTGCGAGCCCAAACCGATCCAAATGATTTAAAGGATTATTGTGGAGATAGGAGTAAAGATTAGGGCCATCAATAAAGCCTGCAGGATCTTGACTAATCCATCTACCAATCGCTGGATCATAAAATCTTAAACCAAATAAAATGAGACCTGATTTATGATCGACCCGTTTCTCGGCAAATCTCCAGAGATTTCCTACTAAAGAAATTTTTTGTTTTTCGCCATCAGAGTTGAATATCGTCTCTTCTCCAAAAGCACTGTACTGATAACTTTCAATAGTTTGGCGGTTGCGAGGATCGATTAAGCTAACTACATTCCCCGCAATATCATGAAGAGGTACAAACACGTTACCTTCGATTTCGAAAGCAATACTTGTAATAGCAAGCTCATCTCCATGTAAGCCAGGAATTTTAAGAGTTTCAATATTTCCAGCTTCTGTGAGTGTACCAATTTCCTGATAGCCTAAGTAGAAATATCGTGAAGTGGAAAGGAGTTTTTTATTTTTTTCTCTAGTGTCCAAATGCTTTTCGACCAATAAGCGACCGAATGGATCATAAGAAAAGGTAAGAGTGGTTTTATCTGTTTTTTCTATAGAAATTAATTGAGAAAGAATGTTGCTTTCAAATCGTGTTTCCTCCCCATCTAAGATCTTTTTCAGTAGATTTCCGCGAGAGTCATAGGAAAATTCAGCGTTTGAAGAAGCGGTCAATTGATTAAGAGCGTTATAAGAGAGTTTTTCATTGCCGTTTTCAATCCTATTGTCTAAAGAATCGTAAACGTATGTTCTCGTAACATCTTTTTTCTCTGAAACGAGGTGAGAAAGAAAATTATAAGCATATTTTTCATTCTTTTTTCCTTTAACTTCTACTAGGCGCCCTTGGGAATCACGAACATACTTTTCACTGAAAAAATCATTTTTGCTAGAAATTTTTCCTCCGTTCAAATCATAAGTATGTTTTTTAGGGCCTGCATTCCCAATACAGTGTTCAGTTTGTAATCTACCTTGAGTGTCATATACATCATAAGTATGTGCATAGAGAATTTCCCCTTTAGCGGAAATCCGTTTGACTTCGCGCCCAAAAACAGCGTCATATGTATAAGAAATTTTAGATTGATCTGGGAGAACAATCGTTTTCAATCGCCCTTTTCTATCGTAAGTATAATGAAGAGCATAAGTTCCTTCTCCATCTTTGATTATTTCGTTAGTGACCTGATCAAAAACATTATAAGTTCGTTGAATTGATTTTCCATGAAGAGAAAAAGCCGATAGAACATTGCCTTTATGGTCATAGGAATAATTATTCGAAATCTGTAATTCCTTTTTACTATCCTGTGCTTCAATTGTGTAAAGCTTTCTGTCCTGGCCGTAAGTATAATTAATAGATGTTGCCTCCCCTGAAACATTTTTACTAGTCATCTTTCCTTGAGAGTCATAACTATATTGAATGCGCTTTTCCAGTGGAGAATCTGCTGCTGCTATCTCTTCTTCTAAGCGTCCCATTGGTCCATAATTCCATCGCATCTTTTGAGATCCAAGAAATCCTTCTGCAATCTGTTCATGAACTTCGCAAGCCTTATTGCCAATTGAGTCATAAAGAATTTCTTGAGAAGAGAGAATAAGGCCTAAAACATCTTTTTTGATAATAGAATATACTCGGCCTAGAGCATCAAACTCAATTACTGTTTGGACACCTCTATGACTAAGGGTCTTTTTGAGCACTTGTTGTCCGAAATTGTTATAATAAGAATTATCAATAATTATTTCTGTCTTTTCCCCCAAGCCATCCGAATAGCGGATAGGTTCTCCTTCCGCATTGTAGATAGTTTTTAAGAGTGAATGTTTAATCCCATTTTCAAGACTATATTCTTCTGTACAAGAACCTTGAGAGTTATAAGAAAAACATTTTTTTAATAAAACCACTCCTTGAGCATCTTCAATTCGCTTTTCTAATATATTTCCAGCCAAATCATACTCATAACTTTCTAGGGAATAATCCTTTGATCCCTTATCAAACCAAATTTTTCTTTGATGCAGGCGACCGAGAGGATTGTAGAAGAATTCTGTTAAACGCGAGTCAAAGTCATTCTCAAGTGCTGAAGATTCAACGATAGAAGCTAATCTTCCAGCTGGATCAAAGGTATACTGTTTGATATGATGCTTTTCTTTTTCATAAATACATCGAAAACCATTGTATTGACGAGACCTACCCAGGAAAAAAAAAGAATCTGTTGAATTAGCACTAGATAGCTCTTCATAAATTGATCTTCCCAAATAGTCATATTCATAGACAGTGATGATCTGTTCTCGATTCAAAGAACGATGAAGGCTACCTTCCGGATCATATTTAAAAAGTTCAAAAGACCCATCTGGATAATTGATTCTGGTTGGACTTCCTCTTAAATTATAGAATTTTCTAACAATATTTCCCTGAGGATCTTTAGTTGTGAGAACATTACCAAAAATATCATAAGTGTAGTTAAATGTAGGCCGGATGATTTGAGTGTTTTCATCTAGTACTTCCGGATGAACAACTTTTACTAGGCGATCGAATGAGTCGTATTCATAATTCGTAAAATTTCCAAAGCGATCTGAAGAACCGATTTTTCTGCCGAGGGGATCATAAGAATGACGAATTGTAAATTGACTTTCTGCATTAATTTCTGTGATTTCAATAGGTTGATTGTGAAAGTTAAAAATGGTAGTAGAAATTTTGCCATCTTCCGGAATAGAAACAGAAATGCGATTCCCAATTTCATCGTAACCAAAAATACTCTCTTTACCTGTAGCATCGCTTTGTGAAAGTACCTGTCCAATAGCATTATATGCTCTTCTTTCTGTAAAGACATATTGATCATTAGCATCGTAAGTAGTGCATGATAAAAGATTGGATTGATTGTCGTAAACAGTGACCTGCTTACTGATTAAAATTTCCTGCTTCTTTTTGAAGTCTGCAGCCCTTTCTTCAATAATTTCAGGTAGACCAACTCCTGGCAATGTTTCTTTTGGTTTGATTTCTTTGATATGTCTTTCTGTAATATACGACATTCCAGTATAATTTTCTAACGCCTCTTCTTTTGACCCATCATCCTCAATAATTTTTATACAAATCCCATCTTCATTATAAGATTGGAAGGTTCTTTTTTTGATGTTTTGTTTGTCATAGATCAATTTTTTTATTAGGAGATTTGTTCCAGATTTGTAAATATAACGTGTTTGATTTTCTTTACAATCTCCCATTTTCGTTAACAGATTAAACCCATCGGTTGAATAGCTAAAAGACTTGATGCTACATTCTTCTTTATCCGGATTTAGGAGTTTGCCTTCAAGGGAGACTTGTAAGGACACCTCTTGTTTTCCTGTTAGGTTACCGTAAAGTTTTTCTTCAATGACGTTAGCAGATCTATCATATTCAAAAGATTGATAAGAATGGATGCGTCCATTACAATCCTCTATTGTCTTTGCTAATAAAAGCCCAGCATCCAGTTTTGTATTTCCCCAGAATTTTTGCTCCCTCCGATAAAGTTTTTTTTGATTATCATATCGTTCAATGGCCGTTAATTGAGAGCGTTTATCATAGACGTACCTTGTTTTAATACCTGCCGCATTCAAGACATCTGTGTAATCATTGCCATATAAAAAAGAACATACAGTTTCAGGTCTACCTGTTCGGCTATTTGGTCTTTTTAAAGATTTGACTTTTCCATTTTTATAGTCAATTTCTATGAAACGACTCTCCGGTAGAAGTTTTTTAACCAAAACGTCACGATATTCATACGTAACAGGCAGACAATGAGAACCTTGAACATGCGTGAGTTGATAGATTCCTTTGTTTAAAGCAAAATGATAAGAAAGTCTACGAGCGTCACTTGTTTCAAGGTTTATTTTGCAATAGGTTTTCTGAAATTCATACCGAAAATGTATCCAAGAAATAAGCTTGGTTTCTGATTTATTCTTCATTTCGATTGAATTGAGATGTCCTCCACTATCATAGGAAAAAAAGAGTTGATTTCCACTAGGAAGGACTTCCTGAATTAAGAGAAAAGCGACGGGCTCTTTTATTTGATTAGCCATCAAGGGTATTAGCTCTTCCCCAAGAATAGAAGAAGGAAACTGCTGTACTTTTTGATAAATTCGCTTAGTGCCATCACCTAAAATCAATTCACAGGTATCTCCTTTATAATAGAGAAGATTATTTTGATGATTAGTTTGCCCGTTGATTTCTTGAGCATATGTATTAACCATTCCTACAGCACTGTTCAAAATATCGATCTTAAGTGGATCCTTTGTTAATCCATTCGTATTTCTCCATCCATTGTAGGGGAGAACCCCTCCAGAGCGTTCACCAGCAAAGGCGCAGACCCATTCACATAGATCTTTGCCTATAGTGCAGGATTTCCCAGAAGGATCCTTTCCTATAACAAGGAACCTTTGAGGAAATATTCTCCATCCACCAGGTTTAGTCCCCTTGATTATATCTTTAGAGCTATAAAAACGCTGTAACATCAAAGCATCAGGACCTGTAATCATTAAATCTGTTACAGACTCACAATAATCACCATTGAGGACGTTCACACTGTTTTGAATAAATGCATCAGGATCTGATTCTGTAGTCACCAGTTGTAACTGGTCTGCTGATAAGGTAGAAAAATATGAACAAAAAATGAAAAATAAAAAAAATTGATAAATAAGAGTCATATAAAATTTTTGTTATTTAGTTAATGACTAAATATAGGATCTAACCAAAATACAATATATGAAATTTATAGACAATCTAAAAACTTTTGACTTTTGGAAATTTTTAATCGCTGCTTTTTCATTTAACGACTCCACATCTTCCATTTCTTTTAAAGTTAGAAAAATAGGATCGATCTCAAAGAAAAAAAACAAGTTCACAGTATATCTAGGGATAACTTTATCTCAATTCACGTGAATAAGAATATTCGTTTTATTAAAGATTTAATTTTACTATATATATAAATTTAAACTTCAATAGTTATAAAACAACACTATTATCTTGATTACTCAGCAACACTTCTGTATATTGTATCGGAAAAGGCAATCTAAAATAAACAAATAATTACAAACAAAATACAAACTTTACAGGGTTACATGATATTTACTTTTTTATACTCCTCTCTTATCTCTATGATTATTTCTTATTCCTCTGTTTCAGCAGAAGTTTATTCGTCTAATAAAAATTTTAAGGATTCTTATGTCTTTAAAAAACAAAAACATATAATTACTAAGAAAGATCCAAACAAACGTAAACAATGATATTTGATAAAAATAAGCCGCACGTCTCCGGTTTATTTTGACCCTACACTTTCTGCCAAGGCTGCTTTGACAATAACTCATCAAACCCAAAACCTGTCCCCTCAGACACTTTTAAACAACCGTTCGCATGCCCCAACTGCTCACTAAATTCCGTCGCTTCATACACCAAATGCGTCAACAACCCACACCCATGCAACCGATTTCCTTGCACCTTTGCCGCTACATATGCTGCACACAGCTGCCCCAACGGATGGTCCAAATAAGATGTCACCACCAATTTCTTTGATGCATCCCCAAAAAGATCCAGCGACTGCACTGCCGGCTTAACCACCAAAAGCGCCGCTGCATCGACTCCCAAAGCCTTCTCACTATGCAAATCACACGCCACAACGCCTCTACCCTTTAACTTTGACCACTCTGCTGCGTCAAATGGTATCGGATCCTCATAGAAATCGATCTGCCCACACCACGGATTAATCGCATCACAAAATCCCTCAAACTGCTTCAGCGTCAAGTTACAATTAAAATCCAACCTAACCTTAAATGCATGACGCTCCGCACATTTCAAGAACTCTACTAAGATCGGCAACTGATACTCTAAATCCTTTCCAAGCTTAACTTTAAAACAGGTAATTCCATCCTCAAGAAATCTCTCAACCTCCTTCAAACACAGGCCTTGAAGATTTGGAATTAATAGATGACTTGTAGGAATTGACAATCCAGAAAATAAGGAAATTTCGCGCTTTCTCGCCTGCGCATCCAATCGAGCAAACTCCAAAGAACGAAATCCCAACTGCGTTGGAAGCCCCTGCTTTAAACACTCTAACTGATCAGAAATTGGTAAATCACCTAATGAAACCCACGGATGGCAGTCAGCAAATCCAATCGTCCCATCGGTGAATTTCACGCGGAGCAGTGCCCCTTCGCGCCGTTGGAATCCTTTGATGCCAACTAACGCATAAGGTGAGTAAGAAATCTCTTCATTCATCTAAAATCCTGCTGACAGCAAAAGCCCAAACAGCAAGTTCAAGAGTGCACTCATAAGAAAGTAACGATTATAGATGGGTCCCGGCGTTGCACGCCATACACCGACAACGATGATCACTGCTAGAGGAAATGCCAACCATGGGAAAATAAGCACTCGAGTGAAATCAGAACCGATCCATAATAGATTCAAAACAAATGGAGCTAATGCTAAAAAAGTCACTTCACATAGAGCAAATGTTGCTCCAAACCGTACTGCCAAGGTCTTTTTATTTGCTTTAGCATCCTCAGGACGATCGCGCAAATTGTTCATCGCCAACACCAAAGCCGACAAAAAACCTGTCTGTATCCCAGCTAAAATGCTACTCTGAGAGATAAAACCTGTTTGCAAGTAGAACACAGCAGGAATCGCAGCAAATCCATAAAACAGCATCACAAATAATTCACCCAATCCAATATAGGCAATGGGATAGGGGCCTCCAGTATAACAGTAAGCACATATAACCGAAGCAATGAGCAAAAGAATAATCGGAACACCGCCATGCAGCATCAATGGAATCCCAAAAAGAAGTCCTAGAGAAAGCGCGACCATGCCTCCCAAAAGCACCTGACGTACAGAAAGCAGCCCTCCCTGCGTGACACGCTTAGGTCCAATGCGCGATTCTGTATCGGCACCTTTCTTAAAATCTAACGCATCATTAACGAGGTTGGTTCCAATCTGAATACAAATCAAACTCAGCAGTGCAAATAAAGAAAGTTCCCATTGAACCTTAGTCTCATGCATCGCTAGCATCGTTGCTGCTAAAATAGGAATAAACGCTGTTGTCAATGTGCGAGGCCTAGCCGCAGAAATCCAAATTTTAATCAGAGGACTCAACTCAATAGCTTTAGAATACATCGCTAAACCTTTAATTAGGGTAACCGAGGAAATTGACTAAAATCGGGCTTACGCCTATCCAAGAAGGCTTGCTTGCCTTCCTGTGCTTCTGCCGTCATGTAATACATTAACGTCGCATTGCCAGCCAAATCCAGCAAGCCAATCTGTCCATCACAATCTGCGTTTAAGGAAGCCTTTAAGCAGCGTAAAGCCAATGGAGAATGCTGTAACATCTCACGGCACCACTGAAGGGTCTCTTTCTCCAAATCTTCGACAGGAACAACGTGATTCACTAATCCCATCTGCAATGCCTCTTGCGCATCATATTGACGGCATAAATACCAAATTTCACGCGCCTTTTTCTGACCCACAATGCGCGCTAAATAGCTACTGCCCAATCCCCCATCAAAAGAACCGACCTTTGGCCCTACTTGACCAAATCGCGCATTCGTCGCAGCAATGGTAAGGTCGCATACGATATGCAATACATGCCCCCCACCAATTGCATAACCTGCCACCATCGCCACCACAGGCTTCGGCAATGACCGAATTTGCTTTTGCAGATCCAATACATTCAAACGCGGAATGCCATCTTCGCCAACATATCCCTCATTTCCACGAACTTTCTGATCTCCCCCAGAACAAAATGCAGCTGTTCCAGCTCCAGTGAGTATGATCACTCCAATCGCTGGATCATTGCGGCACAGCTCAAATGCTTCCTGCATTTCCATAACCGTTTGTGGACGAAAGGCATTGCGCACTTCTGGACGATTAATCGTCACTTTACCAACGCCATCTTCTGTTTTTTCCAGTTTTATGTCCTGATATGTCTTAATCGTCCGCCATTCAGTTGTCGTTGTTGTCATCGAGAAATTCCTTTACCTTAGTTTGAAATAAATCCTTTTTCTCCCAAGCAACGCGATGTCCACAATCGGAGACCACCCACGTCTGGGACTTATTATGTTGAAACGCGAGAGATTTTGCTAAAGAGGAATAAGCTAAATCCCGATTTCCTGCAATCCATAAAATTGGCATAGGCAACGAAGATAGTTCTTTGGTTAAGTCCTCTTGCTTCCCCACCGACCACTCACGCAACATATGAGTCAATTCCCTTCGCGAATAATGCGTTTCCTCTCGCTGAAATACGGGAGCTATTCCCCCAAAAACAGCCTGCTGGTCCCATGCTGTTATTAAAGGTTTCCAAGATTCCTTTTCGAACCGTTGCGCCCACTCTTCATCGCGTTTGAGACGCTTCTGACGCTCCATTTCTGTTTGCTGCCCAGGATTAGTCGATATCAAGATGGCTCCATCCCATAATTGAGGATGCTGAATGAGCGCATGCAGTGCCAATCTTCCCCCCAGAGAATATCCCATCAGGATGCGTTTTCCCTTTGTACCTTCAACGCTTTTGTTGAATGCGGCTGACCATTTCCACATGGTATCTTGAGGCTTAATTGTTGCTGCCTGAATGGGCAGATCAATCTGTGCCCAATCATCTGACCGCCCCAAAAAACCATGTAACGCGTAAATTTTCAAAGTTGACTCCGCCTAATTTGCTCCGCCCTCCCGTGCCCGTGAGCGTGCCCGTGCCCGATTTGCTAAAAAGCTACGTATATCGGTGCTATTTTTTACTTTTCTTTTTCTCATCCTAACATTTAAGAATCGGGCACGGGCACGCTCACGGGCACGGGATAGGAAAAGATTTTCTAAATACCTGCTAACCTTTTCGCGAAACGGACTGTAGCCCTAGCATCAGGCACAATTTCAATCAACCTATTCCCTTCCCCCACAATTCCCTCAGGCACTTTATCCCAACGCTCATAATGCATCTTCCACATCTCGGCAATCGGAGCAAACTGCAATTCATGCGCATTCAGAAACTCGCGATCAGGCCGAAACTTCGCAAAAATTTGCCCCCCGCCATTATTCACCACTACAACGTTAACATGCACTCCATGCAGCTGCGGCAATATCCAAGGCCCGGCTAAGTCATACAAAGTGGTCAAATCACCAAAAATTCCCCAGTTAGCACGATGCGGAGCCGATAATCCAAAAAAGGTCGACATCTGTCCGTCAATTCCATTCAAACCACGACTTGCTGTCACCTCAAATCCACGCTTCTGATCACTTGCTGCCAAATCCCATTCTCGAATAGGCAAACTGTTTCCTACATACACCTGTGCGCCAATAGGCATCTGTCGCGATAGATGATGAATCAAACTAGGCTCCGCACAAGGCTCTTCGCTAAAAAGCTCATGTAGCTGTTCGCCAAAGCGCTTTTCAGACTCCAACCAACGCTCAGCTGCAGCAGATTGAAAACTTCCTGGGATCGCATACTGAGAGAAAAATTGCTCCACAGGTACATGTAACACATCAGCCCAACTAATTCCCGAAAATGGGACATCGCTAATCGAACACACTGCTATCTTTCCCTCGCGCTCTTCCACATCGCGCCATAACCTAAATGTGGGAACTCCTCCAATACGCAAGATTCCGTCAATTGGATACCCTGCCTTTTCAGCACATGCCCACAATCCATCGGTGCGTCGCACGCGCAAATGCTGCAACGTTGGCTCTTCGCGCAATCCGGAGACTCCTTCAAAGAAAACCGGAGCATTCAGCTGCAACAAAAATTTTAATACTGCAGAACGCGCCTCTGACTTCAAGGCACTGACAACAACCAATGGAGTATCCACACCATCTAAAAACTGATCCATCGCAGCAAACGCTTGATGCGGAATTGGCGGTCGCACACGTTCAGCAACGGAATTTACAGCCATTAGCGTCGACTGGCTAGGTTGTAGGACAGCCTTCCCTGCTGGAAAGGGTTCTTCAAAACACACATTGAGATGAGCAGGTTGCAAACGTGACCACGCATCAAGGCTGCAAATATCTCCATGAGCGACATCCTGCTGAAAGCCAGAATAGGCTCCATACAGACCAACCTGATCGCAGGTCTGCGGAGCCCCACTTCCACGAAAGCGCCGAGGCCTATCCGCTGTAATGAGCAGCAACGGATCCCCAGTATGATGCGCCTCCATCGTCGCAGGTAACAGTTCCCCTGCTGCTGTTCCGGAAGTGGTCACAACCGCAACAGGTTTTCTTAAAGCGCGAGCACGTCCCAAAGCAAAGAATGCTGCCGATCGCTCCTCATACCAAAAATACTTTTTTAGACTCGGTTCATTCATCAAAGCTGAATAAAGAGGCGCATTCCGATTCCCCGGACATACACAAAATTCCGTTACACCACTTTTGACGGCTTCTTCGATCACCTGACGCGCTAGCTGTTCATTCATAATCCTAAAATTCCTTTTACCGACTGCAATTTAGCCTCAATTTCCTGCCACTCGTTTTCCAATTGGCTTTCTGGCACTACCCCACATCCTGCACCAATTTTCATGCCTTCAGCATTCCACTGGACATTGCGAATGCCCACAACACAGTTCATGTTGGCTCCTTTACATACTGAGCCTACAGGAGCTCCAAATCGTTCTCTATTGATGAGAGTCTGATACTGCTTTAACCACTCCATCCCAGGTTCCTTTGGAGAGGCTCCAAGAGCCGGTGTGGGATGCAACGCGCGCACAATGGACTCAAAAGCAACATCTGTAGAAAGTTTTGCACGCATAGGAGTGACTAAATGCGCTAAACCTGGCAAAGATAAAATGCGCATAGGATCAATCGCAACAGATCCAAAAGGCTGAAGCGCTTCTTCAATTCCCGCTACAACCAATTGGTGTTCAGACAGCTCTTTGGAATCGTTTAATAGTTGCTGAGTACTCCCCTGCTCCGTTCGATACGTTCCAGCACACGCCATCGTTTCGAGGATATTTTCTCCATTCTTTTCATATCGAAAAAGCATTTCCGGAGTCACACCCAGCATACCCTGCTCCTGATCCCAAAATCCATATAAATACACATCGTGAGTATGCGCATAGTTTAAAGCGGATGCCAAACAATGCTTGAGTAGCTCAGGGGTCATCTTTTCTGTCGATGTTTCAAAAACAAATGGAACAGCTTTTTGCAATTCTCCTTTATTGAAACGTTGTCTTAAATCACCAAAAGCCTTTTCAAACACATTTTTGGACGTGTTTTTCCAAACAATTGTACTCCCCTTGCAATCGGCAAGCTGCATTAATAACGCATCTACAGAGGTCTCAAGATAGGATTCATGCACACACCACGGAGAGGTGTCTTTTAGAAAGAAATCGGGAAAATAAAAACAGGGTTGTTTAAAATCCGGTTCTTTTAGCCATGTGCGTTCCCCATAGCCAATCAGAAGTCGATTCGTTCCAATGGTCATCAAAGACCCATTCGCAAGCATCTTTTTTTTCATAATAACCCCTTTTTTTAACGATTCAACCAAAGACAGCAAAAAGTCTTCGCTTGATTTTTTACCACAGAGACACAGAGGCACAGAGGAGCACAGAGAGCAAAAATTAGAAAAAAGTAACTTGTTTCTTTTTTACTCTATCATTCTTGCTCTCTGTGCTCCTCTGTGCCTCTGTGTCTCTGTGGTGAAAATTCAAATTCCCTTCGGAACTTGTTGAATTAATGGCACCCATCCGGTATAATCAACCACGGTTTATAAATTTTGAATAACATATTTAACCAAATGACAAAAAAAAGCCAGACCAACAGTCAGCCTATAGTCATTGGGATGATTCCCGCGCGACTCGCCAGCACTAGATTTCCCGGAAAAATTCTACACCCCATCGCAGGTAAATCCCTAATCCAACACACCTTCGAAAACGCCCAACGCTGCAATCTCCTCAAGTCACTCATCATCGCCACCGAAGACAAACGCGTTTTTGATCACGTCACCTCCTTCGGCGCCCGCGCCATCATGACCTCAGTCGACTGCCTCACCGGAACCGATCGCATCGTCGAAGCGCTACGCAATAATAACGAATGGAATGACGCCGACATCATCGTCAACATCCAAGGCGATGAACCTTGCCTAGATCCAGAAGTGATCCAAAAAGTTGTTGAGGCATTGGTAAATGACCCCGAAGCTGTCATGTCCACAGCAGCCACAAAATTAGAGTGTGCCGAAGAAGCCCTAAGCTCCTCAATCGTTAAATGCGCAATCGATCAAAATGGCAACGCCCTCTACTTCAGCCGCGCCCTCATCGGTGCAGGCAAAAGCGGAAAATGGCATCCAAAAATGCCAATATTTAGACACATGGGTCTCTACGCGTTTCGACGCGATTTTCTCCTAAAATATGGAGACCTCCCTGTCACTCCACTGCAATTAGCAGAAGATTTAGAACAATTAAAAGTACTTGAACACGGCTTTCGGATAAAAGTCGCCCTTGTTGATCACTTCAGCATCGGCGTCGATATTCCGGACGATATTCAAAAGGTAGAACTATGGCTATGCAAACAAAATACATCTTCGTCACCGGTGGCGTCTGCTCTTCTTTAGGAAAAGGACTCACCACAGCATCAATTGGGATGCTGCTCGAGCAAAAAGGCCTACGCGTCGCCATGCTCAAACTCGATCCCTACCTAAACGTTGATCCAGGCACCATGAGCCCCTACCAACACGGTGAAGTATACGTCACCGACGATGGCGCTGAAACCGATCTTGACCTCGGACACTACTACCGCTACACAAATTCTCCGCTGTCCAAAGTCTCAAACGCAACCTCAGGCCAAATCTACAACACGGTCATCAAACGCGAACGCCAAGGCGATTACCTGGGAAAAACGGTTCAAGTAGTTCCTCATATTACCGACGAAATCAAGCATCGCATCATCCAATGCGGAAAACAAAGTGAAGGCATTGATGTTGTCCTCGTTGAAGTTGGAGGCACTGTAGGCGATATCGAATCTCTTCCCTTCATGGAAGCGATCCGTCAAATGCGTTACGACTATATTGGCGACTGCTTTAATATCCACCTCACCTACGTCCCATATATCAAGGCGGCAGGCGAAATTAAAACAAAACCAACTCAACACGCTGTTCAAGTACTACGCGAAATCGGAATCTTCGCAGATGCTATCCTATGCCGCTGCGAAAAACCCCTACCAGAAGACGTAAAAGCTAAAATTAGCCTCTTCTGCAACGTGCCACGCCAAGCTGTCATCGAAGAGGTTGATGTCGAGCGCAGCATCTACGAAGTGCCTCTCAAACTACATGAGCAAGGTCTCGACGACATGATCTGCGAAAAACTAAATCTCCCCAACAAAAAAGCCGATCTCGACGCTTGGGAGAAAATGATCCACTCGATCTGCAACCCAAAAGGCACCATCACAATCGGTATCGTCGGAAAATATGTCCAACACCAAGATGCCTACAAATCAGTCCGCGAAGCCCTCCACCACGCTGCCAACTCAGAAGGCTACAAAGTCGATATCAAATGGTTCGAAGCTGATAAAGTTCTAGACAAAGGAAAAGTCGAAGAAACAATCAAAGGCTGCGATGGCTACCTAGTCCCAGGCGGATTCGGCGAACGCGGCTGGATGGGCAAAATCATGACAGCAAAATTCTGTCGCGAAAACAAAATCCCCTACTTCGGTATCTGCCTCGGCATGCAAGTCCTAGCCGTAGAATTTGCCCGCCACGTATTAGGTCTATCCGATGCCAACACGACCGAAATCGATGCCGACACCAAAAACCCAGTGATCTCACTCCTAAGCGAACAGCGCCAAGTGCAAGATATGGGCGGCACAATGCGCCTAGGGGCCTACCAATGCCAACTTAAGCCCAACACTAAAGCCAAAGCAGCCTACGGCAAAGAAAGCATCAGCGAACGCCACCGCCACCGCTGGGAGTTCAACAATATCTACCAACAAGCGATGGAAGAAAAAGGCTTCGTAGTCTCAGGAACCCTCGAACACGGCTCCCTATGCGAAATCGCCGAACTCAAAGACCACCCATGGATGCTAGGTGTCCAATTCCACCCAGAATTTAAATCCAAACCTACCGCCCCACACCCCCTCTTCCACGCATTCGTCAAAGCAGTGATCCATGAATCCAAATAAAACTCCCGCCACTCGCATCATCGCCATGGACTATGGCATGGTGCGAATCGGCCTAGCAATCTCCGACGAAACAAAACTAATCGCCTCCCCACTCAAAACCCTCCTCGCCGAAAAAAAGCGCGAACTCACCATCACCAAACTCCTTCAAGAACTCAATCTCCACCAACAACAACACAACTACCAAATCTCCGAAATCATCATCGGCCTCCCTCTCCTCATGAACGGCAAACCAGGTCCCATCGCCGACGAAGTCCTCCACTTCATCGATCTCTTCCGCCAACAAACACCCATCCCCATCAACACCTGGGACGAACGCCTCACCTCAGTCCAAGCAGAACGCTCCATGCGCGAAGGCAACCTCACCCGCAAACAACGCTCTAAGTCCGTCGACGCTATCTCCGCCGTTATTTTATTGCAAAGTTACCTCGATTTTAAGGGGACTCTGCCCCCTTAACCCCCGCAAAAGGGCCGTGGGCCCTCTTGACACCCTTTTTAGTTTTTAAAACAGCTCGTAGGTATCTTCAGCCAAGTTTAAAAAAAAGAGATTTGCTGCTGCGCAGCAAGCCTCTTTTCCAAAAAATTTGATTGAGATTATCTAAAGTTTTTAAACTCAAATGGAGACAAGAAATCACACCCTGTTGCATAGTTTTATGAAACAGCTCTCCTAAAATTAAGGGAACATTACAAAAGATAATGGGTGAAAATAGTCATACGTCCTTAAAAAGTCATGGCGATAAAGTAGCCAGACCGTCCCGGTCTGGTTGTCAAGGCCGAGACGGCCTTGCTATATTCGCATAACTTTAAGGACGTAAGAATGGTAGGCATGTTTATTACATAAATTGTTTACTTAAAATAATAAACTGTATATGATAAATGTTTTATTAATTGATTAACAAATGATTGTTTATGTCGTTAAATACAATTGCGCAAACAAACAACTTGTCTTCGATCGGTTGGATAACCAATCAGGGTAACAAACGGTTCGTATCAAGTTATGTTCTTATAGGACTAGGATATGCTTCTTTTGCAAACAAGATCGTAACCTTTTCTCCATTATTAGTTGGCGAATTACCTTGGATCGCCATCGCAGTTGGAGCTGGACGCGTTCTTCGTGGTATGCGCCGTCTGTGGAATATGGATATGAAGGATAGTGAATTTCGCCTCAATAAATTTAGAAGCGTGTGGAAAAATGAAATTGGTCGTGGGGTTGCTGAAGTGTGTCAGCTTGGTTTAGCTTTATTTGTTGCCGACTTTGCCATGACCTGTATAAGACTATATGTCAGCCGTCCAAAAACGGCCTTAGCTAATTAAACTTCGGGCCTTAGCACAGATTCAAGAAAATACTGTTTTTTTTGATTTTAATATAATTTTTGCACTTATGTAATTGTCTCATTCAGGGCCTTGGCAAAACTGTAAGGACTCTTGTTTTTCCTCCCTCCTGCCGTCTCTAAAGTCGCTTAACCGTCCCTTCTCTTTTTCCATCCTTTCCTCCTCATTACCGAATCCATAAGGACTGAGAAAAAAAAGAGGAATCTGTTTCCATAAACTCTGCAAAGACCTTGGTCTCTTTTACCACCCCATTTATAGATTTAGAAACTTTAGATAACCTCAATCAATTTTTTTGGAAAAGAGGTTTGCTGCGCAGCAGCAAGCCTCTTTTTTTTTTAAACTTGACTGAAGATACCTACGAACTGTTTTAAAAACTAAAAAGGGTGTCAAGAGGGCCCACGGCCCTTTTGCAGGGGTTAAGGGGACAGCGTCCCCTTATTCCTTTTATTTTATTTTTTTTATTTTTTTATTTTTTTATTTTTTACTGAGAGCCTTATAGATTTCGGCATTTAATAAGGCGCCGCCGGCGGCGCCCCGGATGGTGTTGTGTGAGAGGATAGTGAATTTGAAGTCGAAGAGTGGGCATTCGCGGAGTCTGCCGATGCTGACCGCCATGCCTTTGTCGAGGTTTCTGTGGAGTTTTGGTTGGGGGTATGCCTCTTCGTCGAAGTAGTGGATCGGGTGGAGGGGGGCTGTGGGGAGATTTAGCTTTTGGGCGATGCTGGAGAAGTTGCGCCAGGCGTCGATGAGGGCGGTACGTGGGGCTTTTTGTTTTAGTTTGACGGAGATGCATTCCGTGTGGCCGTCGTTGACAGCGACGCGATTGCAGTGGGCGCTGATTTTGAAGGTGCTGTGAGTGATTTTTCCGTTGTTGTAGGTACCCATAATTTTTAGGGGTTCTGATTCCAGTTTATCTTCTTCGCCTTTGATGAGGGGGATGACGTTGTCCATGATGTCGAGGCTGGCGACGCCAGGGTATCCCGCGCCTGAGACCGCTTGCATCGTGACTACGTTAACCGCTTCGATACCGAAGGCATCTTGGAGGGGTTTTAGGGCAAGCACGAGGCCGATAGTGGAGCAGTTGGGGTTAGTTATGATGCGCCCTTTGGCGTAGCGTTGTGAGTCTAGAAGTTGTAGGTGGTCGCTATTGACTTCTGGGATGAGCAGGGGTACGTCGCTGTTCATGCGGTGGTTGCGGGCGTTTGAGTGGACGATGTATCCTGCTTCGGCGAAGGCCGTTTCGATTTCGCCTGCCACGCTGGAGTCTAGAGCTGAAAAAACCCATTCGCAGGGAAGGTTGGGTTGGCAAGGGAGGATTTTCATGTTGCCAATCGTTGGGGATAACGGAGTCGACATTAACCAATTGGTCCCTTCGCGGTACGATTTCCCTGCAGAGCGTTCTGAAGCTGCTAGTGCCGTGATTTCAAACCATGGGTGGTTAGTGAGAAGTTCGATGAAACGTTGTCCAACGCTTCCAGTGGCTCCTAGGATGCCGACAGATATTTTTTTTGTGCTCATAAGTGCCTCACAGATTTTCTAAAAATTCGATCATCAATCTAACGCCAACGCCTGTACCGTGTTTTGGGTGGTAGCGACGATGTTCCCCGATAAAAGCTGTTCCGGCAATGTCGCAATGGGCCCAAGGTACTTTGTCGACAAATTCTTGAAGGAACAGAGCAGCCGTTATAGAGCCTCCGCCGCGACCACCAGTGCTTTTGAGGTCAGCCACATCAGATTTCAATTGCTCTTTATATTCTTCGAAGAGGGGCAAGCGCCAGACGCGTTCGTAAGTTTCGTAGCCAGCTCGTGTCAGTTGATCTGCAAGGGCATCTTGATTTGACATTAGGCCAATCGTTTCGTTTCCGAGGCAGATCTCCATCGCTCCAGTCAATGTAGCGAAATCGATGATACGTGTAGGGTGCAGATTTTTAACAGCATATGCCAAGGCATCCGCTAAAACCAGTCTACCTTCCGCATCAGTGTTTCCTATCTCCACTGTTTTGCCCTGATAGCTTTTATACACGTCACCAGGCTTGTAGCTTGCGGGACCAATCGCATTTTCTGTTGTGGCGATTACCACAGTAAGATTTGTCTTTATACCAATTGTGGCCGCAGCGTAAAGCGTTCCGAATGCAGTGGCGGCTCCGCCCATGTCACAACGCATCGTTTCCATCCCCCCCCCAGTAGGCTTTAAATTTAAGCCTCCTGTATCGAAGGTAATGCCCTTTCCAACTAGAACAGTGGTCTCCTTGGACTTTGGATTGCCTTTGTATTCCATAATGATAAAAGCGGGGTCCAAATGAGACCCGCGGTTAACAGTGAGCAACAGATTAAGCTTTTCTTTTTGAATGCGCTTTTTATCAAAAACGGTTGCTTTGACATGGGGTAACGTTTTGGCTAATTCTTTTGCAAGCTCACCAAAATACTGAGGAGTGATGTCATCGGCGTTGCCGTTGACAAGGTCGCGAGCCAAATTGACACCCTGTGTGACGCCTAGATACTTGTTGACAATGGGCATTAAGGCTTTATTCAGTCCGATCAGTCCAACTTTTGAGAGAATCACCGCACCATGTTCTTTCAGCGATTCCACCTTTGACTTTTCATACACATAGTTAGCCAATAAAAGCCCTTCGGAGACCCCACGAACGACTCCTTCCACAGGTAGTCCTTCGACAGAAGGCATGAGAATATTGATGTTAGAAATCTTTCGTGAGCGCACAGCTTTGACTAAGCTAGCGTGGGAACGTCTCAATTTTTCTACATTCACTTTTGTTGGCTCTCCAAGACCTAGAAGGGCAATTCGCTTCTCTGGCTGTCCTACAGCGGCATATAGAATGAGAACTTCCCCTTCCTTACCTAAAAAATCCTGCGTCGACAATGCAGCGTCGATGGAAGCTTTGATGTTAGCATAGTCTGCAGCAGGGACTGCTTGCTTTTTTCCTTTCCAGAATGGTAGGACGAGGCAATCTGCTGCTGTTCGATGATCTAAATCGGCAACGGAAGTGAATTTCATGTGGTTTTACTCCTGAGATTAATGGAATGAACATACTGATTATACGCTCTTTTTTTTACCATAAAAACATAAAATAAAAAAATTGCTTATGCAGTTCTAAAAACAAAATATCACTATTAACAAGTGACAATATGTTTTATATTGAATTAAAATATTAAAACTGATATAATTAAATTTATTTTTAAATATAGGATTAAAATTTGGGTGATTTTGTAATAATATCAAAGCCTGCTCCTATGATTGAGCTGCCGCCTGTTCCCCTAAGTTGGTACACCGTTAAGGAACCAACAGCTCAAAAAGCATCTTGCTTAAAAAAGTTTGCGCTTCGGTTAGGATTGGGAAGTCTCACTGTCCTCAATGTTATTACGAGTGGTGGAAAAGTCACTAGTACAATTCGCAGTATCATTGGAGTCAACCTTGCAGCAGCGCGTGCTGCAGTCACAACTGCTGCTTGTACGCTCATGTCCATTCGAAAAGGCCTTAGTTTTCGAGTCGTCGCAACGTTTGCGATGATGGCTGTTGCAAACGCCATTATGGCCGTTTGGAGCCTTCTTTTTTCTAGGGATGTCAAAATGGCCGCTAAAATCGAATCGCTCCGCTAAAGCTCGTGTCCGATTCCTAAGCCAGGCCGTCCTCGGCCTGAATGTAACCAGGGCGTCCCGCCCTGCAAAAAGCCGAAATAGATTGTTGTGCTGCTGTAACCATTTTCCGAGCATCCACATTTTTTACCAGACCGCGGCTAGGGTGTTGATTAAAGGCTATTTCAGCCTAGGTATTAACCGCTTCGCGGTTGTAACATCTAGGACAATATTTAAATTCAAAGTTACATCTAATTTTGCCTTAAATCAACACCCTAGACCGGGGCTGTCTGACGACCTTCTTTTTTTTTGCAGGGCGGGACGCCCTGGTTACATTCAGACCGATGACGGTCTGGTAAAGGGACGACTGATGTAATTGTCTTTTTTCATTCTTTTTCTCCCTTTTTTATTCCACGCAACAACCTTAATACTAATGAGTTACGATTACACCACGTTTACACACGCCTAAAACATTTGCGGTTTATATTATAAAGACACATAATCTATCAAAACATGTAAAAAATCATTTAATTTTAATTAAAAAAACAAACTTACAATCAAAGGCTTATACTATGACAGCGATTTCAAGAGCTGCTGCTGCTGCATACGCTGCTGCTGCACAAGTAGAAAAAAAAGAACGTCAATCTACTAAATCCTTCACAGGCTGGGAAGTAGAAGCAATCCGCATCAAAACATATTTAGATACCACTACAGAATATCGCTTTTTCAAGAAGGTATTGCAAGAGGCATCAAAGACATTCTCTGCTACGGCCACTCCTCCACAGGAAGCAGACAAGAAAGTATTCGACGAAATGTCAAAAATATATAAAACTCTATTTACTCAATATACGCTTACCTCCTTCGGAGGGCTGACCCATAAGGAAACGGGCCAGTTGGTTGAATTTTCATTTGAAACACTTGTAAAAACAATGTTTGTTGTACGACGTATACTGAAGGGTCTTGAAAAAGGGCAGGATCTTACTAAAGGAGCGATGATTCTATTTGACAATGGAGAAGAAGACTCTGACGATAACCCTCTATTCGATAGGATGATTGTTAAATTAGATAAAGATAAAGGGTTCTGTATGGCCTACAATCCAGCGGCTGCAGGAGTATCTAAACAAGGAAAAGATGGAAATCTCTTCCCTGTCAGAAGCATATATCCAAAAGATCGCGGACAAAGTCTGAAGGTGAACCCAGACCTAATGAAGCTCAATCGTCGCTCGCACGATGTACCGGAAGATATAGCTGCTGAAGGAGCCGATATAGCGAAAGCATGTCTGGACAACAGTCGCAGAGAGGCCTACATAGCCATAGAAACAGAGATAAGAAATCTGCGTGAAATTAATCAGGGCAAACGTCTTGAAGGTATTATGCCAGAACCATCTTGGGCATTTGATTTTACTGCAGCCTTTGGGGAACGGCGTATAGGCTTTATTCCCTCCATCACATATACAAGAAGTTTACGTGCTGACTGTGATGACAACAAGCCTAAACCAACAGTGAAAAAAAGTTCAAAAGTCTTCCGTGCAGAGGAAAGTCGCAAAAAACAAGAGGCGGCCAAGCAAGAGGCGGCCAAAAAAGAAGCGGAATCCTCAGATGATGACGTCCCAGATATAACTGACACTGGCACAAGCACCGTCATCACGCACTTTGGAGCTGCAACAGCACAAGTAACATTCGGAGATGGATCAGAACAGGTAACTTTTGGAAAAGGAACTGAACAAGTTACATTTGGAAAAGGATCAAAACAAGTAAAATTTAAAGATGGTGCAAAATTAGGTGATGGAACAGAAGGCAGACGTTTATTCTTTTTAGAAAAGCTAAAAGCCTTCAAGCAGTTATTCAGAGGTGCCCTCACACTACAAGACCAAGGGCTCGTCCAACTAGATTTTAAGCCAGAAAATTGTCTTATTTTGATTGATCCAGCTACAGGAAAATTCAAATATTCTGACATTTCCGATTTATCTGATTCCATTGTCGATTTGAGAAATCCACTTCGGGAACACGGCTACACATACACTGAGGAGTACCTGCCCGTCGAGTTTGAGAGTGAAATCCACTTAGGCAACCATTTTGAAGATAAAGGCGCCTTAGTAAATGTATTACAAAAAGTGATGCCAAATGCATTAGCTACAATGATGTATGAGTTATTCACAGGCAAACTCTTATCTCGAGTTAGAACAGAGGATCAAACTTGTGAGGGACTTCAAGATGAGCTGGAGCAGCATTTCTTACATCTTTTTGGAGGAAAGCATGCCGAGGCTGCATATAATTATGCTCAGAATCTTACAGATACAATCGAAGGCTTGTTAAACTTTAATTCTAAACCGAAACAGGATTTAGAATCGGCTTTAGAGGTCTTAACTGCTCTTTTGGATTTTACAGAGAAGTTCGATACAACAACTGACAGCAAAGAAAGCAAGGCTGACTCCAAAGGTGATTCTAAGTCCGCAAAGCGTAGATAGCTAGTTCTTTCCTTTTTGGAATGCGGTGGCTTGCCACCGCTTTTTGTTACGGTTCGGCTTGCCGAACCCCTTGCCTTCGGCAAGCCGCGACAATAAGGTAGCCAGACCGTCCCGGTCTGGTCGTCCTTTTTTTTTACCAGGCCGGGAGAGCGTGTGAAAAAATTAACAAAATTGCGACAAGTAAAAATTTAACAAGGCTGACAATATAGTCTAGACCTATCAATTTTTTATTTTTCTGCGTTTTT
>JACDHD010000036.1 GCA_013821265.1 Parachlamydiaceae bacterium | reverse complement strand
CCTGCATCGGTAGCGCGAACGCGTATGCTGTAGCTGCTTTGACCTTCAAAATTGAAGGAAGCATTAGCTTGTAGTGTATTGCCAACGATACTGAAGGCAGAATTGTTTGCACTTCCAGCACCAGAGATTAGGCTGAATGTAAGACTGTCAGCTGCATCTACATCAACAGCGGAGAGGTTGCCGACGACAGCATTAGCCCCAGCATTTTCAGCGATGATGTTATTGCTGAGCAATAAGTTGGTTGGAGCATCGTTAACAGGATTAATAGTCAGGAAAACAGTAACTGTGTTACCGTCAACTGTTCCGTCGTTGACTTTATAGGTAAAGCTATCAGCTCCACTATAATTTGCAACTCCTTGATAGGTGAAGCTGCCGTTGCTATTTAATTGGAAGGAAGCGGCATGAATTGGATCATCGACTGAGATTGCAGTTAATGAAGAGCCTTCTACGTCTGAGTCGTTAGCCAAAACGCCTGGTGCTGCAACGGTTAAGAGCGTATCTTCATTGACACTATATCCATTTACAACAGCCAAAGGAGCATCATTAACAGGAAAAACAGTTATATTAACAGTAGCAATCTCAGAAATGCCTCCTTTGCTATCTATCGTTTGGTACGTAAAGCTATCAGTGCCATTGAAGTTGGCATTTGGTGTATATGTAAATGTTCCATCTACATTCAGAACTAATTCACCATTGGTTGTGCTAGTGATAGGGTGGGCTGTAAACGGGGTATTATTTTCATCTGGAGCTGTACCATGGTCATCGCTGTCATTAGCGAGTACACTTGATCCGTTAAGAACGGTGTCTTCGTTAACAGTGTAGGAGTCGTTTAATGCTGTTGGAGCATCGCTGACAGAGACCACCTCAATGGTAACAGTGGTGGGGTTAGAATCAATACCATTCCATCCATCGAAAAGCATATAGGTGAAACTATCAAATCCATTAAAATTTGCTTCTGGTTGGTAATAAATTTGGCCATATGCATCTAAAAAAAACTGTGCGGCGTGCGATGGGCCAGAAATTAGATTAACCAAGAATGGACGATTATTTTCGCCTGGTGTGGTAGGATTGTCTAGGTCATTGTCGGTCACTTTAAGATTGGTATCGTAAAAAATAGTATCCTCGTTGACAGTATAAAAATCCGCTACTCCGGTTGGGTTATCATTAACCCACGCGACATTAATCGTTACTGTTATTGGAGCAGAGACGCCTCCTAAGCTATCTACAGCTTGATACCTAAAGTGGTCCAAACCAAAAAAGTCTGTGGCGCCTTGATAGTTAAAAGTACCATCTGAATTTAATAGGAAAATGGAAGCGTGCAGAGGACCAGAAACTAATTGAGCAGTTAATGGAGTATTGTTTTCACCAAGTGCTCCGCCATGCGCATCGCTATCATTAGCTAAAACACCAGGTTGGAAATTTATATAATTTTGTTCTTGTGGAAAACCAACATCAATTGAATAAATAAGCTGCACTAACTGATCTTCCATGGCGATGTAATAGTCTGACACACCCACTGGGACATTGTTTACAGATGTGACATTAATGGTGACAAGAGATACGTCAGAAACAGCTCCAAAACTATCTGTGGTTGTATATGTAAAGCTGTCAGTGCCGTTAAAGAAAGCATCCGGCGTATAGATAAATGTTCCATCCGCATACAATTCAAAAGCTCCCTGTGAAGGACCTGCGACGAGTTGCATCGTTATAGGTCCATTATTTTCTAGGGGGTCGCCACCATGAAAATCACTGTCATTAGCTAATATGCTTGAACCTAATAACACTCCACCTTCTGCTACCGTGTAAGTGTCAACGCCATTATCAGGTGCTTGGTTGACGCGCACATTGATGTAAATTGTATTTGTAACTGATCCCCCACCGGTTCCGCTTTGGGTATTAATAACACCATCAGAGGTGAAGAACATAAGGGAGTCTTGACCTGAAAATCCAAGGGCTGGTTTGTAAGTAAAAGAACCATCGTCATTGAGAGCTAAAATGCCCCCTTGCGCTGTGATAGCAAATCCTTCTGCTGTTACGCCACCATTATGTGTAAGTCTAAGTGGGTAGGAATATCCAACGGGGAAATTTGCTGGGTTGTTTAAATAGCTATCAGAAGAATTTGATCGAATGCCTTGAGCAGCAGCAACAGTCATTGTGTCTGTCTGATTTTCGTCTGTTGTGAATTGAAATGTGTAATTAGTATTTACTGGCAACGCATTCACTGAAATATTAACTGTGCCAGTGACTGTTCTGGAGTAACCGCTAGAATCTGGTAATCCAATGATTGTATATGTGAAGCTGTCAGATCCGATATAACCATTTGAATTGTATGTCCAATTTGCTAGATAATTACTATTTGGAACAAAGGGCGAATTTATTGTCGCGCCATAAGGTGTAATTGTTCCTCCATGAGCTGAAACGGTATCTACTGATAAAATGTTTCCTTGTGATGCGTGAAGTTGAGCCACAACAGGAAAGTTTCCTGTACTGTTAATAGTATGAAGAGGATCGGTTATAAAGTTGTATGTAAATGGAATCTCGGGATCAAGCTGAGAACCAATGGTCACTGTGGCAGTTACTGTTCCTACGCCATCAAATATTGAATAGGTGAGGCTGTCAGTACCATAACCAAGAGTAGAGGAGCTATATGTTAGAATCCCTGTCAAAGGGTTTAAGGAATAAAAATCCGCTTTGGTGGGTCCTGAAACAGTTCCATAGGTAGGAGTAACCCCTAGGTTAGTAAAGGTATCATTTGCCTTAATGTTGTATGCTATTTGGTGGTTCGAGTAGACGTAAAAGGTGTCGTTCTGGGCGATTGGAGCAACGCGAATGGTATCTATTGTCCAAAGTTCTGTTCCATGAGAAGCATCAGTAGCTGCAAAGATTACGCGTCCTGTAGGATTAGTTCCACCTAAGAGAGTAAATCCCCTTGGAGCTGTTGCGTTACTAAATCCTAGGGGTTTTAGAGAGGTACCTGCGACAGTTCCGTCACTAATACCTATGAGCCGCCCTCCAAGGGTGCTATCATCGGCTGAAAAGAGAAGGCGGTTGCCACCTATAACCTTAATAAAATCAACTGAAGAATTATCCCCTGGAGTTCCAATAAACGATACTTGGGATAGTGTTGTTCCGTCGAATTTCCATAGCTCTCGATCTGTACTCGAACCAATAGGAGTAAAATAAATGCTACTACCCATTACTGTAAGGTTAGCTGAAGTAGTGGAAGTGAAGCTTGATGAAGCCCCGGGGTTTATATCTGTAACACGTGTGATGGCACCACCCCCCGATGCGATAGAATTTAGGTAGTATAGCTCTCTTCCAAAAGTTGGAGTAGAGGCTGTAAAATAAAGTCTGGATCCTAAAACAGTGAAATTAGCGGGAGAAGAACCACCAGTTCCTAAAACTAAATCATCATAAACGCCAGTGTCGATACCGCCAAACCCGTTGTCATAGGAAACGTAAACTTCTGTTCCAGTAGTAGTCGGAACATTAGCGATATAGTAAGCCTCATTACCCACAACAGCAAATTGAGTGCCCCATCCAGGAGATCCAGCGCCGGGGACTAAATCGGTTATGCGCGATACAACATTATTAGAAGTATTCATCTTCCACAATTCCCTTCCCGAAACTCCATCGTCAGCTGCAAAAAGAATAGCTGCGCCACCGGGAGCAGTGGCCCAATATCCCAATATACCAGGACTTGGAACGAGAGCACTACCAGATCCAGCTCTAATGTCAGCGACGTTCGCAATGGTTCCTGTTGTGGTTGCTCTCCATAATTCAGTGCCAATGTTTTGTGAGGGATCATTATAGGTGAAAACTATTCCATTGGGATATGGAACAAAGCTGCCAAGACTAAGGTTGGCAACACCGCCTATAGCAGTCAACTGAGCAGAAGTGGCAAGAGTAGTGCTGGTAAGTGCTCCTGTTGAAATATTGATGAGGCGTAATGAAATGCCACCAGATCCATCGTCAGATGTAAAATAGACAAATTGTGCAGAAGGTCCGTTATTAAGAAAAGTTACATTACTTACACCATAGAGAATATTTCCATTGGAAGGGTTGGTAATTGCAGTTGCGGTTACTCCATCCAAAGTTTTATATAATACTACTTTTCCTGTAGCATCTTTTGCTGTGAACCATACCCGTTGGCTGGCACTTACAGTATCTCTAAACAGTATTGTGACATCGGAGCTAGTGGATCCTAGGATAAGATCATTACTAAGAACTGGGAAAGGAGGAGTTCCACTGAAAGTTACAGTGATTGTGGCTGTCGCTTCATTACTGGTAAATTGGCCATCACTGCTCGTATACTTAAAGGAATCTGTTCCATAAAAACTATTGTTTGGAGTGTAGCTAAAGCTACCGTCTGCATTTAAGGTCACTGTGCCATTTGCTGCGTTTTGAGTGCGAAATGCCGTTAAACTAGGAGCACCGTTGCTGTTGGTATCATTCGCTAAAACACCAGAACCTGACGTGACATTGAGCGTGGCATTCATTGTGGCATTAAAGGTGTCATTGCTTGCAACTGGAGGAGAACCTGCGGTGATCTTCAATGTTTTGGCTGCTCCAGCAAGGCCATTACTGTCCACAGCATGATAAGTAACAGTGTCGACACCAAAAGCGTTTGCAGCAACTGTATAGGACAGTGTACCATCTGCTGATATACTTATGGAGGACAACAACGGCTGATTAGAGTGTGAGTCGATCACAAAACTGACCGTTTCTCCTTCGATTGTGCTAGGAGCTGTAGGACCACCAGAAATTCCTGTGGCCCAATTTGTAACAGAAAAGTTTTGAGCAGAAGCACTCTTACTTACTGTTTGATCAGTTCCTGAAGTAAATCTAGGCGCATCGTTTACATTGTTAACCACAATTGTCAAATCTTGTGGAGTATATAGAGTAGAACTGGAAACCCCATTCTGTGTTAATGTGACAGTACCCGTAAACGTTCCAAAGGCATCTGAATTTGTTGTGAAGTGTAAATAGCCTTGTGCATCAATGAAAGGATTAACCAAAAAAAGGCCAACAGGGTTACCTACAGGAGTTATTGTGAAAGTTGAAGCACCAGCGTTGGAGATATTTGTTGCATAGAGTTGATTGTAAGGTGAACTGACATTTGAGGAATCTTCATTAACTGTGGCGGTTGTAAAGACTTCAGTAAAGAAAGGAACTTCTTTGACTTGAATGTTAAAAGTATAAATTCCAGACGTGTCTGAATCACCATTCGACATTCCTCCATTATCGTGAGCGGCTATTGAAATTGTTGCTGTGCCAAATGTCCAAGGATTAATTGTATAATTCAGTTGACCCGCCGCATTGATTGAAATCGAAGAGATCATATCGGGTCTAGTATTGTTTATGACGATGAAATCAACAACTTGTGAAGCTTCTGTAGGGCCAGGACCTGGAGAAATATTCGAAGCCCAGTTATTTACAGTAGTCACTTGTGGATTAGGAGTTTCAACGTTAACAATATTGCCTGCTGCTGTAAACGTAGGGGCGTCGTTAACAGGATTGACTGTTATCGTCATTGTTTTGACAGTCGTGTCTGAGCTACCACCTTCGGTTCCTCCATTATCTTTAACACTAACAGAAATAGTTGCGGTGCCAGTGGCATCTCCTCCTAATTTAAAATAGAGTCCCCGGGTAGTCGCATCTATGTACACGATACGGGGTAGGTAATAGCCACCGAAACTAGTGTCAAACAGATTAGGGTTAGTTGTACTAATTATTGTTGCTGTGATATCAGTAAGTCCTCCGATTGAACCTGCAGAGGCATTTGTGATAAAGTTTTCGATGGTATAAGTGCCGTTATCCGAAGGATTAGTTCCCGTATCTTCATTAATCACTAACGAGGGCAGTAGCGTGTATGTAGGTGCGTCATTTGTAGGAGTTATAACCGAAATACTCACCTGAGCTGAACCAGAACTTGAAATGCCTGCAATATCCGTAATGCTGTAAGAGAATGCGTCTGGTCCCGTGTACCCGAACGTTGGTACATAAGAAAGAGTTCCGTTGAAGTTGTTAACTAAAGTGCCATGGTTAGGTGTAGATTGGATGGTAAGCGTGTTCATCACAACAGGTGCGAAGACAAGATTTCCAGTAGTAGGGTTAGTGTAGATCTGATTTGTATCTGTATATAGATCATTTGCCGTAAGGCTAGCAATAGAAATGATCGTGGTTGTGTTGCCAGATATGTTCCTGTTAGCGGTAATACTATCAGCCACTACTGTTGTAGCAGAGTCATGCACGTCGATAAGATTAATTGTTAGTTGCTTTTCATAAAATTGACCTCCTGAATCCGTAGTGCGCACTCTGACCGAATAACTATTCTGCGTTTCATAGTTAAGGAAAACATTATTGACAATTTGATTTCCATTTACAATCGAAAATTTAGAGTTATCTGTACTGCCTGTACCACTCACTAGTAAGTATGTGAAAGTGCCGCTATCGGCATCTGTAGTAGTAAGTGTACGGTAATTTGGGTCTGCCATGTAGTTTTCATACATCGAATTATTCGCAAGGGTGATATTGGTAGGGGCATCATTGACCGCTGTAACGTTGATGGTCGCTTGAGCGATGCTGCTACTTATGCCTCCATCACTAACTCGATATGAGAAGGTGTCGATTCCGTTAAAGTTAGCATAAGGAGTATAGATGAAGCTACCATTACTATTGAGGGTTAATGCGCCGTTGGCTGGTCCAGAGACCAATATTGCATTTCGACCAGAGCTGAGGACGTCAGGGTCGTTACTGAATACCCCAGAATAGCTTGTTAGTGGAATATCTTCTGTAGTGGTGTATGTCTCGCTGTTTAGTTGACGATTTATGAAATTCAATTCTGCGTTTCCGCTACCTACTTGTAGGAGTAAACCACCTGCATAAACATTCATTACGTTATTATCATAAGTATATGGAGTAGATATATTAGCTATTCCCATTTGACTAAATGTAATCGAAAAGGGGTTGGAAACTGGATCATAAGAACCAAAATTTTCTCCTCTCCAAATGTAGTGTTCATTAGCTGCATTGGGTGCTGATTTTCCGTAAATATCCAGATATAGAGCTCCACCCGTATACAGGATGTCTTCAATGTTCCTTACGATGATATTATTTTGAGTCGAGACTATTTTAGTCGTTGTGAAGTAGTCATTCCCAAAAATATTCTGAAACTTTGCTGCGTAGACATCAAAATTATTAAAGTTGGAACTAAGAGGACTTAAATCTCGAACTGCAAAAATTAACTGATTATTCGCTATTGCTACAGTTGTTTCGCTCTGTCGTATATGATCAAAATCATTTGTATATGTTCTGGCAAAATCATATTGGCTACTCTCATAAATTTTCACTGTAGAGCTTACAGTTCCATTTGACTTCCATAGTGTATGAGAAAAGGCATTAGGATTATTATTATCTATGGTTGCTGCCGAGAAAATGAAAGTTCCATTATAATCAATGGGATTCGATATGATGGTATTATAGGGATAATACAATTGATCCGTATAGCCTCCAGGACTCAGGTCGATCGTAACTAAATCGGACGTCGAACCTGTTGCTGTCACACGTAACGCCATGCCGTTCCTACTATGGTCAGAGCCATTGAAATATAGTTTTCCTCCTGAAACAACAAAGAAATCCGGAGTGACTAATAATTTCGATCTGCCTACGTCAGAAAAAGTAACATCATTGGCCGCATACGCGTTGTTAGAGCCTGGGCCAAAAGAGCCTTGAGAACCAAGAGTTGGGTTAAGATCAACAAAAAGTGCAACGGATGGGGCATTAGTGCTTACCCAAACTTCATTGCCAAGAGCATTAGTTTCTCCTCTGAGAAAGAGTTTGTCGTTAAATGCTGTGAGGAGCGTAGGCGCGTTTGGGCCTACTAATCTAACTGTGTCTGGGCCAATTCCCACTCCTCCGGGAGCAATCCCGCCTAAAGAACTCCATAATTGCTCTGCGTTTGGAAGGTTTTGAGCATGAATGTTATCATCGAATGTGAAATAAAGAACATCTACTCCGCCCGTACGAGCAGCAGTTAAATTGTGCATATGGCGAATCCCACCGGTGGGGTTAATGTCAGCGACTAGCACTGTTCCTGCTGCGGTTCCATCACTCTTCCATAGTTCATCAGAGCCAGAGTTTACTCCATTTGCAGCAAAATATAAGGTATTTCCCACTACAGTGAGGTCATGAAGATAAGACCCAACATTCCCTGGTCTCACATCTTTAACCATAGTGGTACCAGCTGTAGTGCCATCCGTTCTCCACAGTTCAAATCCATGACTTCCATTATCGGCTGCAAAATAGGCGATGCCGTTCATATTAACAAAGCCTTGAGGATTGGAACCTAAACTTAAATTGGGATTGATCTCCTTAATCAAAGTTGGTGTAATGTCTAATGTACCTTGCCATTCAGAAAGGTGTTCAGTTGTAAAGTAAAGTGCTCCTGCATCTACATTACCAATCTCTAAATACCAATCTCCTCCTTGAGGAGCATTAGCTGTAATGTCTGTTGAAGCAGCGACGCTAACACTATGACTAGCAGTATCGATTAATTGGTCAATTTGTGAAATTAGCACTTGTCCGCTGTCGGCTGCAACATTACAAGGCAATAGGTCGACTCGGCCCCCATCTTTTATCATCATACCCACGCTCTGCCAGAAAGCTTGCAAATCGAGACTGACGCTCAGAGTTTCCTGAGAAACAGTAACTCCAGAGGTAAGAGAAAAGGCTCCCACGGACCCATAGTTCAAGAAGGCGATGCTGTCAGCTTGCTGACCGTTCAAGCGCTCTGCAATCAGTTTGGAAAGTTGATCCAAAGACGTCTGATTTGGATCATAAATGATTAGATGTTCCGGATCCTTTGCGGCTGCAGCAAGAATCTCATCGTTGGCAACATCTGAAGAAATAACTAAAAGGTTTAAACTGGAATCATGCCCCGCAGGAGCATCTATAGAAAGGTTTTTATCGTGAAATGGATCGGCCGTAGCCGTTTTTTCAGACAACACCTCACTTGATGGCTTTATCTCCGTCGAGAAAGCCACGGGTGTATCATGAGTATCGGATGAAAAGGGTTTCACCGATTCCAGTTGATACGAGTTCAGAATGTCTAGTGCTCCGGCGGCATCTAAGACAATCCTCTCCTCCAAAGGAATGATTCTAAAGCGCATAACTTACTCCAAATTAAGGAAAAGCTATCTGCTATAGAGCAAAGAGCAATCGAATGGTTTGAACCCTTACAATAAAGCAAGGGTGAAGTCACGCGACCTCTTAGGGAAGGCTTCGATCAGGCCACAAACAGCCTTCTACATTGCGTAGAAGACAATATGGAGACCGATCGGGAGTCACCTAATCATCAATGTCGTTTCATTTGCTCGATAGAAGTCAACCCTCACAGTTAATAAAAGCTTAAAAATGTATACATACAGCAAGTAACATAAAATATTAGTTTTACTTTATTATAGCACAATTTTACTTTTTTTAAAATATTATTTATAATGAGATTTTAATAAGCAAAATAACAACGGTTACGACCAAAAAATAGAAGAAAAAGATAGTTTTTTAAATGGCTATTTTTATGAGTTGTAGTAATTAAAGAACGAAATATACGAATGGAGACGATTGATTAAGTGTTCGATTTGTTTTTTACCACCGAGACACAGAGGCACAGAGAAGAGCGAGAAAGCAACGTTGACTCCCAAATTTTGGGTTATGTTAACGAATAACCTCGAAATCAGATAACGAGGTAACAATTAAGATGAAAAAAATACTTTGCGTGGGCGCTAGCCCCATGCGAATGCTGGTTTTTAAAAAGCCTCAGCTTTTTAAAAAAGGTAGCAAAGCATTACAATTGACTACATCAAGGATGCAAATCCCTTCTCGCTCTCTGTGCTCTGTGCCTCTGTGTCTCGGTGGTAAAAAACAAAACGAAGACGAATCGGACAAGCACGCTCAAGGGCACGGAAAGGACGATGCTATCGTTTCTCTAAATCGTGCCTTCTTGCCAGAATAAAGACTGCAAATGCTTCCAGAAAATCATTAAATAAGACCGCCAAGGCCCCCTTACATCCATGTAGCCCGTTTCGCCAATTTTAAACTCTTCCTTAATGGGATCCAGGGTCACTAAAGCTGTGTAATAGCTTTCAACCAAACGCATTTGCGCTTCCTTATCCGTGGAGCCCTGTGGAGTCACTCCTGCCACAGGTAAATCGCCATGATTAATAGAAGCAAGTTGTGGATAGATCAACACCATAGTTCGTAGAGGATTGATTTGCGTTATTTTCCCATTAACTTTAGTCATATCGCGTAGTCGACGGAAAACCACATTGTCGCCATTTTGGACATCGGAAATGTACATTTCAGGAATAAAAGCGATCACCTGCAAATGTTTAAGATCGGCAATTTTGCCTAAAATGGCATCTCTAGCCACAGTTTGGCCAATTTTAATCGTATCATCCCACTGGTAAAGCGTTCCTGCCACTTCTGCTTTTAATAGCAGCTCCGTCTGAATTCTTTCTAAACCGATTATCTTAGCTTCCATAGCCTCTGCATTGGCTTTTTTTTCAGCAATGAGAGCCTTATCCTCTTCAGTCTGGCTGGCAATGATAATTTCTCTGTCTACGGCGGCAAGTCCAATCTTGTTAGATGCGATATCTGCCAATAGTGTAGAGGAATCCAATTGTACAAGAGGCTGTTCAAGTTGTATTTGTTCATTGCGTTTGACATAAATCGCTGTTACAGTGCTGTCATAAGGCACATACAGGACCTGATTGGCCTCTGAATGAGGAATGGTAATAGCTGGATAGGACTCGCGATGTGGAAACGGAACGAGCAACCATAGCAGAAAAAGGGTTGTGACAACGGCTGTAGTGACAGATCGTTTATTCCAAGTGAGATAGGGACGTAGACGATTAATTTGACCAACCTCCCAGCCTAATGGCCACAAAATAAAGATGCCAATTTCCATGAAAAAGAGAAAAATCCCAAGGACCTTTGTAAACTGCTTATAGATGAAGATGGCAATTGCTGTATAGAGGAACAAGCGATAAAGCCATGTGTAGATGGAATACACCATCATGCCTGCAAGCCTGCCAGGAGTTAAATTTTCTTCAGGAGGAGGAAGATCTAGTCCCAGCAACCACTTGCGCAACTGCCACCGCGTCGCAGCAAACGTACGTGCTTGAAGATTGTCGATCTGCCATAGATCGGAAAGAAGATAATATCCATCAAATCTCAGGGCGGGATTTAGGTTGATCACTAATGTAGAAATCCATGTAACAGAAGCAATAATAAAACAAACGCTCTGAAACATCCCTGGAGAACTTAATCCCCAACCCAACGTTGCAATCCCAGCAATCACTAGTTCAGCCGCTATCCCAGCAAACGAGATGGCAAGTCTTCGAGAGCGCTTAGCTAGCTTCCAACTATCTGTCACGTCAGTATAAAGCACAGGCCAAAAAACGATTAGGGCAATCCCCATTGTAGGAACATAGATCTTATAGTACTTTGCCGTGTAAGCATGAGAAAATTCATGGATAATTTTTACAGAAGTAATTCCTAGTCCATAGGCAATAGCACCCCCCATAGTAAAAAAATATGGAAATGTATTTAGGAACTCATCAAAGCGCGTCACCAGCAAAAAGGTTCCCCATAAGAATAAAATTGCATATAAAGTAATCGCTGGAGTCGACCAGAGCGGTAAAACGTAATGCAAGGTGCGCTTTAGAAACTTATCAGGATTGATTAACGGGATACGAATGTACAAATAATGAAACAGCAACCACTTGAAAATCCCGGACTTTGCTTTTTGCGCCTCATCAAAAACCACCTCAGAAGTGCGATGAATTCGCAATAAATTGTTTGTAACGGCATCTTGAAAAAGTGTGTTAATCTCTTCTGGAGTAATCTTTAAGGTGGAGTTAGCTTCGATAATGGCAATCAATTGAGGAATGGTCATGCCTGGTCTAAGAAATTTAAATACTAAAGATTCTGTCCAGCTGATTCGAAAATATTGACCGCGTGTTGGATCAAAAAGATTATAAGTTGGTGAACCATCCGGATCACTTGGCCCTACATATAAACGTAAATCTTCGCGAAACATCGGAAGGGGTTTTTCCTCTTTAGGTCCTGGAGTCATAGTAATGTCGGGCATGATTCCTCCAAAATCACACTCTATGGAGAGATCTATATAATTGCAAAATATTGTCGAAAATCGCACTACCGTGCCCGTGCCCGTGAGCGTGCCCGTGCCCGATTTGCTAAAAAGCGAAGTACACCGGATTTTTTATTTAATCCTTTTCCGTTCTCTCAAAAATTAGGAATCGGGCACGGGCACGGAAAGGCAGAAGCTAAGGGTTTCTCCCTTGTCAAAAAATTAGATAAGGAATATGAGATCAAAGAATTGATCAGGGAACCCAGCATAAACATGTTGAATAAATGCATTTTTCTACTTCTAGCACTCTCCTTGTTTGCAGGTTGTTCACACAAAGAAATTCCTTCTCTCGTGCAAACCAGGGACGACCATGCCATCTGTGATTTGGATTATATCTATTCCACAATAGACATTCCCTGCGAACCGTTGACCCTTAAAGGTATCATCGACATTGCTTGGCGCCATAACTGGGACGTCTTGGCTAAAGAATTAGAATGGGCTGTTCAAAGAGAAGTAACGACACGTGAGATGTTGCGTATGCTTCCAAGCTTCACATTTAATGGAGAATGGAGTCATCGCAATAAAAGGACTGCTTCTAGAACGCAACTAATCCCCTCAGGCATTAGAACGCCTCCTTCTATAGGCTCTGAACAACGAGTGAGGGCTTGGGATGCCACACTCTCATTCAAAGTGATAGACTTTGCCTTGGCCTACTACCAATCGCAAGAATCGAGTTGGCGTGCCTTAGGTTTGTACATGCAATATGCACGCCTAAAGCAAAACATGATATTGGAAATTTATAAATCCTATTGGAAAGCAATGTCAGCGCGTTGGGGAGCAAAAAAATCGCAGGAGATCTTAGCGCTAATTGCAGAATATAGAGAAAAATTTGATCGCGAAATGGACGCTCGTTACATTTCTCGTGTTCCAGGACTACGTATCGAAGATCAAATGCTCAACTTTCAAGTTCAACTGTATAGCTTTGAATTTACTTACCAGAATGCAAAAGCAGAACTAGCTGCTTTGATGGGGATACCAGCTGATGTTCAATTTGAACTTGCTGAAGTGGAAATGGATGCCTTTCCTGAATTAGAACCCATCGAAGAATTGGAACAAATAGCCTTGAGAAGTAGACCTGAGCTATACAATAGCGATTTTGAAGAAAATATTTCAACGGAACAAGTCAGACAAGCTGTTATTCGTACGTTTCCATCAACGGAAATATTTAAATCATATAGAACAAATCTAGATCGCTTTCTTGTACACCATCACTGGATTGTAACAGGTCTTCGCGTAGCGTGGGACCTCTTATCTGTACCTCAGCACATATTTGATATAAAGGCCGCACAATTAGGACGTGACCGAGCCTACGTTGCACGCTTGGCACTTTCTGTAGGTGTGATGACGCAAGTGAATATTGCCTATTTCGATTATTTAAATATTTCAGAACAATACAAAATTCGTGAAGATATTTATAACGTGCGTACAAGGCTTGCAGATGCTTCTTGGATGGAATTTTATCGCGGAGAATTTAATATGGTCGATGTCATACTTTCCCGTGCTAGTGCTATCCAGGGTGGAGTCGATGCGATTTCGGCCTATGGACAAAAGCAAATCGCTTTAGAGCAAGTTAATAATAGCATCGGACAGCCTCTACGCTTTAATACACTCCTAGAAATATATGAGGAAGATGATGAAGGTCAGCAAGAACAAGACGATAACCAGGACTGTTCCTGTGAGGAGATCATAGAATGAGTGAACTATCAAATATCTTGTGCACTTTAACAATTGCGATGTTTTCCCTTTTTGCTGAAGGACCTACAGATTCATCGAATATCGCAGATCTCCAAAAGGAAATCGAAGAAGCTACAGAACGCTTACGTTCCCAAATTAGACAATCGGAAAGCGAAATTAGACCCAAGCCGAATCAACCCCAAGCACCTAATGAAGAGGTGCATGTCATTATTGCTCCCTATCGCAGAACAATTCTCTCTAATCAGATCTCCACTCCAATTCTTTCCTCTCAAGTGTCATCCACGATCGAAAAAATCTACAAACGCATGGGGGAATATTTTGAATCCGGAGAACTATTGATTAAAATTCATGATGAAATTTTCCTAGCTAACCTGGATAAAGCCATTGCCGCTGTAGGCAGAGCAAGAGCCCTTTTGGATACACGTCAACATTTATTCAAAGATAATATCATCTCATTCTTGGATCTGAAAGAAGCAGAAGCCTCTGCCGCCTCAGCAGAAGCTGAATATGTTCTTGCTCAAACACAATTTGAAGGCGCTTTTGTGCGTGCTCCCTACACTGGACGCGTCATCTCTCTTGCGATTGAAGAGTTTGAATTGCCACAACCCGGACAAGCTCTAATTGAAATTGAACAAACCGATCGATTGCTTGCCAAAATTCTTTATCCTTCCATTTACTATAAGGATCTAGTTATTGGTAAAACCATCACAATCCATGTCGATGAATCCGATACTGAAGTCGAGGCCCAAATTATCAGAATCGGAGGAGCAATAGATCCCTCTAGCTCAACCATAGCGGTGGATGCAGAAATTGATAATCGCGATGCGGGATTGATTCCTGGTATGACAGGAACGACTAATATCAACAGTTTGCGCCTTAAAGAAAATAATAATGAAAAGATCACACCCCCTCCGAAACCTACTCCAGAACAGTTAAATGTCGTACCACCTGTAGGTAATCTATGAGTTCACCTCAGCAACAAGAACTGATGCGTAGCGTTCAATTATTAGCCGAAATCAATCGACTTACCCTAAAAGCATTTAAAAGCCCAAAAGTGCAAAACCTTATCTTTCTGATTCTTAACGACACCGTTCCGATCGTCAGATATGATAGAGCCGTGCTCTGGAAATTGGATCCAAAGGGTAAACCAACCCTTTTAGGTATTTCTGGACAGTCTTCCGTTAATAAAGTAACCGATTTAAGTAAGCAGTGGCTTGACATCGTCACTAATTTAAAAGATCCAGGAACTCCTCAAGAACTAAGAATACCTGAAATTCCAGAATCCAACTCCGTCTTGTGGATGCCCATTTTTGTTCATGACAAACCTATGCTAGGGCTATGGCTCGAAAGATGGAACAACGTTAAATGGAAGCAGGAAGATATCGACCTATTAAAATATATTCTCGTTAATTATGGAGCAGCTTACGAAAAATTTGTGCCAAAATATTCGATCAAGGATTTCATTAGAAAGCGCCCCGTCCCATATATTGCAGGGCTATCTCTCCTATTACTAATGTTTGTTCGCTTACCACTTCGCATTGTAGCGCCTTGTGAAGTAGTTCCAAAAGATCCAATCATTGTGACAGCTCCTCTTGAAGGCATTATTGAGCAAGTAGTTGTAAAGCCAGGTCAACAGGTAAACAAAGAAGACCTTCTCTTCGAATACGATAAACGTGTTCCCCTACAAGACCTACTTGTCGCGCAAAAAAAAGTAGAGATAATCAAAGCTGAAGTAGATAGAGCCACCGCACAGGCACAAAAGGACAAAAAAGCCCTTGCAGAACTTGGTGTGGAGGCTATAAAGCTAAAAAAAGAAAAATTAGAACTAGAGTTAGCAGAATTTAGAGCTTCACAACTTAATGTACATGCCCCTGAAGCCGGGGTAGTGATGCTTGATAACCCTGAAGAATGGGAAGGCAAACCTGTTAAAATGGGAGAAAAAGTGCTTGTTATTGCTAATCCGTTAGAAACAAGAGTGCGCATGTGGGTGCCAGAAGATGATAACATCGTGCTTGATATAAAAAAGCCAATCAAAGTTTTTCTCAACGTTCATCCTGAGCAAAGTTTAGTGGCTAATCTGATCTATATTGCCAACTACACACATGTAACGGATAAATCTGTTTCTAGCTTTATTGCAGAAGCTGATTGGGATGAAAAGGAGAATGTAAAAGATGTTAAACTCGGATTAAAGGGCTCAGCAATCTTGTACGGAGAAGATGTTTCACTCTTTTACTGGATTATGCGCAAACCCTGGGCCTACGTCCGCCGCTTTGTCGGAATGTAAGAGGCTCCCTATTTCCGTGCCCGTGCCCGATTCGTCTTCGTTTTGTTTTTTACCACAGAGAGCACAGAGAAGGGCGTTGCAGACGTTTCCGTTGTTGCGTTTTGTCGCTTTGAGGCTAATGGTGATTGGTTTTTTGATGCCTTTTTAAAAAGCTGAGGCTTTTTAAAAACCAGCCAAGGCAAAATTGTCTAGCGACAATTTCGCACTTACTTTGCTTCGCAAAGATGGCATTGTTACTGTTTTTAAACATTTACTAATTTACACTTTAGGATATGTCTGTAGGCCATTTGTAATGAACCAACATCTATCACCGCATGCAATTCAAGCACTTAAAAACGGAAGGGATCAATACAGTTATCGTCTTACGACTTGCAAGATCCACCCTTACCACAAGGGCAACAGCCTCCACTACCTTCACCACCATCTTTCGGTCCTTTGTTTGGGGAACCGTAATCGGTAATGTAAAAGCCAGAGCCTGAAAAGGAAAGTCCTCCACCGCCACCTGGTAAACGCTTTAGAGTCTCACCACTACAGTGGGGACATGTTTTTAACGGCTCATCAGACATTTTTTGCAGCTTTTCAGTCTCTTTGCTGCATTTTGAACAGAGATATCCGTATGTAGGCATAGTAAGTTCCTCTATTAAAAAGGAAGCTTCGTTAGAAGCCTCCCATACCACCCATTCCGCCCATGCCACCCATACCCATACCACCCATGCCGCCCATTCCATCCATCGATGGGGCAAACTCAGACTTTGGTTTTGGTTTGTCAGTGATCATAGCAGCAGTTGTCAACAATAGAGACGCGATCGATCCAGCGTGGATTAACGCGCTCTTCGTCACTAACACAGGGTCTATCACTCCAGCTTTTACCAAATCGGTGAATTCATCTGTTAGTCCGTTGTAACCAAAAGCACCGGTTCCTTCGTAGATTTTCTCAGCAATCAGATTTCCTTGCTTACCACAGTTCGTTGCAATGGCAATTGCTGGAGCAAACAGCGCTTCGCGAATAATCGCAACGCCAACCGCCTCGTCTCCAGTAAGTTTCAATTTGTCCAAAGCTTTAACTGCTCGGAGTAACGCCACGCCGCCACCAGGAACAATTCCTTCAGCCACAGCAGCGCGAGTTGCGTGCAAGGCATCTTCGACGCGCGCTTTTTTCTCTTTCATCTCAGTTTCGGTTGCAGCGCCAATGTTGATAATGGCAACCCCGCCCACTAGACGTGCAAGACGCACTTCAAGCTGTTCGCGTTCATAAAAGGATGTTTTAGGATTGCTGAGAGCAGCTTTAATCTGGTCAATACGTAACTGAAGAGCCTTTTCATTACCCATGCCATCAATAAGCGTAGTCTCTTCTTTAGAGATCTTTATTGTTTTAGCATGACCCAACATCGAAGGTTCCGCTTCTTCTAAACGCAATCCAATCTCTTCAGAAATGACTGTAGCGCCAGTTAAAACGGCAATATCATCCAAAATCGCTTTGCGGTTCTCGCCAAATCCCGGAGCTTTCACAGCACAGATTTGCAAACCACCTTTCAGTTTGTTTACAACCAATGTTGCCAATGCTTCGCTATCAACATCGTCGGCAATAATAAGGAGGGGACGCGAATCCTTCGCTACGCTCTTTTCCAAAATCGGAACAATGTCTTTAATATTGGAAATTTTCTTGTCTGTGATCAAAATCGACGCGTTACTGAAATCCACTGTCATGTTTTCAGGATTAGTAATGAAATAAGGAGAAAGGTATCCCTTATCAAATTGCATTCCCTCCACCACATCCAGAGTGGTGTCGATCCCTTTCGCTTCCGCTACAGAGATAATGCCATCCTTACCCACTTTTTCCATCGCCTGTCCAATAATAGCGCCAATCTCTTCGTCATTATTTGCTGAGATGGTGGCAATTTGCTGGATCTCTTTTTCTGTGCTTACTGGAATCGCAATTTTATCCAATTCTACACAAACCGCTTCAATCGCTTGGTCAATGCCGCGTTTCAAACTCATCGGATTGACTCCAGCCGTCACATTGCGCACTCCAGCACTGAAGATCGCTTCACCCAGCACGATCGCTGTTGTGGTGCCATCTCCGGCAATATCTGATGTTTTGGAAGCAACTTCTTTTACAAGCTGAGCACCCATGTTCTCAAACTTATCTTTGAGGGTGATTTCTCTCGCAACGGTTACACCGTCTTTTGTGGAAAGGGGAGATCCAAAACCTTTGTTGATGACGACGTTGCGGCCCTTAGGACCTAGTGTCACCTTAACCGCTTTGGCAAGTGTTCTAATCCCTTTTAAGAGGGATTTTAGAGCTTCTTCATTGAATTGTAGAATTTTTGACATAGGGGTCACTCCTGTATGCAGTTTTTAAATTAGGCAAGGATTCCGAGAATATCATCTTCGGATAAGATCAGGAGCTCATCTTCATTATCTTTTACTTCTGTACCAGCGTAGGAGCTAAATAGGACGCGATCTCCCACTTTGACAGATACAGGTGTGCGGTTGCCCGCGTCATCGATTTCACCAGGACCTGTTGCAACGACAGTACCTTCTTTTGGTTTCTCTTTTGCAGATTCAGGAAGAAGGATTCCTCCCTTGGTTGTTTGTGCTTTTGAACGCTGAATGAGAATGCGTTTGCCTAAAGGTTTAATTTTGCTCATATCGATTCTCCTTGTGTTTGTCTGAAAGGGGAATTTTAGATGGAGGGTGACGTTTATGTCAAGGAGAAGAAGTGGTTTTTTAGCACTTTTATTGCGCGACTGCTAACTGAGAGACGATTGTATAAGTCCGAAGCAGCGAAATAGTAGTTTGTTATAAGGCCCGAATGGTCCAGGATTTCATAGCGAAGGCCAAGCGTAGCGCAGGCCTGGTAATAATAAGTAAAATATGGGGGGAGTCCTGAAAGGATGAAATTGTGTGCAGAACCTAGCAAAAGACGTGTATATTATTTTATTTTTTTATATGATAATGCCGTTTTAATTATACGGAGAGGCGTTATGGGACAATCATTGTCAGATATAGTGCTACATGTTGTGTTTAGTACCAAAGATAGGCCATACGTGGATTCATCCAAGTATTGAACAAGAACTATTCAAATATATTTGTGGTACAGCTAAAGCCTTGAATAGTCCAGATTATGTGTAGTCGATTACCAGGCCTGCGCTTCGCTTGGCCTTCGCTGTGAAATCTCGGCCATTTTGGCCTTAGCAAAAACAAAACGAACACTTCTGCAACTGGCTTCTTTCGTAGTAAAAACAAAACGAATACTTTTACTTCCCTAAATAAGCCACAAGCAACTTCGTCATGTCCAGGTAATCCTGACACGCCGCTAACTCCCTGCAGGAATGCATCGACAACTGCCCATACCCAATATCCACCGTTGCCATCCCCGTCACAGCCGCATGAATCGGTCCGATTGTAGAACCCGACAAAATGTCACCCTTCGATGCAAAGTGTTGCACCGGTATCTTATTGGCATGGCACAATGCCACAATAGCCGCTGCAGAACGCGCATCGGAGGCATATTTCTTTTGCGCATTATACTTAACTGCAATGCCCTTTTGCATAAGAACCATATGACGCGGTTCATGCCTATCTCCATAATTAGGATGCAACGCATGTGCGAGATCCACTGATACACAGAGCGACTGACTCAGAAAGCGCAGATATTCTTCTCTTCCCATCTTAAGAGCTAAGCAAATACGCTCCAACGTATGCGTCAAAAAGGGTGAACCCGCTCCCTGTGCTGTTTCAGATCCAATTTCTTCGTTATCCAACAAGGCTATAACTTTGATCTCTTCATGATCTGCAGAAGTTCCCTCAAAGGCTGCTACGATCGCATGAACGCTATTTAGGCTGTCGATGCGATATGCGGCCATCAGTTGCTGTCCCTCACCCACGTATGCTGCAGGTTCTAATGGATACACAAATAAATCATGACTTAATAATTTCTTATAGGAAACTTGAGCCTGAAGCAGCTTTTCCAAATAACCAACAGGATCCTTCTCGTCAGTTAAACAAGCCAAAGCAGCTAGCTGTTCCTGTTTATTTAGGAGCAACCCTTCATCGTTGACTTTGCGGTCTAGATGGATTGCTAATTGAGGAATCGTAACGGGATTTTTATCTAATGTTAAGATCGCTTCTTGAATCGTACTCTTCTTATCGAGATAGCTAATGCGTCCCGCAATGCCTAAGTCGCGGTTTAACCAAGACGTGATCAATGGGCCTCCGTAGACTTCTAGACCCAACATCACCATGTTTTCTTTGCGAAACTCCGCATTTGGCTTCAATTTGAAACCTGGGCTGTCAGTGTGAGAAGCGACAACGCGTGCTCCCAAAGGTGTTTTTGAAGGCACAATAAACGCACACAACGAAGAACCATTGCGCACCACAAAGTACTTCCCTTTAGCCTTTAGTGACCACAGTTCACCCTCTTTTAGCTCGACAAAACCATGAGCTTCTAGCTGACTCACAACTTCTCGAATCGCGTGCCATGCTGTCGGAGAACGATTTAAAAATTGCAATAAAGCGTCTGTCTGTTTTTTACTCATTGGAGTACTCGCTTATTTGGGTGTCAATTTAGAAATACCGCCTAAGTACTTGCGTAAAACCTCAGGAATGGTCACAGACCCATCAGCGTGTTGGTTGTTTTCTAACAACGCCACCATCAAGCGAGATGTTGCAAGACCAGAACCATTCAATGTATGCACATACTCTGTTTTGCCATCTTTAGATTTATAGCGAGTCTGTGAACGGCGCGCTTGGTAATCCGTACAATTTGAAACGGAAGAGACTTCGTAATAGCGATTTTGCCCTGGGAGCCACACTTCAATGTCAACAGTGCGTGAGGAAGCGAAAGACATATCGCCCGTCACCAGAAGCATGTTGCGATAATGTAAGCCCAATCCCTGCAACACCTCTTCTGCACTTGTGAGCATCGATTCAAACATCTTCATGCTATCTTCAGGCTTTGTGAAGGCAAACATTTCTACCTTATTGAATTGATGCACCCTAATCAATCCGCGTTCCTGTGATCCCGCAGCACCCGCTTCACGACGAAAACAAGGCGTATAAGCTGTATATTTAATAGGAAGCTGTTCTTCCTGCAAGATTTCATCGAAGTGCATCCCGTTTAGAGGAACTTCAGCGGTAGGGATTAGGAACAGTTGGTAGTCGGGATCGTGCACTTTAAATTGTTGATTCTCAAACTTTGGCAACTGACCTGATCCAAATAAAATATCGCGTTTGGCTAGCACAGGAGGGATGATTTGCTCAAACCCATTTTTCACTTGGATGTCGAGCATGTAATTGATTAACGCCCACTCTAAGCGTGCTCCCATGCCCTTGTAGACAGGCCAGCCAGATCCCGCAATTTTTGCTCCGCGTTTGAAATCAAATAAATGCAGCTTTTCATTGAGTTCTACGTGATTTTTGAATGGGAAGCTGAATTCAGGCTTTTTCATGAATTCCTTGATTACCACGTTGTCTTTAGGATCAGGGGAAACGTGGATGTCATCCATTGGAAGATTGGGCAAAGAGGCAAACCCGATGTTAAATTGCTCTTCCATCGGAGCCAATGCAGTATCGAGAGTTCGAATTTCGTCGGATAGGCCATCGATACTCTTCATCAAACTGGTTGTATCTTCGCCTTTGCGTTTCATTTCGCCGATCTTTTGGGACGCCTCATTTCGCGTTGCTTTTAGCTGTTCCACCTTAGTCTTTTTTTCTCTTATGTGCTGGTCCAGTTCTAGAAGCGGAGCCAAACTAACCTGTGCATCTTTTGTGCGCAGTTTTTTTTCCACCGCAGCAGCATCTTTGCGAAATAGTTTTATATCGAGCATGTCACACCTATTTTCTGATTAACGTAAGAAATTTTGTATTGTAGAGAGCGTTTTCTTAATTTGCAAAAGGTTCCCAACAGTAATTGTCCTTTCCCTTGCCCCTGCCCTTGCCTCTTCTTGATCTTAATCTTGATCTTGCTTTAGACATTTTTAGAAAAGTTGAAGAAAAGAAGATTAAGATCAAGATCAAGATTAAGATCAAGAAAAGGCACGCTCACGGGCAAGGGTACGGGAAAGGACAGTAGGATACGGTATATCTTGGAAAGAGCCACCTTTTGTGATATAAAAATTTATAACACAAGGTACCCCAATTGAACGCGGCGTATATAGACACAATTCTATCGGCAGTCCAAGCCCCTTTAGATGAGCCGCGCTTTTACGAACGCGTATTCAGCGCCGTCACCCGCGAACAGCGCTCAGCGCGCGCACGCGATGGCGACAACCTAAAACGCGTGTGTGCCGAAGAGTACGATGACCTATCTCGCCGTCTCGACTACACACTCATCCAAGAGAGCGTAGCTGTACGCAATGTCTTGCGCACACGACGCCTTGCCAACCTACTCATTAGTGACAAAGGCGAAGTTAATTCAACAGTATTAGGCCATGTGATCACCCAACTAAAAGCCAATATGTACTCACTTGGTCCCAATCGACAACACGATAGCCGACGACATGCGCATATCATCAAGGTGCTCACCCTTCTCAGTAATAAAGAGTTGATCCTTCTTTTAAAACGGATCGGTAAACCCCATGCGCATCCACAAGCTGATCAAATTATTCGCGATACCCTGCAACTACCTCAAAATACGACGGTTACAGATGCACACACTAGACGCGCCGTTCTTGCGGCATGGTTATGCTTTCTGCGACAAAGTGTCGGCTCCTGCTTTGCCACTGCTCCAGCAATCATCGTCCATGATGAACAACCGGAACTGTTCTTAACAGATCTGCAAGAATTACTGACGACAGGGCGTCTTAAGAGAACTTTTGGAGGCGTTGAGTACTCGGTTCCTTTGAGCGTTAGCTGGGGTGCTGGAGATCTACGAAAAACCGTGCTGCTTTCCAAAGATGGTGCGGACAATGACATTGCCTTTTGGTATTCACCAGGATTACTATATGCATTGGAATCTGTAGCGTTGATCGATAAAGAAGCGCAAGGAAAAGACAAAGTCTCGTTAGCTCAATCCTTAATAGAAAAATCCTTTCCAGAATGGAATGATAGACATCCTTATGTTTTGACTTCTGCTGAAGAGGTACTTAAAAAAATCCTCATGCAGCACCAACACATCACACAACAGGATTTGGATGACTATGCACATCGTCCCCAAGGCATGATTCACACTAGCTTGTTAATACAAGTCTCTCCAGTTGGATCAGGCATGGGTGGCAAAGGAGAAGCATGCGCAACTTTTTATAATCTTTTAGAAAAGGCAAGTAATGCATTTAAGGCTTTAGCTGATAATGCGTTACTGAAAGCGTGGGAGTTCACTCTAGCGTCTTTTTCAGAAACGAAATCGGAATTTACCCGCTGGAATCTATACTCTAGCCTAGGTCTAGGACCAGATGATCCTGGAGGCATTGGACAGTGTCTTTTCAACGTACTTAAACAAAAACTAGATCAAACGAATCAAAAAGTCAAAGACCTGCAGATCGAATATGAACAAGTGTACGCACACTTAAAAATGCTAGAATCACGCATGAGACATACTGACAAAGATTCTAGTTGGGTTCAAGCGGAATACCAAAGTAAGGTGAACGAATTTCATACCTTCGAAGAGGTGCGCAACAAAGCCCACGCCAAAGCGGAATTGTTTGCCAATTTATTTGATATGCTCATCACCAAGTACGATCAGCTCTTCCCTATGTACTTTCAAGAGGTCTATGACGCAGATCTTCATGAAGTGACTGTAGGACCATACGACGACAGTCCAGCAGGCTTTAGGTTGCTGTATAAACATGGTCGAGGAAATACAGCTCAATGGTCAAAAATAAAAACCCCAGACGAATTTGTCGACGCCCTCAGCAAGTTTTTTATTTCCACTGAATCAGAAATTGACGCATTAGCAGGTGTGGAAAAAATTAAGGAAGATCTGTCGGATATCATCACCGCAATCACCACCCATGTGCGCTCCAAAGAATTCCTAGAATCGGCTTTTTATCGCATGGCAAAAGCTCATAATACGCCAGCTATCGCCCATCCTTTGGAAAATTTAAATAAAATTGCTATTAAACCTTGGGCGTACACTTCTGGGGGAACAATGGGAACCTTAGTCAGTTCCTACTATAGGCGCGAACAGAAGCCCACGGAAGTGGCGCGCTGGGTGGAAAACCCCATGGAACTGTTCGTCTTTTTTGTAGATACACTGAAAAAGATCCCCTACAAGAGTATGGAAGACTTTTTGAAAGAACCCAACAAATCCATGCTGATGCATTCGCCTACACACGCATTCCTACTCAAACCAGGATTCCAGCATTTTAGAGAGACATGGCAAAATGAAGCGTTTACATATACCTGGCTACGCGATAATTTTGTTCATAAAGGGGAACGCTTTCTCAACAACATTGGATTAGATCAGTACTCTCTAGATTGGCTGATAGAACGTCTGACGCTATCTGTTCCACACAACTACCGCCCCTATTTTAAAAAGACATTTTCTCGCCTCCATGGACCGATGGCCCCCTATGATTTTCGCGATTACTTAGAAAATACGATGGAGCAAGAACGCGGATTGCATTATCAGGGACAACCGGTATTACCAACCGAAGAGATTGATCGCCTTCTATATACCTCATTGCCTTTTTTTCCAAAAGCACAACTAAAAGAGCGTTTGGACGCTATTTTTGGAAAATTAAATCTGTCACCAACATTGATTTCAAGCCTATCTGAAATATGGGAAAAAAGTTCTTCACGATACATTCAAAGTGCTGTTTTTAGCGCAAATGATCTTCTGAATATCGCACTAGCATTTCTCACAATCGCCTATGGGCAAACATCTCTTTCTGTAGACTATCATCAAGCTGTGTTTCAAGCTGCTCAAGAGTTAGGTTACACGTTACCTAAAGCAGTGTTGTTTGCTGATACCAACTGGACAAAGGACTTTTTTGCCTTTTTAGTAAGTCCTGGAACAGGAATGTTGGAATTGTGGCGTACAGATGCCTTAGGGCGAGAAGCTGCCCCTATGGCTTCCTGGAAGCAGTGGCTCAATGGAACACGCAAGGAAGCGATGTGGGGACTGTATGCCGCGCCCTACGAATACACACCCGCGTTACCGCAATACAATCCTACGAATCGCCCTATCTCCAGGTTGATGTAATTACTTTCGCGATTTGCTTTCCGTGCCCGTGCTCGTGAGCGTGCCCGTGCCCGAATTGCTAAAATATAAAAATGAGATTTCTTAAAGTTTAAACCCACAACAG
>JACDHD010000035.1 GCA_013821265.1 Parachlamydiaceae bacterium | reverse complement strand
CTTTCACAGGGGTCGGCTTGCCGGCCCCATTCACAGTTCGTTGTAACATCGGCAAGCCGATGTTTGTGAAAGCGGTGGCAAGCCACCGCACTCCAAATAGAACATTCGCCCTTTGTGCTTCTCTATGCCTCATTTGAATTTTGCAATTGTCTCTTTAGGGCGACTCAAAAAAGAGAGCGCGCTTTACGTTGGAAAAAAGACGAACTCATCCCATCCATCAAATCCGATTATGTCCAAAACGAAAAAAGGTTAGCAGATTTAAAGCGAGTAGAAAAAGATCTATTAGACCTCTCAAAAGAGAGCGCGGAAGTCGCAAAACTTTCAGATGCTATTCAAGCTGTATACGATCAGCTGAAAGCGGCCTCTGACCTCGTCGAAAAGGATCCTGCTGTGGCTGCACTGAGAAAAGAGTTAGGCGCACTTAAGGAATATGATGCACTTGTTCTTGCTAGCCAGCACGCGATGGCAACAAGGCAAGAATCCCGTTTACAAAATGCACACCTTGAAAAAGCAACCGTCATGATGAGGGTTTCCAATCTTAAGTACGAGCTAGAGAGACTTCAACGAGAAAATCCAGAGCAAGCGAAAAAAGACCTTGAGGATATTTTGAAGCAAGAACAACAGTCGATTGCCGATGAGACGTCACGTCTTCAAGAAGCTCGTGAAAGTCTTTTGTACAGTAAGAAGGAAGAAACCAAACTAAAGGATGCTCTCTCTGCTCTTCCGAAAGGTTTGGAGAATAGGCTCTTTAAGCTCTCTGAAGACTTTAACAAAAAGGTTGAAGTCTTAAAAGGTTCCCTTTTCGATGCTCTTAAAGGATGAGAATCGCTTTCGCTATGGCTCAGGTTACACGTTTTTTCCAACGAAAACACGCGATTTCACCACGTTTTATGAAGGAATCCTTGCTTTATTCAAAGGATGTTTTCTAAATCCAACAAGATCTTTTTGCGGTCAAGTCCTCCGGCAAATCCTGCCAAACTGCCATTTGAGGCAATAACTCGATGACACGGAATGATGATCGAAATCGGATTTCTGCCTATAGCTGATCCCACTGCTCTCACAGCCTGTGGATTCTTAATTTTTTGGGCAATATCCTTATAGGTCCATGTTACTCCATAAGGAATTTGCAGCAGCTTTTTCCATACATCTTGTTGAAAGTCTGTTCCATATGTGTTGAGAGGTACATCAAACAGTTTTCGCTGTCCTAGAAAATACTGGCTAAGTTGCTTTTCCGTTTCTAAGATTAAGGGATGCCTTATGTCCTCTACCATATGGTCTAGGAAGACGCGGCTCGGTTTTTCATTATCCCACAAGATAGCCTGGAGGGATTTCTCGTTGACAACTATCTTTAGATGACCCACAGGGCTTTTGATGATTTTGTACTTAAGCACTTTCATTTTAACTTCTTTTGAACAGAGTGTAGGTCGAGTATAAACGAGAGGGCACATTTCGCGCCTTTCATTTCAAGAGTGTTTTGAATGGACGGAATGAGACAATTGCAAAAGTCTAGTTTAAAGGATTAAAAAACCGCGAAGCGGTTAATAAGCCACGCGATGGCGAGATCAGATGTGCAAAGTCCAGCAATCGAGACGATTGCAAAAGTCAAAAAGCTGTCGTAACCCAAGCTGCTGCCCTCACGGGCACGGGCACGGAAAAGGACGATGGGACTTATGCAATTGTCTCAATCTGTCCAACCCGACCCAATCCACACAAACACTAGTCAAAATTAATAATTGCACATTACTAACTTTTGTTTTAAACTACTTTCTTATTGATATCCTGTAAACAAAAGTGAGTATGTTATGGAAATAGAAAATATGCTTTCAGAAAAGATTCAATTTACCGATTTTCTAAAACTCGATATTCGCGTTGGAACAATCACCAACGTCGAAGATTACCCTGAAGCGCGCAAACCCGCCTATAAACTGGAAATCGACTTTGGTGCCTTTGGCAAAAAGCGCTCATCTGCACAAATTACTCAGCACTACCGCAAAGAAGACCTCATTGGCAAACAGGTGATCGCTGTTGTGAACTTTCCTCCAAAGCAGATCGGAAAGTTTATCTCCGAAGTGCTTACTCTCGGATTACCCGACGAAAATGGGCATGTTGTCCTTCTGGAACCATCCATAGCAGTTCCAAACGGTGGGCGCTTATTCTAAATTTTGTCTTAATTAAGGGGTTTTATGAATCTTATTAGAAACATCTCTTTTCTATTGGTAACGCTAATCAGTAGCTATGCTTGTGCACAGGATGAGAAAGAAATTGTCATCGAAGAACAAGTTCGCACGATCTCTTGCGATGCCTATTTAACGATCTGTAACATTCAGGAAGAAGGCCACTTACTCACTCTAGATGATGGTTCTGAATGGGAAGTCAAGTACTATGGTGGTCTATGGAGAATATTTGGTTGGGGATGGACTGAACAAAAAGACATCGCTCATTGGGCTAAGGACGATCTTATCGAAATTTTGTACCCAGGCAGTGGCAACTTTATTGACTTCCTCCTCATTGCTCACAATGTCACGAAAAATGAAAAAGCTTGTATCGATAGGAAACAAAATCCATCAATTCCTCACTCCTCCTGCTTATGGGTTGTGAACCACACGAAAGACAATCGGGTCAGCTTGAGTGACGGATCCACATGGCAACTCACTTCCTTCGATGCATATGGAGCATTTATCAATGCAAGTATGTTTAGTAAAAAAACCTGTTCCACATGGAATGCTGAAGATACTGTCACATTGGTTCGACAAGAAGGTGTTCTATATAGTGATACTTTTTATTTGTGGAATCATACCACCAATGAGATGCCTCAAGTAAAAAGATCCGAATAATTTTTAGGTAAACGTTATGTGGAAGAGCTTTAGCCTTGCAGTGTGTATGTTAATTGCGGTGTCTTTAGACGGAGCCCAAAAGATGCATTATGATTTCAGCAACTACTATCACACTGAGGTAAGCTCTGTCGTTTTCCCCAAAACGTTCGAAGATGTTCAAAACATCGTCTTAAAAGCAGCACAACAGAAGAAAAAAATTGCAGTAGCCGGAGCCAAGATGTCGCAGGGAGGTCACACCCTTCCTAGCGAAAAAGAGAGTTTTTTAGTAAATACAAAATTCTTAAATAAAGTTGAAGTTTTTTCAGAATCAAAAAGTGCAAGAGTTGGTCCTGGTGCCACCTGGAAGGATGTTCAAGATGCTGCACATGCAAACGGCCTAGCTGTTAAAGTCATGCAAGCATCGAATATCTTCTCCATTGGAGGATCACTCTCAACCAATATTCATGGTTGGGACCACATCTCCGGAGCACTTGTTGAGACTGTGCGGTCTGTTACGATCGTCGATGCTTTTGGAAACGTACAAATTCTTACGCCAGAAGACGAACTATTTTCTTTGGTTATTGGCGGCTATGGCATGTTTGGTATTATCGTCGAGGCAGAAATTGAACTCGCCGATAATGTTGTCGTGGAACGCAAAGGGGTGCAAATCCCCACTGAAGAATATGCGGAGTACTTTAACAACAAGATAGACGGTAATGCTGAAGTTATCTTGCATTATGCAAGATTGGTCCTCGACCCAACAAAACTCTTTGAAAATGTGATTGTCGTGGATTACGTTAAAAACGCTTCTTCTTACAAAACGCCTCTAAAACTGCCTGCAGAACCACCAAAGGGTCACTGGTATGAACGCGTAACAGTCAATTTTCTTCGAAAAAATCGTAATTTGATCTCTCTAAAACAAGCATATGATAATGTTGTGTTTCTAAAACCAAAGGTGATGTCTCGCAATGAGGCGATGCTGCCAAATATCCGTTTTGTATATGACTCAAATGATAAAAATGCCGATATGCTGCAGGAGTTCTTTGTTCCTAAGCACAATCTGATGCCGTTTTTACAGGAACTAAAAGCGACCCTTGAAGAGTATGATATTCACCTCTTCAATGCCACCATTCGTCACGTCAAACAAGACCACCTCACAGCTCTCCCCTACGCTAAAACAGATGTATTTGCGATTGTCCTTTACTATAACGAATCGTTGGATGTAAAAAACCTGGAAAAGATCGAAGCATTTACTGGAAAAGCCGTCGATAATGCTATCTCATGGCAGGGCTCTTATTATTTGCCCTATCATCGCTTTCCTACATTAGCTCAGTTCCAAGAAGTTTATCCGGAATTTGCTTATGTTCTGGAAAAAAAGCAGCAGCATGACCCTCAGGACCTATTTTCTTCCCAATTTTCAAAACACTACTTAAAAAATTCAACACGATAGCGTTTGAATACTTTCACACCAACTGCTATATGTCACCTCTAATAGGGGTATGATATGCAGAATGAGGATAGAGTACGGTGGTTCTCATCCCCCATAAATAAATAGGATAGTTTTAAAAATAAAATGCGATAATTAGAGCTTTTCTCGTTCTGCATACCTTGTCTTTATTAGGGGAATTAGTACTGAGGTAAAAGATCTTTGAGAGTACACTCCAGCCCTTTTGCTAAGGCTATAAGTAAAATTAAAGAAAGATTTCGCTCTGCCCTTTCAATTCCGCCAAGGTAATTCACATGGCAATTTATTTTTTCCGCTAGCTGCTCTTGAGTTAGCGACAACATGTAGCGTCGATTCCTAACCTGAAGGGCTAAGTGCATCAAAATAGGATTTTTTGTTTTTGTATTGGGATTGTTCAAAAATAGCCTTGGTTTTTTTATCAAGACTAAATGATTCCAGATCATAAATACAGATACCATCGTGTTGAATAAAAGACACAAGTTCATATGTCTTTTGACGGTTTGTTATTTTTGATTTGATATTTGTACTCTTGTTTTATTTTTTTGAATTAATAAATACATATCACAGTTAGCAATTCATTGAATATATTTATTTTTTTAGAAATGAGCTGCCCTCTTTGAAACCTAGCAATCCTAAAAAATACCTGTTGTATATATATGTATAACTAGACTAAACCATACCTTTTTACATTTACTATTTTCATAAGTATTTGCTATTATTAACCAATTAATTTGAGGTTAATATGAACGCAAAATATTGTGATTTTGTTTTGGATAACTATCAATTTTATATTGTGGAATCGATGCAAAAACCAAAAAAGCTCGATTCTGCCCTCACAACCTTAAGTAAGCTAGAAACGATTGTAAAAAATAATTTAGAGTACTCTGTTAAAAATGGGGATTCCTTCTCAAAATTATCGAGAAAGGAATTGTGTGATCTTCTAAAGCAAAAAGCTTCCCAAATCCATAGCGGTTACAAAACAAAGCAATCACGGTTAAACTGGATTGCACGCCTCCTTTTTAGCAAGGAAAGAAGAGTTTTTGCTCTTTGCACAAGAATTCAAAATTACATCAATCCTGCTCTAGCACTCTCTTTAATCCCAGAATTAGCTCAAGAAGTGGTGCAATTTCTTCATGTTTCCGATCTAGCTGTCTTCGCACGATTAAATCGTCAGGGCAGAACGTATGCAACAGAAGATCTGCGTAGACGCGCGAGACATTTCGGATACACTGGAAAAAATAAAGGCTCTAATGACTATCTGAAACAGTTATTCAAAGAAGTCACCAAACGCGGCAAGAAAGTCATTCCAAAAAAGTATGAGGTGTATCAAAGAAAAACCTTGCGCCTCGGTTCCATAAGAAAAACAACTTACTCCTTCACATTAGAGTTCTTCGATACTGAGCGCACGTTATTAAATCTTAAAAATTTAAACACTCGCGATTTTTTTACACTGCTTTCAAATCCAGCTTCCTACTCCACTAACTTCCATAAAAGTTATAAGTTTGTATTGAAACATGGGACCGAATACCTAAACAGATGCGCTGATCCCCTAACGGAAATTAATGCTCGAAATATAGATGGCGATACTGCGTTAATCATATCCGCACATCATGGACACAAAAAAACTCTTCAGTTTTTGTTAGAACATAGAGCAGATACAAGCATCCTCTCTAGAACAGGCCAAAACAGCCCAGCGCTACATCGTGCTGCTTATCGCAGCCATATTGATATTATGCGGCTATTATTACAACACGGTGCTGACATTAACGCCCTCAATGGAAGACACAATACTGCTTTGATGGTGGCCACTATAAATGGTGAAACAGAGAGCGTGCGCTTTTTGTTAGAACAGGGTGCCGATACAAGTATCGTTTCTGGTCTTCGCGCGCAAAGCCCTCCACTGCATTGGGCGAGTTTTAACGACGATGGTGAAATTGTTTCCTTACTGCTTCAACACGGTGCTGATGTCAATGCACGCAATGCCCTCCACATTACCGCTTTAGACATAGCTGAAGATCATGGCCATCACGAAATTGTTCGCCTTTTAAGCTAAGGGGCCTAAGGGTATGAACCCTCTGGACTCCCATTATTGTGAAGTTTATTAAGAACAGCTCTCTCACCGCCAAGGCATCTCGCCTGAATGTAACCAGGCCGTCCCTCTGCGACTCTGCGGCTCTGCGTTTGTGATTTTTTGATGAAACGCTGACATGTTTAATCCATAAGCCGCTTTCTTAACTATAGAATACAATTTATTGTAACGCATAGACGCAAAGACGCAGAGAGACAAAATCGATAAAAATGTTAGTATTTTTTTAATTTTGATGACATTGCCGTCCCGGCCTGGGCTGTCAAAAATCGTTGTTTTCAGGGCAGCAAAATTTTAGGCTACTTTTTTGCTTAAAAAATGCAACTCTTTTGAAACCTAGCTAAGGCCCGAATGGGCCAAGATTTCACAGCGAAGGCCAAGCGAAGCGCAGGCCTGGTATTAGTCCACACATCTGTAGGAGCCCTGTAAGGGTGACATGTTCTATGCCAACAAAATGAAAATGTCGTCCTTAACATCGGCTTGCCGATGTTTCTTACGAAAAGAGGGTAAAAAAGGTTGTCAATATGCTGTAGATGGGTCGTCAACCCGACCCCTATGAAAGCTGTGCCAAGGCACAGCATTCCAAAAAGAACATAAATATTTTTAAGGTTCTTTGGTAGGGTCCTAAGGGGACATAGTCCCCTTAGGCTTCTCTTTGAGAAAGACTATCTGTTGTTGTAACCAGAAGTTGTGTTGTTGTAACCAGGTGTTGTTGTTGTGTTGTTGTAGCCAGGTGTTGTTGTTGTGTTGTTGTAGCCAGGTGTTGTTGTGTTGTTGTAGCCAGGTGTTGTTGTTGTTGTAGAAGGAGCTATAGTCGCTTTCTTAACAACAGCAATGTTGTTGTTGACTTGTCTCACACCATCAATTTTCTTTACACTGTTTTCAACTTTGTTCTTGTCGTCAATTGTCTCTACATTTCCTCTTAGAGAAACATTTCCATTGCTTACATCAAATGTAACATCTTGGAAGCCTTTGGAAAACCAGCCTGAACCCAAAGTGTCTTGGATGTCTTCTCTAATGTCTTGATCAGAAATAGTTTTCTGAGCGTTTTGGCTATTTTGGCTATAGCTAGAGCTGTCATTGCGCTGATCTCTATTAAAAGATTGACCGTCTTGTTGTTGACTATAGAATCGGTTTTGTGTTTGGTTGTCGCGTTGACCATCGAATCGGTCATCGCGTTGGTTGTTCTGATTGTCTCTGTAGTAGTAGTTGCCTTGCTGATAATATCTTTGATCTTGATTTGAATATTGCCCTTGAGGCTGTTGATAATAGCGATTATCTCCTTGAGAAGAATAACCTTGGCTGTTCTGACCTTGATAGTAGTTAGACTGATCTTCATAACCATCTCTGCCACTATTGCAAGATGGGCAAGAAGCTGATTGGTTGTCATAAGATTGGTAATATTGATTAGCTGTTGCAAATGAAACAGAAGCGACAGTCGCTAATGTAAACAAAGTAAATAATTTTTTCATTTTTCTCTCCTAAATGGTTGTTGGATCCTTTTTTGCTTGAATACCCTCGCTTGGCTCTATGTCCTAAGCCATTATGACTCAGCAGCCTTCATTAAAAGGTAAAGTCAGCACAAATCCCACAATCATAAAATAAATGGTTTATGTCAAAAGAATTTTTATCTTTTCTTTCTAGCTCCCTGCAAGTTGTCATTCATTGCTCACCAAAATTGAAAAAGGGATGAACCTTTAACCAAAAATCTGTTCTACATCCTGTCGCCGAAGGCGATCCTTTTCATCATGTTATTTTTTGTTTTGTTGGAATAGAACACTAATTTTTATGGAAGGAAAATAGACTCAAATTGTGCTCTCAACATCGTTAATTTCTAATAACATAATTTGAGTCTTTTTTTCCCTCTCTGCGTCTCTGCGTATTTAATGATGCTAAAAACATGGTTAATCCATAAGTGATCGTATACACCACATGATACGATTGTATCTAACGCAGAGACGCAGACATACTTTTACGCACAACTTCTTTTTGCAAAATCATGCCTAGGGCGATGCCCTAGGGTATTATAAATCAGGCCTTCAGCCTGAGTAGTTTATGGTGTTCTTACCTAGGGCGTTGCCCTAGGCTTTTATAATCCAGGGCGTTGCCCTGAGAGAAATACAATACGTCTGTGCGGCTAAAAGCATCAGGCTGAAGGCCTGAATTTTAACAGCCTAGGGCAACGCCCTAGGTAAGCGTAGAAAAGGTTTTTCAGGCTATAGGCCTGATTTATAATATCCTAGGGCAACGCCCTAGGCGAGAAGGTTAATTGTTGTCAAAAAAAACTTATGCGTAAAAGTCTGGACGCAGAGTCGAAGAGACGCAGAGGATTTTTTAGAGAGGAAGAAGAATAAAGATAATATATAAATTTAACCCCTATGTTTGACGCGTAGCGTTAAACATAGGGGTTAGGATTAGGTGTTGGTGGAGGGACGGAGTCCCTCCCCCTTATTTTTTAATAGCGGTAGTTGATACCGGCGGCGAAGATGCCACCATCAAGACTTATATTTCCGTCGGAACCGATATCACTGAAATCGTAGATACGGTGCACTATTGCTGGCACATAGGACAACGAACATCAATACTGTTATGCGATACTTCATATCTTTATCTCTTTAAAAGTTAACTGTTCTACTTCTAAACCCAACCATGAACGCTTTTATTGAATTCGCGTAATCGTAAGATGAGCCGATACAGGTGTTGTAAGATCTGCTCCGGTACCAGCATAAGGGGTAATAATTAGTGCTGGAGTATTCCCTGGTGGGTTGATAACCTCTAAAACACTGCTAGTGACCGTTGTAGTTATGAGCGCCATCCCTATTATCTGATCACTTCCAGTTTGTCTTCCAAAAACTGCGGTAGGGACAAGAGCCCCATTTAGCCTTAACATTAACTGTGCTGCTGAAGTGACACTCACTTGAAACTCGACGAGGTAAGTACCGATCGCAGGTAAAATAAACGATGAGTCAGTTGCCCGAACAATTATACCAGATGAATCTCCATCCTGAGGAAACTCTACTGGAGAGCCTGCGGCAACAACCAATGAATTATCAGGCGGCATCAAAGCGTAGAAATCGGAAAAATCTAAAATACCAGGCGCACTTGGAATACCAGGAATCCCCTGGATACCCTGGCTTCCAGCTGCCCCTGCAAGGCCTGGAGCGCCTGCCGGACCTGCCACGCCGGGAATTCCCGCAGCGCCTCCAGCCGTTCCGATCAGATTTTTTCCTCTATCACATCCTGCCGACAAGTTAGGAATAAAGCAGCTTGTTAAAGCTAATGTCACTATCAAGGTTCGTAAAATCATGTAATCCTTCTAAAGTTACCTGTTCAAATTGCAAGATATTTTTATAAATTGTCACAATGCTTCGATTTTAGTCAAATTTAAATTTTTGATTTTAAGGGAAATCTGCCAACAAACCACTAAAAAATGCCGTGGTGCGCGAACCAGCAAAAAAAATAAATTGACAAATGAACGGAGTTTTCCTACAACAATCCTTTACAAGCATACAACAATTTAGGATGGTACTATGAAGAAATTTTGCCTTGTTTTAGTCACTGTGTTCAGCTCATTAAGTCCAACACTCTTTGCAGCAGTGCAGCAAGTGAGTGGTCCGACCGCAACATTGAATGCTACAGATGGCGTTCCTGATGGGGTCAACTTCCAAGGATTGCAAGTTCCAGAAACTACTCTGACTGTTCCTAATGGATTTAACGTTAATACAAATAACAATGTCAATGGGATTACAACGGATACCGGTAACAGGGGTAACGTGGTATTTTCAGGTAACTCCACTGTCTTTGGCGGCGTAGGTCAACTGGGTGCAAGAGTTATAGATGGCATCACTGGGGGGGCAGATGGAGCGACAGTGACTTTTAACGGCGTTGTCAGTGTAGGTACAAACGCATTTACCCTCTCAGGTAATGGTACAATGCAATTCAACAATACTGCGAATGGGGCATTAACTTTCAGCAATGATGGTACACTTGTCATTGGCACAGGGGCCACATTTAACGGTGCAATAAATAACTTAGCGGCTAACACAGGCACCCTAACGCTTAATAGTGCTAGCACGGTAAATGGTGCGGTTGGAGCCGCAGTAGGCCCATTGAAAACAGTCAATGTTGTTGGTGGAAATGCAACTGTTGTGGGTTCTCTTAGTGCTACAAATTTTTTCCTTGGGACAAATACATTACAAAATAACGGCGCATTGGCACTGCCTGTTAACACAACGCTTAACACTACCTTGATTTCCAACTCAGTCTTCGGTCACATCAATACCCTTGATGATCAGATTGCTGCACCTGTTGTCACGGTTAATGTTGACGCAACTCAAGCATTACTAACTCCTGGTGAACCTCTGTTTATTGTCGATGCCGCCTCAGGAACAAGCGGAAGAACCGTTCTTGTAACAAGTAACAGCGCTCGATACACTTTTGTTGGGTTCAACTTAAATGGTGACATCGTAATCGTGCCCACTCTTGTTCCAGGAGGGGTGACAAATCCTATTGCAAGTGCTGTTGGATCTATATTAAACGCTTTACTACCTATCGCAGCTGCAAATCCAGGAAGTGACTTGGCTTTTGTTCAACTTCAACTTAACTCACTTACCACCGCTGCTCAGCTTCAAGATGCGCTCCTCCAGATAGCACCTGCGTCAGGTCTTATTGGTATTGGACGCGAAAGCTTTAATACAACAAAACAATTTCAAAAAATGTGGTTAGAACATTTGTATAGAAACAGATGCCAACGTCAAATTACATGCTGCACTCCTTGCGAACCTTGCTGTGATCCTTGCAACTCATGCTGCCAGTGTTGCACAGAAGAGGGTGGTCTAAGAATCTGGGGAGATGGTTTCGGATACTATGGACATCAAGATGATAAGGGAGACCTAAATGGCTATAAGGTAAATACATGGGGAACCATGCTTGCTGTTGAAACACCTATTCTTTGTGGTGGTTTACAGGCAGGTTTGGCTGCCGGTTATGCCTATACCGATTTAGATCAAAGAAAATTTGGTAATTCTACAAATATACACAACTATGTAGGCACAGTTTATTTCAGCTACAATCCCAGCGCTTGGTTTTTAGACGGGGGCTTCTCATACGGATGGAATCGATATGATGGCGAACGTCATATAAATTTTGCTGAAATTCACCGCACAGCGCATGCCAAATACAATGGAAAGGAGTACACCGGATTTCTTGCTACTGGTTACCAGTTCCATTATAATTGTTTAGATATTACACCAATGGGTTCTTTGTTGTATTCTCACCTACACCTAGATTCCTATACAGAAAAAGGTGCTAATTCCCTCAACCTGCGTATAGGTAAACAAAGGTATAAATATTTGGAGTCCAGCTTAGGATTAAAAGCCGAATACCTATACCAGACCTGCTACGGAGTGTTCATTCCTGAAGTTCATAGCTTCTGGCTCCACGATTTTTATACTAAGGGTCTTGACGCTGATGCATCCTTCACTGGCATAGGCGCTGCAGCAGGAAGCTTCGAAAATCTGGGTCCTAGATTCGATAAAAACACCTGGAACATAGGTGGAAGCATTAGCTACGTGTTCAATGACCGACTCTCAATGTTTGCTCTCTACGACTACGAGAGAAGCAAAACCTACTTTAATCATCAATGGACAGTCGAAATGTCTTATGATTTTTAATGAAAGGGGGCTCTGCCCCCTTGGAGCATAACTCCAAAGGAAAAATGCTGCAGAAACAAAACTACAGCGGGAGTCCAGAGGGTTTCTACCCTTTGGGTTCCCACCCTTCTTCTCTCTGCCTCTTAGTCTCGGTGGTAAAAAAAACGAACACTATTGGGCACAGGCACGAGCAATGAAGGAATTATACAATCGTCTCCCTTAGTCCACGAGCACATTCGACTGCCTTAGAAGCAGTCCAAAAAACAACTGCTACTGGAAGAATTACTGTAGGAACATTGATGGGAACGAATATAAATATCGCTGCAAGACTAATAGGAATATGAAGAACAACACAAGCTAAGTAGCTAAAGGCTAAGCTTGCTGCATAGATGGCTGCGAAAGCCATTTTGCGCATGATATCTTTGTCATTCTTTGCTGAATCTGCATTTGGATTGTCAAAAAAGGACGTAACCTTAATTGCTGCTCCAAACGAACCACAGATGATAAATCCGGCTGCAGGGGTTACAGTGGGCAGCAGAAGCGCCGAACCATACCCTATAGCTCCACCGACCAAAGCAAAAGGAGCAGCATCACACATTTTCTGTACAATAGTCATATTTTAGTCTTCTGTGAGTTGATTTTTAGTTGATAGCAAATGCTCTAATTTGCGCCATTCAAGCATTAATGCGGTATATTGCTGATGAGCCTGATGCTCAAACGAACTCGCTTGACCCGCCCAGCGAGCCCTGCGTTCAGTGATCAATTGTGACAAAGAGTCATATTCAATAGAAACTGTTTTTTGTTTCCCTGTTTCCTCTTCAATAAAACACATCGTATACGATTGACTGTTTCCATCTCGAATAATACTCACAACTTCAGCAGATTGTGGAAGACCTAAAATTGCCTCAGCGTCATTTGAAACATTTATTACATTAAGCCTTTGAATAAATTGATCACTAATGCGAGAGGGTAGTTCTTTTTTTGGCTTGGAAGCTTCTTGTTTGACTTCATGTGCTTCCTTAACGACCGGTTTGCTGCTTACAATAACAACTTTGGGAGCTGGTGCAGCATCAGGTTCGGAGGCGGTTTCAGGTTCCAGCTTCGCTGGGGAAGCATCAGGCGTGTCAGTGGCTGCTGTTTTTGCATCCGATTGTGCAACATAGATCGAAGTCGAGGAACTATTAAATACTTGAAACTGCTGACTAACGAACACGGGTCCTGACAATGAGAATTGAAGTGGTTGTATCATTCCAGCCCCTTGAATCGCACCTGCACCTACCTTAGGTATAAGAGGAGGACCTGCAAAAAACTTAGGCTGTTGAAAATCGCCTTTCGTTCTAACCGAATTAAAAAAGAGTGTTTCATTTACGGATGAGAGTTTTAAAAATGATGATATGAAACAATTAAATTGTGCTATTGTTACATCAATAATAGAACGTTCGAGACGGTCTAGTTTAGCACTCATTCTTTCAATACAAAATCTATAACTTGAGTTGTTGCCGATCACATGAATTCCGTTTATTCGGCAACGCCCTACCTTCACGTACCCACATATATACTCTAGCGGATTGACTCCTTGAGACGCGATGATGAAGGTCTTCCACAACTTACTAATATCTTTAATTCTCGACTCCTCTCGCACGAAACGAGAAACTATTGAGATAAACTGGCGCGTCACTTCGTAATCAGTTACTACAGGTTCTTTTTGGGCAATTCGACAATTAATGTTTGTAGAGGAGGATTCGTAATGAACTAAAAAGTCCCTTAGAACAAGCTCATTAACAACACCTATAACGCCCTGAAAATCTTTAGAACTGAAGGTAAATTGGCCAAATTTTTCATGAATTTGCAAGCTATCTGCCTTAACAGGCAAAGAAGATAAAAATCCAAATAACCTAATGACGGCATCTCCAGGCTTGGATTTATGAACTGATTGAAAACGCGCAATTACATCAGAAGATGTAACTGAATTTGTTAAAGAAGTCATTTTTCCTCACATATAAATATTGTATAAGTCATATTTTATATTAAAGTTTGTATTAAAATCAATTTAATTAGATTAGCGCTATTAGTTTTTATTTTTTCGAAATGAGTAGATAAACTGAACGAAATGAGACAATTGCAAAGTGGTCCTTCCCATACCCGTGCCTCTGCCAGGCCGTCAAAGCCTGGTTTTTATATTGATCTACCAAATAAATATTAGCGACTTTTACCAGACCGGGACGGCCTGGTTACCTTCTTTGAACCCCTTGTCAATATAATTGTGTTCGTGTTAGGGATATAAAAAATCTAGGAGGTCTTTATGGAGAACGTATGTAATTGCTCAACATCAATATGGCAGGGTCAGGCGAAACACACGTTCCCCATGGCACGTGACAGTTTAAGAGAAGATTTAACCGTTGATGTGTGCATTGTTGGAGGAGGCATTGCAGGATTAACATCTGCTTACTGCTTACTGGAACAAGGTTATTCTGTAGCGTTGCTTGATGAGTCGACATTATGTCGTGGACAGTCTGCAAGAACAACTGCGCATCTTAGCAATGCTTTAGATGACCATTATTACGAACTTGAAGAGATGTTTGGCGAAGAGGGAACACGTTTAGCTGCTGAAAGTCATGCCGCTGCTATTGATTTTATAGAAACCCTCATAAAAAAACATCAGATTGAATGTCAATTTGAAAGAGTTAATGCCTATCTCTTTTGTGCTCCAGGGGACTCTCAAAACAAGTTAGACAAAGAACTAAAGGCCACGCATCGAGCTGGATTAACAGATGTGCATCTGATAGATAAAGCACCATTTGCCTCCTTTGACACTGGACGTTGTGTCGTCTTTCCAAAGCAAGCTCAGTTCTCCCCTATTCCCTACTTTCATGCGCTTAGTGACCTCATTGTAGAAAAAGGGGGCAAACTCTTTTTGGGGACGCATGTTGAAGAAGTTAAGGATGGAGAGCCTTGTGAAGTCACCACGAGAGGCAATCATAAGGTTACATGCAAGTCTGTTATTGTCGCTACAAATACTCCGTTTAACTCCCGTGTGATCATGCAAATCAAACAAGCAGCATACCGTTCATACGTTATTGCAGGATTGATTGATCCTAATGAAGTACCTCCAGGGCTTTACTACGACACACTTGATCCATACCACTATGTGCGTGTTTCAAAAGAACTTGAGGGAACTTATCTGATTGTTGGTGGAGAGGATCACAAAACAGGACAGGATGAGCATCCTACGGAAAGCTACTATGCATCGTTAGAGAAATGGACCAGAGAACACTTTGCCAGTTTTAGGGATGTCACCTACAAATGGTCTGGACAGATTATCGAACCAATTGATGGTCTTGCTTATATTGGACGCTGTCCGTTGGATAAAAACATTTACATTGCAACGGGTGATTCTGGTAATGGATTAACACACGGAACTATTGCTGGTTTATTATTGACCGATCTCATTATGAAAAAAGAGAATCGATGGGAACAACTTTACGACCCTTCGCGCGTTAGCTTAAAGGCCTTTCCAGAATTCGCTAAAGAAAACTGCAACACAGCAGCACAGTACTTAGATTGGATCGGTTCGGGGGATGTGAAAGGAGTAGAGGATATAGCTCCAGGTTCGGGAGCTATTCTTTCGAATGGTTTGAAGAAGGTGGCAGTCTACAAAGATGAAGAAGGAAATCTTCATTCCTTTTCTGCCGTATGTCCCCATCTAAAAGCTATTGTGCAATGGAATTCAGAAGAAAAGAGCTGGGATTGTCCGGCGCATGGTTCGCGTTTTACTTGCCATGGGGAAGTCATTGACGGACCAGCCAATGACTCTTTATGTACGCACGAAGCCAAATAGTTTTGTTACAGTAATTCAAAGAATACTGAGAGAGCGTATTTGTCGACATCGTCTCTCATTTTGGAATTTCGGGGGCTTGCCACCGCTTTCATAGGGGTCGGCTTGACGACCCATTCACAGTTCGTTTTGACATCGGCAAGCCGATGTTTATAAAGCTGTGGCAAGCCACAGCACTTCTGAGTAACTACAGTTATTTTTTCTATATAGTAGCCAGACCGTCCCGGTCTGGTCGTCCTTTTTTTTTTACCAGGCCGGGACGGCCTGGCTACCATATCGGCAGCCATCCCGAATAACTAAAGTTACTTTTCGATGTTAGAGGCCTTAGCCGCATGAGGGGCTCCAAAAAGAACATATTAGCCTTGAGGTTTCAGTTAGGCTGTTCTTTAGGAACCTCACCACAATGGGAGTCCAGAGGGTTCATACCCTTTGGCAGGGGTTCTAAGGGGACAGAGTCCCCTTAGGTGTGTGTGGAGTGTCTAATGATGCGGTCAGGGCGACTGCCTGAAATATATAAAAAGATCCACAACATCATTACTAAAAGCCTGTTTTTGAAACTGATTAAATAGAAAATATGAATAACTCCCCAAACCAGCCATGCAAAGAATCCAGTAAATTGTATTTTGCGAAATAGCACCACAGCACGTCCTCGACCTATTGTCGCTACCATCCCTTTATCAAAATATGAAAAATGGGTTCTTGACTCCTCTGGGATGTGTTTCTTAATTATTTTTGCCACATATTTACCCTGCTGAATTGCCACTGGAGCTATAGCAGGAAGAACATTCCCATTTTTATCATTACATGCCGCTGCATCACCCACAACAAAAACTTCTGGATGATTTGGAATAGAGAGATCAGGATGGACAATAACGCGTCCACGATTATCCAAAGCAGTATTGAGCGTTTTCAGCAAGGGTGAAGCGGTATTGCCAGCCGCCCATATGATTGTAGGTGCGTCTAAAAAGTGATCCTTAAGATATAATCCCTCTGAAGTTACGTCGGTCACACTACTGTTTAAAAGAACTGTGACGCCCATTTGCTCTAAATCAAGTTTTGCTCGATCAGCTAATTTTTTAGGAAAACTGGGGAGGAGCTGCCCTGCGCCTTCAATTAAATAAATTTTTGAGGATTCAGGTTTAATGCGACGGAAATTTTTGCGTAATGTTTGATGAGCAAATTCAGCGATCGACCCTGCAGTTTCTACTCCGGTGGGGCCGCCACCAACAATCGCAAAATTAAGGTATTTTTGAGCCTTTTCAAGATCTTCACATCGCTCAGCTCTTTCAAAAGCCATTAATAAACGTTCTCGGATGCGAGAGGCATCCATAATTGTTTTAAGTCCTGGGGCTTCTCCTTCCCACTGTTCATGTCCGAAGTAGGAGTGGCGTGCTCCTGGAGCAACAATTAGGTAGTCATAAGAAAATGTTTGGCCATCCTCTGCAGTCAGCTGTTTTTTTTGCGTTTCGATTTTAACCACGTTAGCCATAACTACAGCAACATTTGATTGGTTACAAAAGATTTCCCTGAGTGGAGATGCAATATTGCTGGGTGAAAGAGATGAGGTTGCTACTTGATAAAGTAGAGGTTGAAAGAGATGGTAATTGGTTCGGTCTAAGAGAAGAATTTCGACATCTGTATATTTAAGAGCTTTGGCAGCATTGACACCGGCAAAGCCTCCTCCAATGATAACGACTTTAAGCATGTTTCACCTGAATACATTTGATGCCTTACCATTGCTTGAAAGGTGTTATTGTATCAATCTATTTTTTACATGCAACTTGCAACAAGTTTCCTTAGTAACTTCGTCTAGCCGATGTTTGTGAAAGCAAGCCAAAGCACACCTAAAGAACATCTTTTAAGGTTTCTGGCAGGCTATTCTTTAGAAACTCACCATAATGGGAATTCAAGGGGACAGAGCCCCCCCTTAGTTACAGTTAACGATAGCATTTGCGTCGAAGAATCTTTCGATGCGTTGGGCGATTTCTACGTCAGTTTCTTCTTTTTTGGGACGAATCGTGTATTGGAGGCCTACGCAGTCGTAGGGACCTGAGTAATAGCGGCAGCCGAGGACTTCGTGATATTTTTCAAAGTTGTAGGCTGCGCTCATCTGAGCTGATTCGTAGGATAGGTCGTGAGAGGACTTTGTTTGGAGGATGCGTGCTTCATGATTTTTTAGAAAAGTGCTTTTGATTTCATCTACCAAACGACTTGCAGACATTTTTTTTCCGATTAGCTTGTTGATGCTAATGATTTCAGTCCATTCATCTTGACTTTCGTTTTGTGGAACGAATTCGATCAGCGTTGCTTCTTCCCAGGTTGATGGCATTTGCAGCGGTTTGTAGCCAGGTGGAATGGTTACAACTAAGTTACATTTTGTGGGAGGCACCCAGTTGATGGGCAACATAAAAGTCAGCTTTGTCTCTTTATTGATAAGAGGCTCTGCAGCCGATAGAGAAGCAGTTATAAGTAAAAAGATCAGTGAATTTAAAATTTTCATATTATTCCTATTAAGTTGACAATTGTACAAACAGTTTGGATTGCAGCCAGCGCATGCGAAGTAGGTAGCATAAAGCATTTGTGGCATGCATGATACTTAAAACCAACCAAAAATGCCTAGCTTCAATTTGCACAATATCGATAGCCACGTACATCAGTGCAAAGCCGTTGATCCAGTTGACAAATCCCATGAAGAGGGAAAATTTGGTATCTTTAAAGGCTAGTATGTAACTTATTGGCAGAAAAGAAAAAGTGAAAAAAGCAAAAGAGGCCCATACTCCAAAAAAGACGATGTATGTTGTTGCTTTGTCTAGGACAACTGTGGGAAATAGGTAGTACAGTAAGTGCTCGGGGAAAAATAGAAGTGGAATGCCCATAAGCCCTACTGCTACTAACACTAGGACTAGACCTGAGTTAAAAGCTTTACCTAAAAATTGGTAATTTTTGGCTCCCAAAATATTTGATACAATCGTTGCTTGTGCTTGACAGATGGCATCACTTAAAAAGGGTAAAAAGAGAGATAGCGAGCCACCCAAGGATAAAATTAAAAGAGAATCTCCCCCTTTAGAGCTCATTAAGTGTGCAATGGAGGCCCAGCAGGTTGTGCTTAAGATGCGATTCATTGCTCTTAAGAAACCTGGATGGATACATTCCTTAAAAAGTTTTAAATCGAATTTCCATTCGTGGGTATTGTAGAGAAGGGAGTGTTTCTTGTTGAGGAAGACACAAAATAGGACGATGCAAAATCCTGCTTGTGCAATGAAGGTACTAATTACCCCTCCCATTAGTCCATAGGCTGGAATTTTCCCCCAACCTAGGATTAGAATGTAGGCAAAAATTAGCTTAATTCCTTGAGCAATGATTGTTGCCCAGAGGACAAAACGCGTTTTGCCTTGTCCTAGATAGAATGAGGAAAGGGTTGCAGCCAGGGGGAATAAAAAGTTCATCGCTACTAGGCAATAGTAGTAAGGCATTACATTCGATGCGATGGCAGTATCTCGGAAATAAAAATAGCCGTAGATAATGTTGAAGGGCACAGTGACAAGCATCGATAGAAAGGAAAACCAGATGAGCTGCCAGATGGCATGGCCAATGCGATGTAACTCCCCTGCTCCGACCCATCTTCCTACATAAACTTGCGCCATCATGACGAGAGCGATACAAGCCGCCTGAGTAATTTGTGAGGCGTATGCAGCATTTACAGCCACTTCCATTGCTTCTATGGAGTAGCGAGCCAAAAGGAGTTTTTCAACAAGCAGGAAAAGGCCATTAGAAAATGTCATGGCCAGGATAGGAAAGAACAGCTTTAGCAGTTCTCTGTACGATCCACTAATTTGCGGTGTTGCAACATTACTCAAGTGACTGTCTCAGCAGTAAAAGGAAGACCTTCGTCTTTTTTGCATTTCATTAAAACATGAATCACATCAGAGATGGGTATTCCTGAAATTGGGTAGGATTGCTCATTGCAAACCGACCATTCACCTGCTTCTTGGCTAATCATGAAAGGTTGATGCGTTACAGAAAAATCGGGGAGAATGAATGTGATATAGTAATTAAAATCTGATTCGCCAGCCCGCAAAACATACAAGTAAGGCTTTCTTCGTCCACGCAACATTTTTTCAGCTTTTAATCCTGAAACACGCCCCAGCCAAGCTGGATGCTGCTGCAGTTGTAAAAAGGGTGTTAACGTCATTCTGCCTATTTTGGTTCGTGCCAGACATCTGAAGTTTATTTGAATCGCCCTTTAGGGCGACTCAAACCTAAGTTACGACCATCTAATCGCCGCACTCCATTTAACCTATCTTAAAACTAAGCTCACTAGCGGCTGAAGTTCATCCTTTTTGCAATGCATAATCATGTAAAGGACATCATCAATCGATGCATTCTTGTAAGGTCCACCTGCACCATAATTTGCATATGTCCAACCATCCTTAGTCACAGTAATAATAAATGGCTGATGCTTAATAGTAAAGTCAGGCTGTACGAATGACACGTAGTAATCAGCTTCATTTCCAGTTGCACACTCACCAGCACGCAACACATAGGTATAAGGAACTGCACAATCTTTTAATAATTCGGCAGCCTTTAAGCCTGTAACCGATCCATACCAACCATCATGCTGGTGTATTTCCCTGTGAATTACACATTCCACTTCTTCATGAAAAACGGCTTTCATAAAATCTCCCTAACGTACTCCTAGGTACTATTTGCGCAAGGCGCGAACTTACCATTTTTTAATCTAATCAAAAGAGCAATGATTATATTTCATAACTCTTTAGCGTAGGCGGCGACAAGTCGCCGCGCTTCATTTAGCTTAGGGGTTATCTTAAAACTAAGCTTACTAAAGGCTGAAGTTCATCCTTTTTGCAATGCATGATCATATAAAGTACGTCATCGATTGATGCATTCTCGTATGGCCCGCCTCCGCATCCGTTAGCAAATGACCAACCTTCTTCGGAAGTCATAATGATAAACGGCTGATGCTTAATAGTGAAATCTGGCTGCACGAAAGATACATAATAATCAGATGTATCTTCATTTGCAAACTCACCTGCACGTAACACATATGTATAAGGAGCGTCACAGTCACTTAAAAGCTTTTCAGCTTGCAAGCCAGTGATGTTTCCGTACCAAGCGTCATGCTGACGGATCTCCTGATTGATTGTGTCGTTTATAACCTCATGTAAAATAGCTGTCATATTGAATCTCCTTTGCGGAAGCTATTGGCGATATTGAATGGTCCGCAAGGTTTGCGGAAAACCACATGAATATCCTTTTTAATTAATGCTTGATAAGCTTGATAGAACAGAGGAATAATTGGCATTTCATTACTCAGAATCTCTTCAGCCTGTAGTAGGTAAGAAGAGCGCTGGAACGGATTAGCCTCCTGTTCACTTGTTTCTAATAATTTTTGAAAATGAGGGTTTTCCCATTTTGCAAAGTTTACTTCTTGTGCTGCTGATTTGAATGCATTTAAAGTAGCATAGATTGGGTCATCTACTAGCGAAGTCCAGTGCATCAATCCCATTGTAAAATCACCTGACGTCAATTTCTGGAAAACAGCGTTCCAGGGAAGAGGCTTTAACTCACAATCTATTCCAAAACACTCTTTAAATTGTTGTCGTAAACACACCGCTGTATGTTCTCGAATTCCTGATTCATGAAAAATCAAACTAATCTTCGGAATTTCAGCCACAGTTAAGTTCATTTCAGATAACGCTTCCTCGAAGAGCTGTCTTGCCTTATCTGGATTACAACTTGGAAATAATGAGTGGTGATTATCTCGATAATAAGGCAACAACGGAGAAAATGCTGGGGTCAAAGGTACATAAGCATTTGCTGTGATTTGAGACCGTTCGATCGCATGGGCAAAAGCCTGGCGCAATTTCTGATGCTTAAATAGCGCATTGCGCGTATTGAAAACACACCAACAAACTAAACTATGAGGAAATGAGACTATCCGGTCGTCCTTTCCAGGAGTAAATATAGAGTGCCATCCGCCAAACGGGCTTCCAAGCCAATCAATTTCATTCTTATGAAACGCTTGAATTGCTTGAGCCGGATTTACTAAAGGCAGAATGATTTGATCTAATGCAATATGTCGTGTGTCCCAGTAGCACGGATTTTTAATCAGTTGATAGCCTTGATTTGGCTGATTTACCTTAAGTTGGAATGGCCCGTTGCAAGGATATCCATTTTCGCTTTGGTAAGGCCATTGAGGGTGCTGTTGATCGATAAAGCGATGAATGGGTGAGAAAATAGGATCGGCAATAGACTGTAGGAAATAAGGAGCAGGTCTCACTAACTCCACCACAAAGGTGCGATCGTCTAAAACTCGGATCCCAATTTCATCTGAAGATACTTTGCCTTCTTTGGCTTCTTTTGCATTTTTAATTGGGTAGAAAAGGTAGGCAAAAGAGGTTTTAAAGTCAGGTGACAGAATCTTTTTCCATGCGTATTCAAAGTCGTATGCTGTGACAGGAGATCCATTGTTCCAAAGAGCGTGGCGCAGCTTGAATGTGTAGAGGCGTGAATTGGAGGAAATCTCGATCGATTCGGCCATTCCATTTTCAACATTTCCATTTGGATTAAAGCGTGTGAGCCCTTCAAATAGCAAGCGAAGCACGTTTCCTGAAACAGTTTCTCCCCCGATTCGCGGATCTAAAGAAACGAGAGAGTACTCTAAACCGATACGGAGAACCTGACGGCTCTTCATCTTTAGATGCCACTTATGAAGTGCCTCTTGAAGGCCTTGAATCAGGGATTCTACTTCTGGATCAGATTGGTTAAGAATGCAGTTGAATAGAACGCCATCGGATGTTGTATCGATAAAGTTATAGGCAACGTCTACAGCTGCATGATTCTGCTCTTGCAGGACTCCAGTTACGGTTTGAATGAGAGAAGGGTCAGTTCCATGAACAACAAGGTAGATCCATTGCTCATCCTGATAGCGCTTAAAGGAATATAGCAAGCCATCTTGGACAACATCTTTGCGATTTTCAAGATAGTGTGTAAATAGTGTTGCCATTGTATCTAATGGCAGGACAACTTGCTTTTCAAGCGGTGTGATGGCGTAGAAAAAGGTCTCTAGCAGCTCAGGATCACGTGTAGACAAATCTAAAAAGCGCTCTTTAAAGTCTTGCAGCAATTCTTGCTGCTTAATGATGATGCCGCCGTTGTAGTCACGGAAGTCGCCGATTGCATTAGTCATCAGCGCGACCACTTTTTGGCGAGCTGAGTAGAAATCTAGTGAGCCATCGGAACGCAGCAAAGAAGCTTTACGTGGCAGGTGCAAGCGGAATATGTGTGCTTGGATCGGATGATTTTCGATATGTCGTACAGTTAAAACGCGCTCTAAAAAGAATGTAGAATCAAAGAAGCGCTCTTTTAATGAAAAGCGATGGAAAGGAGAAATGTGTACGAGGTTAATGCGGAAAATGATTTCGTTACGCGTTTGCTGATCGAGAGTAATGTAAGCTTGAGGAGCGTCTTGTAAGGATTGAATCTCCTGACTTAAAACTAAAATGTTTTTGTAAATTTCTTCATCATTCAATCCCATGAAGATCGTTGGGGATAGGGGCTGAATGCTTTTCTTAACTTTTGCTTCCAAGCGGCGCTTGAGAAGGTTTTGCTCTTCTAAGGAAAAAGAAGCGCCATTTCTCTTTTCGATTTCAAAGTAGAATATCTTTAAATTCTTATGCTGCGATGTGTGGTAGTAGGAACTTTCCTTAACTAAGCGCAGTTGCGGCAAATATTTTTGCAATGCGAGCACAACGTTATCTTCATCAAAAACCTCATAGCGATTCATGAGGTTAAAGCCTATCAAACAGCCTAAAACAGGCTTATTTGCAAAAGGAAAGAGAAGATTTGTAGGAATCCACCGAATCGCCAGGTGTCTCACTTGTGGAGCAAACGTAGCCGAGCGAACCAGTTTTTTCTGAATACGGTGTAACGATAACACCAATCTAAATAGATGACCTGCATTGCGATGATCAAGGTATTTTTTTGATGCAAGAAGGTAAAGTAAAGCAAGGTCACTAAAGGCAGACTCATCGACAGAGAAAGGAAAACGAACAAACCACTTTTTGAGTTTATCGTGAACAGCATAAAATGAAGGGTGAAACGAAAGGGGTAACGCGTGCGGAGAGCTTTCTTTAGAGTGAGGAAGTTGGGGGCTTAGATCGATCATCATTATGACCTATCGCACACACTGTGCGGTAAACGCTGTTTTAACAAATTATTCGTTTTCACCTTTGTTTGAGCAACAGTCTAGTGTCAACAAATAAATTATGTCCACTTAAAATTTGGGATGAGTCATTTTGGGAAGGCCTCTAGGATGCGATTTGTGCCTTTAGGAATATGTATGAGACCTTAATTTAGAAACATAAAACGTGGAAATAAATTTTATTTTTCTGTCACGCTTTTTAAGATCTTTTTGAGTTATATTGTTTAAGACATTGTTTCACAATGAGTTATGGAATGAAATACGCCTTTTCCAAAAAATCGACTGCCTTCTTTAATCAAAAGCAACTTAATATTCTGATAATTAGCTTGTTGTGGAAAAGCGACAGTTTCGGTCGCTCTTTTAAAGAAATTTGTTTATATATCGATTAGGTATTAATTATTATAATAGAGGTCGTCATGGGAATTTTTGATCGCAATAATCCTAACCAAAATTATCCAAATAGAGCTTCAGGTATTGGTCCCCGCTTTATTGGGGCGATTATTTTAGCAATCATCGCATTCATCATGTACATGAGCCAATCACAAGAAAATCCAGTAACGGGAGAAAAGCAACATGTCTCCATTTCCCCAGCTCAAGAAATTCGACTTGGTTTGGAGTCTGCGCCCGCGATGTCCCAAAAAATGGGGGGCGAACTCCCCTCGTCAGATCCTCGAGCCCAACGTGTTGAAAAGTTAGGTCAGCTTATCGTGTCACAAACAGCTGCGGCAAAAAGCCCTTGGAAGTTTCGGTTCCATCTTTTAGCTGATACCAAAACAGTCAACGCTTTTGCCCTACCGGGAGGCCAAATTTTCATTACATTAGGTCTCTATGACAAACTCAAAACAGATGATCAGTTAGCCGGGGTCCTTAGTCATGAAATGGGTCATGTCATTGAACGCCACTCAGCACAGCAGATGGCTAAGGGGCAATTGGGTCAGCTCCTGGTATCAGCAGTCGCAGTAGGAGCAAGTGATCCGCAACAATATGGGAGTGGTCAAACAGCTGCGATGGTGGCTTCTGTTGTTAACCAAATGGTACAACTGCGCTATAGTCGTACCGACGAGTCCCAAGCAGATATTTGGGGACTAAAGCTAATGAAGCAATCGGGTTATGATCCCAATGCCTTGATTCAGGTGATGGAGATCTTAAAAGCGAGTGGAGGAAGGGGTCACACTCCTGAGATTTTTCAATCGCATCCTAATCCCGATTTGCGTATTGAACAGATTAAGGAGTACCTCAAAAACACGAGGACAAAGAACGAGCCCAAAAGCCCTATCCAGCCCGTTCCCGTGACAGTGCCCGTACACGATTAGCAGACGGGTCAGTTTTATAACGGACGAATTTGACGAATTTGCCGAATTGAGACAATTGCATAAGTCCCATCGTCCTTTTCCGTGCCCGTGCCCGTGAGCGTGCCCGTGCCCGACTTTGCTAACCCGTGCCCGTGCCCGTGAGCGTGCCCGTGCCCGATTCGCTAAAAAAATGACGTAAACCGTAAAAATACTACAATTTTACGTAGCTCTTTAGCA
>JACDHD010000092.1 GCA_013821265.1 Parachlamydiaceae bacterium | reverse complement strand
CGTTATTGTTATTCCAAGACCAGTCTTGAAAAGGTTTTACTGTAAAGAGGTAGTATAACTCAAATAAAGATTTGACACTACAAAATACTGATTTTCATATGCTTAAATTTTTTCACAGCCTCTCCCGCCCTGCAAAAAAAAGCAGGCAGACCGTTCCGGTGTGTCAACAATCGGTCTAATAACGTAATTTGAGTCTAGTTTTTCCTCTCTGCGTCTCTGCGACTCTGTGTCTCTGCGTTTATCATTTAATGAAACCCAAACAGGGTTAATCTATAAACGATCACATACACCATAAGATACGATTTTATCTTAACGCAGAGACGCAGAGCCGCAGAGACGCAGAGCAGGAAAAATAGACTCAAATAAAATCATTAGAAATCAATAATTTTTAACAGATCGGGACGGGCTGGAACTTTTTTCTGTCCGTGTCTTCTTTTTAGGAATCGGGCACGGGCACGGGCAAGGAAGGGGGACAAGTGCTAAGGGGAGAATCTAAGGGGGCGAAGCCCCCTTATTAGAAATTAGACAGTCATGCCTCTAGCGCGCAATGTGCAGATAACTGGAGCTAGGCCCACTTTATCAATTGTGCGCAATGCAGCTGTAGAAAGACGCAAGGTAACGAAGCGATTTTCTTCTGTAAACCAGAGGCGTTTTTTCACGAGATTTGGCTGAAAGCGGCGTTTTGTTTTACCTGTAACTTTAAGACCAATCCCTTTTTTCTTTTTGGCAATCCCGCGAATCGCATAGCGATAACCTCGTGTGGTTTTCTTGCCTGTAACTTCACAAACCTTCGACATGATGCTCTCCAATAAAAATCAAGTTAGAGCACGAAGATATCATGTTTTTGCTAATAAAGTAAAGGGGGTTTTTCTGCTTACTTAAGAGGTAACCACTTATCGCTGACATTGAATCGCTTGTTGATATGTTTTTTGCGCGCTTCGGCTACGAGTTGATCATTGGAATTCTCTGCGGGTAATAGCTGAATGTAGCTGTCGACTTGTTTTTTAAAGACCAGTAAATTTTCCCATTCTGTAGGACTCATTGCAGCAGCATTTTCAAATAGTTTCTTTAAGCTGGTCCGCTTGATACCAAGCTTTTTGTAGATCTCCTTATCGTGACGATGTAAACGCTTTAGATCTCGTTGTAATGAGTGAATAAGGTGTGTCTGTTCATGAGAAATTTGTGTCGCATTTGTTTTGCCTGCAATTGCATCAGCACGTGCTAACAGCTCTTCCACTTTCATTTTTTCCAAAGCTGCTGCAAGGGCTTCTTCGGTTTTGGTGAAATTCGTTTTTGCCATATTACCTATCTTGTAAATTTCAAGATAATCGATACAGGAATTTTCCTCTAGAAGCAGTTGCAATTATTTTGATGACTCCGTTAGGGTGAAGCAAGCGAGGATATATGGAAGAATTGACGTTTGATCTAGTTGTTATTGGATCGGGACCAGCGGGACAGAAAGCTGCTATCCAAGCTGCAAAACTAGGAAAAAGTGTATCAGTTGTAGAAAAAGAGCAGGATCCAGGAGGAAACTGCCTCTATTCTGCGACGATTCCCTCAAAAACCTTTCGCGAATCTATTCTTGCGTTGACGCGCTTTCACGATCGACGGTTTGCTGATAAAAGCTACGAGCGCGGTAGTGTCACAATCCAAGATTTAAACAAACGACTCCATCAGGTTATTCTCGAAGAAAAAGATCTGGTGATTCGACAACTTCGAAAAAATGGCATCCGCGTAATAAGCGGTAAAGCCAGCTTTGAAGATCCCTATACGCTCTCCATTAGCAATCTGGAAGGCAAATCGGTTTACAAAATCACTGCTACTAATTTTATTATAGCCACAGGTTCCAAGCCTCGCAATCCGAGCAATGTCCCTTTTGACGGCAAAATCATCTTAGATTCCACGACCCTTTTGGGGATTACAGAAGTGCCTAAATCGATGATTGTGTTGGGTGGGGGAGTCATTGGAGCTGAGTATGCCAGCTTTTTTGCCGCTCTAGGCACCGAAGTCACTGTTGTAGATAGGCGAGCTAACATGCTTCCTCAGTTAGATACAGAGATCGGTGTACATATTCAGACAGCTTTAGTTGATATCGGATTAAAATTTCGGGGAAATAAAGAGCCTGAAGAGATCGGAAAACACGATGGGCGTGCCTACGTTAAGCTTACAGATGGAACAACGTTGACGAGCGATGTCCTACTTTATGCTTTAGGACGCACTGCAAATGCTGAGGCATTGGGAATCGAAAATGCTGGCGTTAAGGTTAATAATAAAGGGTACATCATTGTCAACGCGTTATTTCAAACAAATATGCCCCACATCTATGCTGTAGGCGATGTAATCGGCGGAGCTTCTTTGGCCTCAACAAGTATGGAGCAAGGACGTTTAGCTGCCAGACATGCCTGTGGAAGCGATATTCATTATTTTCCAGTATTTTATCCTGTAGGGATCTATACCATTCCTGAAATTTCTTCATTTGGCTATACTGAGGATGAATTAAAGGCTCTTGGATTCCATTATGAAGTGGGACGTGCCTATTATTATGAAATTGCCCGTAGTCATATCTCAGGTGATAATTTAGAAATGGGGATGTTTAAGATTCTGTTCCATGCGGAAACGTTGCAGATCTTAGGTGTACACATTATTGGTCGCGGAGCCACTGAAGTGATTCACATTGGACAGGTCGCTGCGAGCTTTAATGCAAAAATTAGTTATTTTGTGGATCAAGTTTTCAATTACCCAACCTATGCGGAAGGGTATCGTATTGCTGCCCTGAACGGCCTCAACAAAATTAAGTTACCCACATTAAAGTAAGAAAAAGAAGAGCTGTAAGAAACGATTGCAGAAGTGTTCGTTTTGTTTTTTACCACAGAGACACAGAGGCACAGAGAAGCACAGAGAGCGAGGGGGTTGCGTAGCTTTGCTGTGTTCTATGTTATGCTTTTCGATGTCTTTTTAAAAAGCTGAGGCTTTTTAAAAACCAGCATTCGCATGGGCTTGCGCCCACGCGAAGTATTTTTTTCATCTTACTTGTTACGTCATATCCAGATTCGAATTTATTCGTTAATTTTACCAATTCTCAAATTTTGAAGCTAAACGCGTTCTTTCTGAGCTCTCTGTGTCTCTGTGGTAAAAAACAAAACGAACACTTCTACTTTTTGCCATTATCCAATGTAAAAACGATTTTGCCGTCTTTCATGTGCAGCTTTACAGTCGCATGAGGAGGTATCTTTCCTTCCAAAATCGCTGTGGCTAGCATGTTAACCACATCGTGCTGAATCATACGCTTCAAAGGACGTGCACCAAAGAATGGATCGTAACCCTCCTCTGCAAGGAATTTTAGTACCTCTGGAGTCCATGTCAAACCCACTTGGCGTTCTGCCAAGCGATGCACAAGATGGTGCAGTTGGATCTCTACGATCTTCTCCATGTCTTCGCGCTGTAACGGCAAGAAAGGCAAAATGTCATCTAAACGGTTGATAAATTCAGGACGGAAGTGTGCCTTAATGACTGGATCTAACGTTGCTAAAATTTCTTCTTTAGAAAGACGCGTTTTTGATTTTTCCATTTGCTGCAAAAGCAAATCAGAACCCAGATTAGACGTCATAATGAATAGAGCGTTCTTACAGTTAACGGTTCGGCCCTTACTGTCTGTGATGCGGCCATCGTCAAAAATCTGAAGTAAAATATTAAAAACATCATGGTGTGCTTTTTCAACTTCGTCAAACAGCACGACAGCATAAGGTCTGCGTCTAAGAGCCTCTGTGAGCTGTCCTCCTTCGTCGTAGCCAACGTATCCTGGAGGAGATCCGATTAACTTAGAGACGCTATGCTTTTCCATGTACTCGGACATGTCCAAGCGAATCATCGCCTCTTCCTGATCAAATAGCTGTTCTGCAAGAGCCTTAGCCAGTTCTGTTTTTCCCACTCCTGTTGGACCTAAAAATAAAAAGGCTCCCATGGGTCGTCCAGGATCGCTTAATCCCGATCGCGATCGGCGAATGGCCTCACTTACAGCTGTGATGGCTAATTCCTGTCCAACGACGCGCTTGCTCAACTCTTTTTCAAGATCGAGAAGGCGTTGTGCTTCGCCTTCCAACATTTTGCTAACAGGAATGCCAGTCCATTTAGATACAATTTGAGCGATCAGCTCTTCGTCGACTTCCTCTTGTAGAAGGCGGTGAGGGAGCTCATTTAGTTTTTTATTTGTCTCTTCTAGTTCCCCCTGCAGCTTTGGAATCGAGTTGTAGCGTAGTTCTGCAACCTTATTGTAGTCTGCTTTGCGTTCGTACTCTTCTTCTTGAAAGCGCAGTTGTTCAAATACATTTTTCTTTTCTTTGATTGCTTGAATGAGCCCTTTTTCCTTTCCCCATTGCTGTTTTAACACAGCCAATTCTTCTTTAATTTGGGCAATATCACCCTCGAGACGCGTGACCTCAGCGTTTGCTGTTGGAGTATTTTCACGACGCAACGCTTCTTTTTCTACGATCAAACTAGAAAGAGCTCGTTCTTTGGCATCGATAGGAAGAGGACGGCTCCCAAGTTGCATGCGAATTAAGCTAGCAGCTTCATCAATCAGGTCAATCGCTTTGTCAGGTAAACGGCGATCAGGAATGTAGCGATAGGAGAGAAGCACTGCAGCATGGATAGCTGATTCGGTAATGCGGACTCCGTGGAAAATTTCATACCGTTCACGCAATCCCCGAAGGATAGCAATAGAATCTTCGACGGAGGGTTCATTAATCATGACTGGTTGGAAACGGCGTTCCAGAGCAGCATCTTTTTCGATGTGCTTTTGGTATTCATTTATTGTTGTTGCGCCAATGCAATGCAATGATCCACGTGCAAGCGCTGGTTTGAGAAGGTTTGCGGCATCCATAGCCCCTTCAGTAGCACCAGCACCGATGAGAGTGTGCACTTCGTCAATGAACAGAATGATCTTTCCTTCGCTCTTTTCAATGTCGTGCAAAATGCCCTTTAAACGCTCTTCGAACTCGCCACGATACTTTGTACCGGCAACTAAACTGCCCATATCGAGAGATAAGATCTGCTTATTTTTTAAAGTTTCTGGGACATCTTCCTGAATAATACGTTGGGCCAGACCTTCTGCAATTGCTGTCTTACCGACTCCGGGATCTCCGATCAGCATCGGATTATTCTTGGTGCGTCGACTTAACACCTGCATGGTACGACGAATCTCTTCATCGCGTCCAATCACGGGATCGAGTTTTCCTTGTTTTGCCAACGTCGTTAGGTTTTTGCAGTATTTTTCTAATGTCTGAAGACTTGATTCGGCAGCAGGGGAGTCCATATGGCGGTCACCTCGGATTTTTTTAATTTGTTCTTCTAGTTGTTTGAGAGTTATGCCTGAAGTGCGTTTCCAATCGGAAAGGGGCTCGTTATCGTTTTGCCAATAGGCAAGGAGAAAGTGGTCACTGCTGGTGTATGTATCATGCAGCTTTGAGGCTAGGTTTTGTGCTTCTGTGATGCGTCCCTGTAGGCTGCGGCCAGCATTAGGAGGTTCCATTGTTTGGCCGCTATAGGTGGGAAGACGACTCAAGGCTTGATCGAGATTGACAGCAAGCTCTTTAGGTTTTGCATTAAAATGGGAGAGAACCGATTGAAAGTAGCCCTCAGGATCTTCAATAAAGGCGTAAAGTAGGTGGTTGTCGGTGACTTCTGTATTATTACGTCGCTGCGCATCGGCAAAGGCGCGCTGTAATGCATCGGTTACCGCATCGGTGAAATTTTGATTCATGGAAAGCTCCTAAAATCATTGGAGAGATTAAAAATTACCATACCAAGTCGACTTTCTTATGTCTAGTGCAGTTGTTTTGTCTTGAGGGAGCATGTTGGCACGCCAAATGCATATTATCACGTGTAGATTACGTTTATATTTTCCGTGCCCGTGCCCGTGAGCGTGCCCGTGCCCGACTTGCTAAATAGTAGAATTTAGGAGGTGCTATATGAGAACAGCTAAAAAGACTACAAAAACCGTGAAGAGTACAAAACCGGTGAAAACGGTGAAGACAGCAAAGGTAACGGTACGCAGTGCTCCTAAACGCGTGACATTACCTAAAGAAGAAGTGGTAAAAGAGGTTAAAACGAAAAAGCTCGTTCCACAAAAGAGAATTCAAACAGCAGAGGGCTGGAGACGCAGTGCGATAAGAAAACGCAGAAAAACGACAGTAAGCTAGATGTGTTTTGTTCATTTCCGTGCCCGTGCCCGTGAGCGTGCCCGTGCCCGATTAGCTAAAAAGCAATGCAAAAATGAGAGATTCTTAACTTTTCTATTCACTCATTTTAAGATTAGCGAATCGGGCACGGGCACGCTCACGCATCCTATTACCCATAAGTCTCCAATTTCTATCTGACAGGCTATTCAAGAGCATTTTTTACCTACCAAATGCTTCCCAAGCCAACGAAAAATCAACCATTCGTGCCATGCCTTTCCACATCGTTTTTACACCAGGGGGCTCCCCACCTTTTTGCTCTACATAGCCAC
>JACDHD010000120.1 GCA_013821265.1 Parachlamydiaceae bacterium | reverse complement strand
GGTCTGGCTACCATATTATCGCGGCGTGTGGATGTGTCCAACTGTAAGGGCTTGCCACCGCACTCCAAAAAGAAATACTAATAAGCTTCTTGTTCGTGAGGAGGAATGGCTTTACTCTCTGCTCGTAGACGATAAATTTGTGAACGGTTAGAATCAACACCACTCCCTGTAGAAGTGTCTTCCCATGAAACCGCCTCAAAGGAAATAGAAGCAGGAACACGACATTTGTTGAGAAGTCTTCTAAAAAATCTCGGCTTTTTATCCTTCTCCCCTTTCTCAATATGCACAGCGACAAGAGGGCAGCGTTTGTCTTGCAAAATCTCACGCACTAAGTGCGCGTGCTTTAATTTATCAAATTCTTTGCTCACGTTCGGATCGCTAATAAAAATGCAGACGGAAATTCCTTTTTCCAGAGTATTTTTGATTGCTGTGAGGCAAGCGGGGTTATTTTCTAGAGATTCGATTTCTGGAATTAATACGACGCGCAGTAATCGGTACAAACGCTTGAGCCATTTTGAATGCTCTTGCTCGTGTTCGATAAAGAAGCGCATGCGCCGTCTTTGAGCTCCAAGCATTAAAAGCGTATCGTTCCATGCTGTATGAGTGCACACGTATAGGGCTGGCGCTTCTGGAATATTTTCAGTTCCTGTAGACGTTGTGCGAAAGTGAATGCGGGATAAAATCATGCCTAAAAAGCGTGTCAGGTAATCGAAAAACAAAAACGTATAGACGACAGTGATAGCTAATGTCAAACTTCCAATAATCGCAAAGCCTTGGTGGGCTTGAAGTCCAAAAAGTTCACTGAGAACATACAGCAAAATAGAGGCAAAAAGAACACCTAAAAAGCTCAAAAATGTCGTTGCAGCTACTGCTTGACCGATGTTTTGTTTAGGACTGGAGACCTGGACATAGGAATCGAGAGGGATTAAATAGATACCTCCAAAAACTCCAATTATCATGACTAAGGGCACAACTGCAAAGATGTTTTGAGCAAGCATGTCGAGAGCAAAAAAGCTAATTGTGATGCCAACACCAGCCAGTGGAGTCAGAGCAAGTTCAACGCGATTTCCAGACATCTTACCTGCAATAATCGATCCAGTTCCTATTCCAATAGCAGTTAATAGAAACAGATATCCACCTTGGACGTCTGTAAGACCTAGCGACTGTACCGCAAAAGGAATCATGTTTAGCTGTACATAGGCTCCCAAAAAGAGAAAAAAGGCAGATCCCAAAATAGCAGCGAGTAGAGAGGGTTCTTTCTTAGCCCATTTGAGCGTTTGATAAATATCGGAGATGAAATGGATATCTAATTTTTTGCGCGATCCGGAGGGCGGTGTGTACTGAATGCATAGACTTGCTGTTAGACCGATAATGGAGAGTACAACGCAAAACATTGAGGCAATAATGAAGTTGCGACCGGTGATATCTAAAAGGAAAGAGGCCAAAAAGGTTCCAAGGATGATTGCCAAGTAGGTAAAGGAGGTCATGATCCCGTTGGCTTTAGAAATGCGCTCAGGAGGCAATAGTTCAGGGAGTATGCCATATTTCGAAGGGCTAAATAAAACGCTGTGCACTGCTAAGAAAAAGAGGATGCAGTAGGAGCCTATTTTGCTTGAGTAGGCGAAGGCAAAGAGTCCGGAGCTAATGATCACCAGCTCTAACATTTTTGTGAGGATGAGAATGTTTCGCTTGCTGTAGCGATCGGCTAAAATTCCTGCAGAAGACGAGAGCAAAAGAAAGGGCATCACATAGATTGCGCCTGTGGTCGCTAAGACGATGTGGCTATTTTCAATGCCTTCCATTTGAATAAAGAAGTAAATTGTGAGGAGCTTGTAGATGTTGTCATTCATCGCCCCTAGAAATTGGGTGATATTCAAATAAGTGAAGGAAGAAAATTTTCTTACCAGAGCTGTGATCTGCTGTCTCATCATTCCCCGAGTTAAATTTTTGCATAGGAACTCAAGCTCACTATGGTAATCTACTTAGGCTTTTTTGTCTGTTGAATAAATAACCACACGGTGGAAGGCAACTTAATCTTGCCGCTGCCCTTGCAAAGCAATATGGTAGCCAGGCCGTCCCGGCCAGGTAAAAATCGCTAAAATTCACTTTGTAAATCAATATAAAAACCAGGCCGGGAGAGCTTGTGAAAAAATTAACAAAATTGCGACAAGTAAAAATTTAACACGGCTGACAATATAGTCTAGACCTATCAA
>JACDHD010000034.1 GCA_013821265.1 Parachlamydiaceae bacterium | reverse complement strand
CTACAATTTTACGTAGCTCTTTAGCAAGTCGGGCACGGGCACGGGTTAGCAAAGTCGGGCACGGGCACGGAAGGCTAACCGGGTACAGAACCCCTACCCTTCTTTTGTTTTCACAAGGTCGTTACATCCAATTTTTTCAAATAGAATCGATACCAAGTAAATATTCAAAAGGCTCAAGAAGAAGCCTGGCAGCAACGCTGGAACTGCAAGATAAGTAATCTGCGGATTGAGCCATCCCCATAGCCCCCCAACAAAAACACCACCTGTAATAATACCTGCGATGGCACCATATTTGTTTACACGTTTGGAATATAAAGACATAAGCACTAATGGACCGAAGGAGCAGCCTAGTCCAGACCACGCATAGAACACCACATCTAAAACTGTTGTATTTCGACTATATGCTAAACCTAAAGCAATGATGGCAATCAAGATAACAGCAAACCGCGACACCCTCAAAAGTTGGCGTGGTGAAGCAGCCTTAACCATTCTCTTATAAAAGTCTTCGCTCAAAATGGAAGCGCACACAAGAATCTGTGAATCCATTGTCGACATATTGGCAGCAATGATTCCACAAAGGATAAGACCTGCCCAGTATGGGTGAAAGAGCCCTTTCACCATATCGACAAAAACAAGTTCAGGGTTTGCTATCCCTTCAGGAAAATAGCCAATTCCTACTAACCCTACAACAGCAGCTGCAGTTAAGGCAATGATTTGCCAAGTAATCCCTACATACTTTGACTTTACGAGATCCTTAGGATTCTTAATTCCCATAAATTTTGTCACAATATGCGGTTGACCAAAGTAACCCAATCCCCATACTAGTAGGAACAAGATCGAGAAAAACGCATTAAACGAAACTTCCGGTAATACGGTAAGCGCAATCGCTTGACTATTGGCACTTGCTTCGATGGCACTATAACCTTCTGGAATCGTTAAGTATGCAGCTGTAGGAACAAGGATAATCATGCCTAAAAGAAATATGGCTTGAAATAGGTCCGTCCATGCAACTGTGATAAAGCCCCCAGAGAAGGTGTAACTCATTGCAACAAAGGTAGCCACTGAGATGCCAATGTAGTAATCGATACCAAAAATGGATTCAAACAGTAGTCCCATAGCTATCAATCCAGCAGAAAGGTAGCTGGTTAGAAAAATAAGAGCTACGGATGCTGTCAGAATGCGCAAAACACCAGAATTATCTTTGTAGCGACGCTCAAAATAGGTAGAGAGTGTATAGCTATCATATTTTTCTGTTTCTGTGCGAAGTCGAGTCGCAACAAATTGCCAGTTACACCACATCCCAAAAGTAAGCCCAATGGCTGTCCAAATCTGAGGGAGTCCTCCAATAAAAACAGCTGCAGGGAATGCCATAAATAACCAAGCGCTCATGTCACTAGCATGTGCTGAAAGTGCTGTCAGCCAAAAATTTAAGGATCGATTGCCGATGACAAAATCGGCATCTGAAGACTGCTTTTTGTGAGCAGCCAATCCGATAGCTAACAGGATGGCAAAGTATGTGAAAAAAGCAGCAAGAATCTGGGTGTTCATGCAAAATCCTTTCCTTTAAGAGTGCGCATTATAGTCTTTTAAGAGTGCGCATTATAGTCTTTTTATAAATCTGCTGCAACGATAGATTTGCACTATTACTACGTTTTTCCCTTGCCCGTGCCCGTGAGCGTGCCCGTGCCCGATTTGCTAAAAAGCTACGTATCCTGTGACATTGTTAACTTTCCCTTTTTCTCATTTTTAAGTTTATTAGGAATCGGGCACGGGCAATCAGATGTTTGTCTTCTGTTTCTACTAGCAATGTGTTCTTGCAAAAGTCTACCCAACCGCGAAGCGGCTTAAATGTGCAAAGTCCAACTTTCCTTGCAAATAGATAGAAAATAGAGCACAACGCAGAAAGCGTCACGGCTGCGCAAACCCCACTATAAAAGGAGTCAAGAGGATGCAAATCCTCTTGCGGGGTGAAGGGGCAGAAGCCCCTTCTCTTGACAGATAAAGAATAGAAAACTAAACTATCCTTTTTTACATATAAGGAATCCATATGAGCGGACCATTATTAGAAAGCAAACGTAGCGACCCAATTCGTTCACAAGTCTCAGCTGAATTTAGAGCACATGATCAATCAACGGCTGCTAGTTATGCGCCCAGCGATGTAACAATAAAACAAGCTACAAATCATAGTCCTTGGATATTAGCATCGGGTACAGCTTACTTTGTGTGGAGCGCAATTATGCCTCCTCTAGCAACCATTGGAGTGATTGGATTCCTCACAAACGTGACAATAGCAAAATTGGAAATCTCCAATCCTCAATTGGCAAATAAAATCATAACAATTTTTGAAAAATTTAGAAAAGATTACTCCGAACTCGTCTATCTTTTAGGCGTCGCTGGATTAGTTGCCTCTTGCTTCTATCTTCCTATAGGAATAGCCATGAGCTTACCAGTGGGCGTGTTTTTTGGATTAAGAACACATCAAGACATCAAACAATCACGTGACTAAACATCCTGAGGTTATGTGTTTGCATTGGCTTTGACCTTTTTTCTAGTCGCTAATCCCATAGGGAACTCCCCTGCTATCATTGCGCTGGTAAAAGATTTCGATTTTCGACGTCAAAGGATTATTCTCCTTCGCGAAGCACTCTTTTCTCTCATCCTAGCCCTATTTTTTCAATACATGGGAGAATGGTTTTTGGGAATGTTAAGCATTCAAGATTTTGCTGTCACATTGGCTGGTGGATCCCTTCTCTTTATCGTTTCCTTAAGCATGATCTTTTCTCACGGCGCATCCGAAGAAGAGCTAGTTTCTACAAATAAACAGGAACCCTATATCGTTCCGATTGCCACTCCGATCCTATCAGGACCTGGTCTGCTCGCTGTGATCATGCTGAAATCTAAACTTGAACCAAGTAATTTTAAAATCACGGCAGCAATTTTGATTGCATGGGCCGGTGTGGTCGCCGTTTTAGCCACAGCACCCTACATGCAAAAATTTTTAGGTAAACGCGGTTTAGCCGCCTTAGAGCAAATTATGGGCATGATTCTTGCCATGATTTCCGTAGAAATGCTCGTAAAGGGAAGCGCCCTACTCATCCAGACATTCGAGGCTTAATATGGAATCTATGTCGCTCTTCTCCTTAGCAATCATGTTATTTTTTATCATGGATCCAATCGGTAATATTGCCTCCTACCTCACTCTAATGAAAGGTGTCACTCCAAAACGACAACTGTTCCTCCTACTTCGCGAAATGGGAATCGCCTTTCTGGCGATGATCATCTTTAACTACCTAGGTGATTACATTTTTACCATTCTAGGGATTTCAGAAATCACTGTACGCATCGCCTCCGGCATCATCCTCTTCCTAATCGCCATTAAGATCCTTTTTCCCAGCGACAACAGTTTTCGCTCAAACCTTCCTAAAGGCGAACCGTTTATTGTTCCTTTAGCTATTCCGCTAATCGCAGGTCCTTCCCTTTTGGCAACCATCATGCTCTTTTCTAGCCTAGAAGCTAGTGGGACCTTAATGCTTATCGCCATCGTCCTCTCAACTCTAGCAGCAACTTTTGTTTTCCTTATCGCCCCCTACCTACACAAATTTTTAGGCAACAACGGGCTATTAGCCCTAGAAAAATTGATGGGCATGGTGCTTATTCTATTAGGAATACAGCGCCTAGCAGAAGGGATTAAACTCTTCGTAGCCGTCTATGGCTAATCCCTCCAACATCAAGCTACTGATCGCGTATGATGGCGCTCCCTACCTAGGTTGGCAAAAAAATAATGTTGGCCCTAGTGTGGAATCAACCCTTCAGGATATTCTAGAACAGATTTTACAAGAAAAAATACAGTTGCAGGCTGCCAGTCGAACCGATGCTGGAGTCCATGCACGCGGACAAGTAGTCAATTTTCTCCCTTACAAGCCACTCCCCGACCTTTCAAAGCTACAACACAGTCTCAACAGCTTGTTGAAAGGTAGCATTGTCGTATGCTCCATAGAGCGCATGCCACATGACTTTCACCCTACCCTAGACTGCATTGGCAAGGAATATCGCTACACAATCTGCTACGGAGCCATTCAGATGCCGCAGCACCGTTTTTATTCATGGCATTACCCTGAGCGGCTTAATCTTCAATTGATGCGAGAAGCAGCGGATCTGTTAAAAGGAACTCACGACTTTTCTGCATTTTGTAACTTTAAGAAAAATGCCTCCTATACGGATTACGTGCGCACAATTCATGAAATCAAGATTGTAGAATTGTCTGAAAATAGCCTAGAACTCCACATTTCCGGTAACCATTTTCTATATAAAATGGTTCGCAACATCGTAGGAACACTTGCCTACGTTGGCAATGGAAAGCTTTTAGTTGATGATGTGCCTCAGCTTTTGTTGACTGGAGATCGTACTCAAGCAGGTGTAACGGCTCCAGCGCATGGTTTGACGCTCCACCATATCCTTTATCCTGAGTAACTACAGTTATTTTTCCTATATGGTAGCCAGACCGTCCCGGTCTTGTCGTCCTTTTTTTACCAGGCCTGGACGGCCTGGCTACCATATCGGCAAGCCATTCCGACCAACTAAGTTACTTCTCGATGTTAGAGGCCTTAGCCGCTTGAAGGCTCCAAAAAGGAAAAGTCATGGCATAAAAAGAACAAAACACTTACACTATCCTTTCTAATTATACAGGAGACTTTATGTGTTCTATCAGTAAGCTTATTCAAACAAAAAGCTATTATTACTTCGATGCAAAAAATCAACTTCAAGAAAAAAAACTAAACGCCGGTAAACGCTTTTTGCGTTGTCTTGGTTTTTACTCTGAAACACACCTTAAAAAGGTTTTGGATGTTGCCTACGATAGAATTTTAAGTGGAAGTGCTACAGCTGCAAAAGAAGATGCTGCAAGGTACGCAAAGCTATTTGCAAAGGCAGATTGCCCCAAATTTAAGACCTATTATTATAAACCAAAAACGTCTGCCACATTAGAAATTCGTTTTAACTCAGCCGACAGATCTTCTTTGAACAGTGTCGAATTTTTGGTTAAACAACCCGGTCGTCGCATTGAGATTCTGTTGAAAAGAAGTGGAGATTCTCTCGTTGTTGTTTCTCCTAACCTATATGAAATATCTTTAAAAGACATGGATATTGAAGCTGAGGCGCTTGAACGCCTTAGGGCAGCACTACTAAAGCTCCCTGTTACAAAACTATCCAGAGAAACAACTGCATTAGCCACCCAGCTTTTTTTGAAAATTTTAGGCGACACGACAAAACCCCTGACCTTTACACTATTCGATAAGGGTTATGTGGAACCTCAAAAACAGATGAAAGGTTTTAAATCAAAAGAACTTTGTGATGCACAACGCAAGATTATGGCAGAGTTGGGTTGGCATGGAACACAAGCTTTTGTAGAACCAGAAATGGTTTTGGCCTCGAAAACGACAACAACTACATATAAACTTCAACGCATTTACGGCGCAGAACAACAGAGAACGAAAGAGTTTGATGACTCACAATTCAAACTTTCTCTCGATGACGTCTTACCTCATTTACAAGAATTGCCATAAAGGAATCTCTTTATGACAGCACGACTATCCTCACTGCGAGCGCCTTTAACATACGGTTTGTCACCGTTGTCGCGAGCTGCACGACCCAAACTGTTTTCACTGCACAAGCCATGCGCAGCGCTACCTAGCGCTCCTTTGCAACGTTCAAAAAAAATAACCTCATCATGTAAGAAACCTCACCCAAAGTTTACTATGAACAAGATCAAAGCATTAGCACTCCTCGCATTATTTAGTGGTGTTTTCACAAACTCAATAGGCCTAAATGCCTCTGAACCACCTTCAAAAGCAACTCAGCAAGAAAGCTTGCAATTACTCCAATTTAAAATTGCAAACAAAATTGATAGCATCGTTGACATGCCAGGAATCAGCGCAAAAGACTTCTCCGCTATGCGTGGAGACCTCTCCAAAATTTTAAACGCATTGTGCAAAAACGGGGTCTATGAAGTCACAGGCACTGACAAGGATATCCGCACCCCTTTTGTCACCTTCCAGGCAATCATGGAGGACTTTTTGAGCAAAGAGCTTAGCAACGACAATTCCCAAGCCTTCTACGAACCAGCTGAAATTTCGAACCTAGCTGGGATCATCTTAACTCCAATGCCAGCAACTCCCCTTTGCACAAAAGGAGAAATTTCTAAAGGTCTTGTCGATCCTGCGATCGCCCAGGACAAACGCATTGGCACTGTTCTAGCTCGCACTACAATCATCAGAGACTTTCTAGCTAAAGGCGGAACGCTTTCTGTAGCTTACCCCAGCAATGGTCTTGCCAAGCGCACCGAAGAGCAACAAAAAATCTATAAACAAGAACTGATGAACTACCCCGAAAACCTAGTGGACACCCCACTAAACTGCATTGAAGTCCCGACGGATCTCATTGGCGCTACCTACTTCTTTGAAGATAAACACTGCAACCTCTTCGTCTTTGCCATCAAAATGACTCAAGCAACAAACCCTCAAGATAAAGGTAGCTTCGGCCTCTGGTTCGGCTCCCTTCACTCAACCCCCATTCAGACACGCGTCCAGGCAATATTTAACTTCCTTAAAACCACAAACCCCCATTGCCACGAATTTTGAAAGGGGGTTCCACCCCATACGCATCAGGCTAAGAATTTCCTTGCCTTTGCCCTTGCTTTGCCCCATCCTTGTTCTAGGCCCGAAGGGCAGAAATTTCATAGCGAAGGCCAAGCGAAGCGCAGGCCTGGTATTAGTTCTCACTATGTAGGAGCCCTGTAATAGACAATTGCATAAATCGTCCTTTCCAGGGCGTCAGGCCTGAGAGTAACCAGGGCGTCCCGCCCTGCAAAAAGCCGGGTTATTTTGTTGTGATGTAACTTCTCCAGTTTTGCCAAGCCATACAGGTCTGTCGTCCTTTTTACCAGACCGGGACGGTCTGGCTACCTTCTTTTTTTTGCAGGGCGGGACGCCCTGGTTACTTTCAGGCCGAGGACGACCTGGTTTAGGAATCGGGCACGGGTTAAGACTTATGCAATTGTCTCAATCAGTCCAATCAGTCCAATTCGTCCATGTCCAATGTCCAATGTTCATTCATCCAACCATCCAATCAAACAAACTAAATTATTTATATATTACAACTAATTATTACATATTTGCTTTAATTAACTATTCAGCTATACTTTAAAATATTAAAAAATAAATAAAGGTATTATGTCTACTCCGCTTTCAACAGCATGCGTCGGAGATAGAGTTCTTCGTGAACTTAGTCTTGATACAAACGCTAAAACGCCAGTAAAACGTACCGACACTCGCGTGATGGATAGTGTCACATCTAGATGGCAAGAGGAAACTAAACGGCACAAAGCAGAATCCGATTGGCTGATGGGTGATTCTGTACCCATTCCTAAACGACCTTCCTCAGTTGAAGGCGAGTGGAAAGAGGATGCTGCGGCAGAGAAATTAAAAACCCGCTTTTATCATAAAAAGGCCAAAAATGCTCTAGACACCCCTCTAAAGCCAAATGATTATGAAGCACTTCTGACTGCACTTAGAGCAAGAAGCGCCCTCACTCACTCAACAGCAATTTCTCACAGCGTAGCTGTTGCGCAAATGAAGTCAATGACCGAGAGTTCAAATTTCACTGCACAAATTCGAACAGCACTGGCTATGCCCTATGAAGCAGAGAAAAAGGGCGAAGCCGAAGGGGATGCGATCCGCAAACTAGGAAATCGTTGTAGCGCCTTAGTGGATCTCAGTCCCTATCTACTTGAAAAACTCAAACGGCAAAAATTGCTGCCCTCTAGTTGCATTCAACAAGCGATCCAAAAATCTTTACAACTTGATGAAGAGAGCAACAATGCTACAGTTGGTTTTAGGCGGTTGATAATTGAAGGAAGGTTAGTTTACTGTGGCTTCAAAGATTCGGAACCAACCTTCTTATTTCCAGTTCGGAAAATTGGTGAAGGGGGGTCGGGACTTGTGTGCGAAGTGGTGGAAGTTGCCCCTTCAGCAGAGCCCGATCAAATCAAAGCCCTTAAAACTTCCAAAATAGATCCTATAGACGGTTATGACTCATATCAAGAACTAGTCAATGAAGTTGAATATTTTGAACGGGTTGCAGGTATTCCTGGCTTATTGCAAATGGAATACTCTTTAGAGACCGCCAGAAGCGACTCTGAAATTGCTGCACTGAAAAAATCACATAGGAACCCCATCTATCCTATGATCAAGAGCATTGTCTTCCCAAAAGGCAAATCTCTTCACTCGATCCTAGCTGAGGGGAATTTAACACAATTAGAGAGATTGCAACTGGCGGAAAAGTTAGCTCAAACTGTCATCGCAGTGTCCGATCATGGTTGGGTCCATAGGGACATTAAGCCGCAAAATATCCTGTACCTTAACGGTGAGCTTGTTTTTTGCGATCTAATGGACATGGCAACGTTAAGTGAGACTGACAATTTTAATATCTATACAGGAACACCAAGCTATATATGCCCAAAAATGGGGAAGCATTTAAAGAAAATGATCAAAGACGAAAATTCTGAAAAGCGCTCTGACTATCTCTTGAAAGAGATGTCGTTTTCCTGTGCGATGGTCATGTATGACATTTTAACCCCATATCCTTCTCGCCCCCTTAACAAAAAACATCATCCAGAATTGATATTTGATCTGAATACGGATCATTTAAAACATTACCCTCGAATTATCTCTAAGATGATGCAGGCGTTACTACATCAAGATCCTGACAAGCGCCTCTATTCCTGGGAAATGGTTCTTGATGTTCTCCAAAAAATTATAATTAGAAATAAGCCAGCCACCGATTCTGCTGCATCTCCTCGGTCACACGGTGGCAGGACCGCTAGAATACTTAAAACCACTGCAGCTGATACATCTAATAAAGAAAATAAACGCAATTAAGGTAACAAATATGGGTCCTCTTCAAAACATTACAAATACGGCAGCTGCGGACACATTGACTCTGCCTCCTCAGCCTACACGCCAGTGTAAGCGTAAAACAAGACTCTATGACAATGACGTCGTTCAGGGTCCTGCAGCAAAACGCGCTAAGGTTGATACAGATACTCGCGTAGCTGAAACTGCCTCACCTGTGTTGGAACAAGGAGCTGGTTTGAGCCAAGTAGAAATGGAGTGGTTGTCTAGTGAATCTTTTACACCTATTCCACAAGAACCATCAAGAGAGGGCGAATGGAAGGAAGTTGCAGAAGCCCCTTCAGTTTCTTCAAAAGTATCTAGTCCACTTTTACAAGTGTCAAATTACTTTTATTTGTTTAGAGCCCTTCATGCCCACACTGCGCTTACAAGCCCAAAACCAAAAAGTGAAGAGGAAGTTATAAAGCTGGTAGAAACAATGGCTGAAAAAGGACTGACTAGAGAAGTTCTGAAAGCCCTTGCATTACCTGGAGAAGTAGAATCCAAAAGAAAAGGATCTCAGGATCAAATTAATAACGACCTTGAAAAGGCTTACTTTCGCTGTATAGATTTATCAAACTTAAAATCCTACTTAGTCAATGAGCTAGGATTACAAAAAGAACTTTCCCCTATAACGATACAAAAAGCAATACAAATGGGGTTAAAGTTAATTACAAAAGAAGATAATCTCATCTGGGGTCATTTTAAAACACTTGAAGTAGATAATCAATTATTTCTCCTTGGCCATCACGATCATCATCCTACTTTTGTCTTTTTTAAACAGAAATTGGGACAAGGATCATATGGAATTGTTCATAAGGTTGTCTTAATCTCACGTTTTACTCCTGCAGATACCACAAAAGCTTTTAAGCACTCCTATACGAACACCAAAAAATATGACTCCTATGATTCTTTAGAAAAGGAAATAACTACATTAAAGCAAATAAAGACTCTAAACCATAAAGAGACCTGTTTGGAAATAGATTTCTCTTTGAAACTCGTCACACAGACAAAAGTGAAACAAATAGGGTATTTAGCTCCTCTTTGTCAGAGCGATCTCGTTAAATTTTTAAAATCCAATCCATCAGTTAAAGAAAGATTCCTATGGGCTCGACACTTCATCTCTCTTGTTGTAACGGTGCTAAAGACAGGCATTATTCCAACAGATATTAAACCCGATAACACCTTAGTTTTAGAGGGTAACTTGAGATTTGGAGACTTAATGGCCACTTGTTTGCTGTCGGAAGTCAATAATTTTGACATTAAGGCGTTTGGAACTCATCAATACGTTTGTCCAGTGATGCAAGAACGCGTCCTGAAAGTAATTGCTAAACGTGACGTGAGTAAACGATCTGAGGTTCTCATACAGAGAATGCTGTATTCCTGTGCATCTACTTTATATGAGATCTTTGTTGGCCATTTTCACTATCCAAGACCATGTAGAAAAGATGGATATCCTGATTTCAATTTTCCAATCTATACAAGGCCCCTTGAGGCATATCCCGAAAGCTTAACTTTACTCATGCAAGAATTACTCCATGTGAATCCTGATTTACGTCCCCAAAATTGGAATTTTGTAGGCGAGATTATCGCTAAAGTCGAAGAAGAAATTGCTAGCAACCAATACAAAGCAACAGTTCCTATCAGTACTCCAACCTTAGGGAATCGATCTCAACTTCCTCGTTTTATGGAGGCTTTGGGACCTCCTCCAGGACAGATGGGACTTCCTCCTTTTACGGGGACTTTGGGACCTCCTCGAGGACAGATGGGACTTCCTCCTTTTACGGGGACTTTGGGACCTCCTCCAGGACAGATGGGACTTCCTCCTTTTACGGGGACTTTGGGACCTCCTCCAGGACAGATGGGACCTCAGGCCGCGCCTATGGGACTTCCTCCGGGACAGATGCCTCACGCAGGGCCTATGTGACCTCCTCCAAAGATGGGCAAGATCGCCTTCGGCGACAGGATGTAAAACAAATGTCATTTGCTCATATCCTGTCGCCGAAGGCGATCCTAATGATCTTGTTTAATAAATCATGCTTCCCTCTTCTCAGTGATAAAAAATAAAACGAAACATGTACGGCCGGTCGATATTTAATAATTTATTAAATACTAATAATTAGTTAATGTTCACGATTAATCAACTTTAGTTTAAAATATTAAAAGAAAAATAAACTTTTTAATAACACAATAAATTAAAGTAGATAATATTATGTCTTCCAGAATTTCAGCTCTTGCATTAGGAACAAAACGTGCTCTCGACGCCCTAGGACCTGACATTGAACACCAAGGGGCTTCTAAGCGCGCTAAAGGCGAAAATGGCGTTGTAGCATCTGTGGCAACGGAAGTTTTGCAGCAAGAATCTAAGCATGAAACAGAATTCCTCGGTCTAACAACAGCTCAACGCAACTGGTTTGCCTGTTCAGAATTAACACTCATCCCACAGTCAGTTCGAAGAGTCGATGAAGGAGAAAGCAAAGCAGCAGCTGAAGAACCGAAAAATCAAAGACGTCGATTCTACCACAAAAAAGCCAAAAACGCCCCTGAGACCCCACTAAAAGTAGCATATTTTGACGGCCTTGTTTCTGCACTTAGAGCAAGAAGTGCCTTAACGCAGCCACAACCAATCACTCCCTTCGAGGCTGCTGCACAGATGGGGGCAATGGCTTCTGAGAATACAAATTTCACGACTCTTTTTCGAAAAGCAGTTGCCATGCCAGCTGAGGCAGAAAACAAGGGAGAAGCTGCTGAGGAGGCTTTAAGCAAATTGAAGCAGCGTTGTTGCGCTTTAACTGATCTAGCGCCCTACCTAGTTGAAAAGCTCAATCAACAAAAATTACTACCCCCTAAACTCATTCAAGAAGCCGTTCAGCACTGCTTAACGTTAGATGAAGCGCAAGGCAATGATGATAACCAAGCCTTTAACTCATTAAGCATTCAACAAAATATATTTTACTGCGGTTTTAAAGAATCCGAACCGGTACTTTTATTCTCCATAAAAAAACTGGGTGAAGGCACATATGGGGATGTATTCACAGTTGTGGAAATTTCTCCTTCTGCGGAAATAGACCAAACCAAAGCCCTTAAATTATCCAAAACCACTGCAAATGGGTATAACACGGCCCCTCATTTAATCAACGAAACAGAATGGTTACAAAGAACTCAAGGTTTTCCTGGCTTAGTGCAAATGGACTATCCCCTAGATATTAGAAAACCCTCCTGCATGAAGAGACTTGATCAATCAACACCCCCAATCTCCCACTTGGTGAAAGGAATTGTCTTTCCTCTAGGCGAATGTCTTTACGACATCATCACTAAGGGCAATAAGACGCAAATAGAACGGCTGCAACTAGCGGAAAAGTTAGCTCAGACAGTCATCAAAATTTTGGACGAGACAGATGTTGTTCATAGAGATATTAAGCCTGAAAACATGTTGTATATGAATGATGAGATTCTCTTTTCCGATTTAATGGATGTCGCATTTACAAAAGAGGAAGATAATTTTGATCTGTTCTCCGGCTCACCCCACTATGTATGTCCTGAAATGGATCAACGCATAAAACAGATGATCAAAGAAAAAAATTCGAAAATTCGCGCTGAAAACCTCCTGAAGCAGATGTCTTTTTCTTGCGCAATGGTCCTATATGAAATCTTAACGTCTCGTTCTTCACGCCCCCTAAACATCAAACGTCAACCGGAATTAGAATTTGATATTAATACCGATAATTTAAAGAATTACCCGCCAATCATTACCGAACTGATGAAGGCTCTACTGCATAAAAATCCAGACAAACGCTTCTACAACTGGCCAGATGTTCTTAGACACCTTCAAAACGTGATTGCTGAGTGGGGTAAGTCAGCTGTCGCTGCAGCGTCCCCTGCAAGTTCTTCTGAAGCTTCCTCAGGTGCAGCTGCACGCGCTTTTAGCGCTGCAGCTCAAGCTGAAAAGGAAAATATAGCTCCAAAAGGCAATTGATTTTATAGTGGTAAAAAATTAATATTTAAATGTTCAGTTTAAAAGAACTTTAAAAACTTTAGTTTACGAGGTAATATAATGACAAGTGAATCGATTAGTTTTTCTTCCACTCGTACATTTGCTGTAGCAGATACACTGCTCATGGAACGTCAATGGTTTAGGGATCGCATTAAAACGCGCTACGAACTCAAAATGTTTCTAGAAAAGCATCCCCACTGCGTCGCTGCAGCACTCTCTAGACTCGATCAAAGCGATCTCGCTGCTTTTCAGGATAATCCCGATGCTTCAGAAAGCGAGCGACCTCACAGTTATTTAAAAAGAAAAATTGGAAAACCAATTCCTTTATCTCCGCGAGAACCTTCCTACGACCATTTATTAAATGTTAATAAACTTGTTAAAGATTGCTTTTGGGCATGCTTTGAAGTCATTAATGCAAAAGGTGATGGTGGAGTCAGAGCCGTTAACGAACACAGTGCAACGTGTAATCTAATGAAAGATGAGATTTTAGATAGTTTAAAGGCCGCTATAGAACCTGCAAAGAAAGCTGGAAAGGACCTTGTCGAATTTACATTAGAGCAAAAGGAATTTTTGTTTAAGGACTTACTCAAAGAAAACATTTCGCAAGTGACAATCGATTATATCAAATACAAGCACGCATATGTAGCTAGAAAAGAGCTTGGCTGGGTAGCACCTAAAGCAGAGGTTGTCGCTTCTGTTGCTGCAGTTGCTTTAGCTAAACCTGAAGGCGAATTCAAAGAAACTAAAACAACCTGATTTTGAAAAAACCAGGGCGCGTCCCGCGCCCTGCAAAAAAAAGAAGGTAACCAGACCGTCCCGGTCTGGTTAAAGAAAGTAGCCAGACCGTCCCGGTCTGGTAATAAAAGAAAGTAGCAAGTCCTGCAAGCATGTTCCGATTTACAAAGACTCTGATTGCTACCTATCCTTGGCCTTGGCAGGAGCTTTTGCTTCTTAAACCATCCATCTCTTCCATTTCGTCATGCTATTATAGTTATTACAAATATTAAATAAAAAATAATTAATATTCACTTTAATTTTAATTTGTTTTATAATAAATAAATACAATTAATTTATATAAACAAATAATTATAAGAGTGAACTATGACATCTACAAATGCATCCCATAAACGCCCTTTCGATGCGGCTTTTGAATCAGGCTACGATACGCAGGAGAAGACCAAGCGTTTAAAACCAGATCCCGATGTAGTTTCCACAACAATTCTTGCAACCTCTATTTTACAACAAGAATCTAAGCTATCAATCCGATCTCCGTCCCCACTCACAAGAACAGCTATCTATCCTTTACTCCTACAGAATGAATTTGATAATCGTGTTAAGATGATTAGAGCGCACAGTGTCCTAATGACGCCCTCTCCCATTGACGAATCAACAGCGATCCAACAATTGCGCAAAATGATGGAACCAGGTCAAGATTTTAACCTTAATTTTAGAAAAGCGCTTGCTATACCTTCAGAATCCGAAAAAAAAGAAATGATCTCGGAAAAAACTTTTTCCGCACATTGTCATATCCTATTGAGCTTAGCTCCTTATTTAATCAATGAGTTAGGTAAACAAAAACAGCTACCCCCATTAACTATGCGCGCCGCTATAATTCTAAGCTTACAAAGAATAGAGAATTATAAAGCCGGACATTTTAAAGTCGCGGAGATTGCTCATCAAGTCTTCTTTTGTGGTTTTGTCGACCAATCACCGGTAATTTTATTTCATGTTAAACCCCTCGGATCTGGCACATATGGAAATGTTTGCAGCGTAATTGAAGTCTCTGAAAATGCAAAACCAGACCAGTTAAAGGCCCTTAAGCGCTCAAAAATTGACAGTTATCGTGCCGTTGAAGAAGAGATTGCAAACTTTAAACGCACAAAAAAGACTCCTGGTCTATTACAAATGGATTATTCTTTCGATGTCACTCTAGAAGACGCACCATTTAAGTGTTATGTCGCCCCCTTATGTGAAAGCCTTCACAACACGATCCATCAAAAGCTATCAATTAAAAATAGACTGAAATTGGCTCTGCAATTGTCCCAAGCAACAATTGCACTTTTGCACAAAGGCATCTACCACAGAGATATAAAGCCAGAAAACATATTGCATCGCAATAAACATGTCCTCTTTAGTGATTTGATGGATCTAAGTTATCGAAGTGATACGAAAAATTTCCATTTCTTTGTAGGTACGCATCACTACCAATGTCCTGAAATGGTTAAGCGTTTAGACAAGGTAGCCAAAGATAAAATTGCCTCTATGCGTGTTGAATGTTTGGAAATGAACATGTCTTACTCATGCGCTTCTGTCATGTATGAAATTTTCACTGCAAGAAGGCCACGTCCTTTAAGAGACGATTTATATCATGATCTGAATCACGAAATTGATGAAAAAGCGCTTCAAGGATATGCTCCAGAACTAATTGAAATGATGAAGGGTCTTCTTCATAAAGATCCAGATAAACGTCTCTATAAATGGATAACAGTCTTTGAAACTTTGCAAAAAGCCGTTGCCGCTTAAGAGTTACTCTGTGGACTGATTGAGACAATTGTAAAAGTCATCGTTTTGTAAAAGGGAGCTGAAGCACAGATCTCCTGCTCTAAATCGCAGCAGCGATGATATTGTAGCAGCCCGGCATGTAGCGTAAGGCCAGAGGCTGAAGCGGAATGTGGGGGAAAACAGTATGGAAAAGACAAAGAAGCTGCGGTAGCAGCGTCAGAATGTATCCTTAGATTTCTGTCACCGCTACCGCGGTTAAATTTTTTTATTCACCCCCCACATTCCATTACAGGCCTCCGGCCTTTCATTTTTCATGCGGGCTGCTGCAATATCATCACTACCGCGATTTAGGACAGCACTATACCGTGTTCGGATTTATGCAATCGTCCAATCTGCCTATGTCCAACAATCCAACAATCTTTTGTCCAATTCATCGCACATCTAATTATTTATTGTATTCAATAAACTTATTAATACTAACAAACAATTACTTCAGCTTCTTTTTTAATACACAATTTGCTAAACTCTCAACATAAACTAATTATAAACTAATTACTATTGGTGTTTTATGAATCCTCTTAGAGATGTTACAAATACAGCAGCTGCAGTTGCTCAGTTCCCTCAATTCCCTCCTCAATTGAAACGCAAGCGTGAAGTTGACCTTCTTGACGAGGAAGTTGACCTTCTTGACGAGGATGAGAAACCCGCTAAACGCGCTAGAACGGAAGCTAGAGAGGGAACAGACACGCACGTAACTGAAACTGTCGCGCCTATGTGGCAGCTTGGAGCCGGCCTAAAACAAACAGAATTGGATTGGTTGTCTGGCGACAGCTCCACACCTATGCCTGAACAACCTATATCAACAGAAGGCGAATGGAAAGAAGAAGCTGAATTTACTCCCCCTAAAGTTCATCAACTAGCCTTAACATATACTGCTGTACATGCAGCCCTACTGGCTCATAGTGTCCTGACGGACACAACACCAAAACACAAAGTTGAGATTACAGAACAACTTAAAAAAATGGCTGAATCTAAAAAAGGACTAACAAAAGAGCTGCAGAAATCTCTTTCGCTACCTGGTGAAGGCGAATCCAAACAAAAAAAAGCTCAAGATAATGATCACCTCGAAAAATTAGAGTATCGTTGTGCCAATTTAGCTAGTTTAGAACCTTACTTAGTTGATGAGCTAGGGAAACAAAAAGGGTTACCCGTCAGCACTATTCAAAAAGCCATACAGATGGGATTAAAATTAATTGCCAGTGAGGGCAATATGGATTGGGACCACTTTAAAACACTTAAAGTAGACAAACAGTCATTCTTATTTGGATGTAAGGACAACACACCTACGTTACTTTTTTTCCAGAAAATACTGGGACAAGGCAATTATGGACATGTCCACAAAGTCATTCACATTTCAGGAGACACCTCAGCAGATACTACAAAGGCTTTAAAGCATTCATATACTAGAAAAGACGGAGAGAGTTCCTTTGAAAGTTTAAAAGGAGAGATTGAAACAATAAAGCTCGTAGGTGAGCATGATCTTGAAGGGACATGTATAGGGATAGATTTCTCTTTGCAATTACTTACACACAACAAAAAAGAGATGCAAATGGGTTACTTAACTCCACTCTGCGAGGGAGATCTAGCGCAACTTCTACAGTCGAAACCTTCGATAAATACAAGACTTCAATATGCTCAGAACTTCATCACTTGTGTTTTAAAAACAATAGACTCAGGCATTATCCCCACGGATATTAAACCTCATAATATGTTGATAAAAGATGGCGCATTTTTGTTCGGAGATCTAATGGATGCCTACTTTTTGGAAGATAATACAAACTTTGACATCGATTGGAGTGGAACATATCAATACATTTGTCCTATGACACAAGAACGCGTCGAAAGGGTAGTTGCAGAGAAAGACCGTAGCAAACGATCTGAAGTTTTATTACATCGGATGCTCTATTCCTGCGCATCTGTACTATACGAAATTTTAGTAGGTCGACTTGGTTTGCCAAGACCTGTTAAGAAAGTTGATGCACGGGAAGGCAAGCACCCCGACCTCTCTTGTCCAATCGACACCAAGCCTCTTGCAGTCCATGCTCCACAAATCACTAAATTAATGGAACGTTTGTTGCATCAAGACCCTGATAAACGTCTTCATGATTGGACCGTAGTCGATAAAGTCATTGGCAAACTCGTCATTTCTAACTGAGTTAAACAATTGCATAAGTCCTCCCGTGCCTGTACCTGTGGAATCGTGTTCGTTTTGTTTTTACCACCGAGACACAGAGGCACAGAGCAGCACAGAGAGCGAGAAGATATTTTATGGCGTTTGGGCCACAGTGTGAGGCTTTTTGATATTTTTCTTAAAAAGCTGAGGTTGGGTTATGGTAACGAATAAATTCGAATGTGTTTAGGACGTAACGAATAAGATGAAAAAATATTTCGCGTGGGCGCAAGCCCATGCGAATGCTGTTTTTTAAAAAGCCTCAGCTTTTTAAAAAGACATCGAATAGCACAACATAGAACACGTCACAACTTTGCAACCCCCTCTCGCTCTCTGTGCTGCTCTGTGCCTCTGCGTCTCGGTGGTAAAAACAAAACGAACACTATTACACGGGGCACAGGCACGGGAAGACTATTTTCTACACCTTACTTAAGTCTTGATCGAAATCTTCTTAATTAGCATACTTACAGTTTAAACCTAAAAACCTGCAATAGAGTACTTTACGTATGGACACTCCGAAAAAGTCACTAAAACTTAAACTATTTCTTTGGATTGGATTATCCCTCTTTTTGTTGTTAGCTATTTCGATCGCCCTGCTTCCGACAGTAGCGTCAACTGAATGGGGCAAGCAGCAAATCGTCAAGCTAATTAATCAACGCATTGATGGAACCGTTTCTATTGAAAAAGTCAATTTAAGCTGGTTTGGAAAGCAGGTAATCGAAAATCTCATCTTGAAAGACCCCTCAAAAACCATTGTTGCACATTTGGAAGGAATGGAAATCGAAGCCTCTATTCTGCAGCTTATGTTTGGAGAATTTCCTCAAGGACCGCTAGCTGTTAACGGATTTAATCTCCTTTTAATCGAACAAAAGGATGGATTCACCAACCTACACGATGCCCTAGGTCGCTCTCATTTCCCTCATCCCCTTCACAATCCAGCTGAAAGCGGACAAAACTTCCCTATCAAAATTGCACTACTTGACATGTCGGCATCGGTGCAAGCGTTGCCTGATCAGCAGATTAGCCTGCAGATAAAAGGTCAAACGCAGCACGATCAGGTACGTGGAGACATCTCAGTCGATGCCACATTGGTAAAAAACGCTTCAGCACCTCTCCAATTACAGCCTTTACATGCAAACGTGGAAGTCAATAATTTCCCTGTAGCGCTGGTGGATCATTTGTTCTCGCTACAAAATCCTCAATTGGCAGGCCTGTTGAGAGCACTTTTAGGAGAAAGCTTTAATGCCACGATTCAGCAAAAGTTTCAAAATGACGACGTTCAATTTCAGATCGATGCACACAGTCAGCAATTTACCACTACCCTGATAGGAAAGGTGGAAGCAGACACTCTGTTTCTTACCCATCAAGCAACGACATCATTGACAATTGAGCCAGAGCTTTTTCACCGTTTGGCCGATCTTGCTGGACACCCAGCCATTCAAATGGAACAACCAACACAAGCAGATATAATTGTTGAACAGCTTGAGCTTCCTTTAGCATTTTTTCAGGAAGGTTCTTCTACAAACCGTAAGCCCATCTTAATCGCACACTTCAACCTAGCTCCTACTTCCTTAATAAGTCCGGCTCTAAAAATCCCTCTTAAGCTAGAACAGCTCTCCGCTTCAATCCAAGCCATTGAGAGCTCTTCATTAATCTCCCTCATTTTGGACGGCAAAGCCTCGCAAGCAAGCAATCCGATCCAAGTTAAACTTAATGCAAGCACAGATACGTCGCCTCATTTTAAACAACTCCTTGCAAACCTGACAGAGCACTCTCAAGTTAATCTCGAAGCAAAGGGAGCCCCTTTAGCTATCATTGACCGGCTTTTGGGATTACCTCAACGCCTTGAGCAGGCGCTTGGTACTGAAGCTACTCTGCATGCATCCGCACAGATTCATCAAGGAATTGCCGATGTAGATCTCAGCGTGGAAACAGCAAAATTGGCAATTAATCATCTGCCATTAACAATTGACGATCAGGTGAGGTTAACCGCTCCAACAACAATTCAATATCGACTCGATCCAGACTTCATTAATAATTTGGGAAGTGGCTCACCAAAATCGGTTAAGCTGTTGAACCAAACATGGGTGGAATTGCAAATCAATCAGCTTCAATTTCCTTTTAAAGGAACTGGCGCAAGCTTGATCGACGCTGAAGCCTTACTACAACCCTTTACCTTAAGTAATCTTCCGTCACAAGTAGGTAATGTTTCCCTTTCAGATGTTAGAGCTTCTCTGAATGGCAATCTCCTAACAAAAATAAATGTGCTGTTAGATGCGAAGATTCAGGTTCCCTCTACAACTAAGTTTGGAGTCATTTTGGATGGCAGTGCGCAAATTCAGACCCAAGCCATCGTTCGCAAGCAGAATAACTCCTGGGATCTGATTATTGACAAAGCCAACATCATAACATCTCAGGGTAGTTTACGCGCCACAGCACAACTCAGCGAAAGTAAGTACTTCCAGCTTGCAGCACCACTAGTCATCGACTACCATGTCACACCTTCTATGGTTTCGGCATTAAGCGATCGAAAAATACAACTTTCAAAGCCTGCACTTGTGCATTTCACGCTACAACCTTTTACAACTCCTCTGAACATCGCCGACATCCTCGCACAAAATTTTTCCGCCCTACATACCACAGGGTTTCTTCAAATTGATGAACTAGCTCTAAACTATGCTGAAACCCCATCTATTCAAAGCCTAACGTTACCTTTTAATCTGGATGGTCCAAGTAATCAACTAATCAGCAGCATAAAAGGACAGGCTCAAGGGGGCCTTTTAGACAGCAATCTCTTGTTGACTCAATGGCTTGATAAAGAGGGTCAGCTAAACGTCGAACAAATGCAAACACGGGCATCGCTGCATTTAAGTAATTGGCCAGCTGCAACAGTGGCTGCATTAACAGGACAACCGGATCTTATTGAGCTAATTGGAAAAACTATCGACATACAGCTGCAAACGACTCTTGCAACCTATCAGCCTTTGAACGGAACGGCTTCGTTTAAGATACAAGGGCATCAACTTTATGGGGAGGGTGCTGTTCATTTGGGAGAACGCATCACTTTACAGGATCCAGATCGACCGATTTCCTTTAGGTCTACAATCACTCCGCAACGGTTTCAGATCATCCGCAGCTATTTTAATAAACAAACCGACTCCCTTCACCTCGTACAAGCTGCTGAACTCACAGCGAATATCAGAAACTTAAATATTCCTCGCACACGCTCATTGCTACAAGCTGCTTTAGATGCGACCGTGAACATTGATAAGTTGATTGTAGCCGATGCCACTCAGCAAGCCCTTGCGATTGAAAACATCGCTCTTCAAATTAAAGGACAGCAGGCTGCTAAGACGTTGCTATTTAGTCTACAGGCAGATGACAAAAGCGATCGCTCGATTGTGAATCCTATAGTCTTAAAGGGTTCGCTAGAAAATTATGTGAATGCAAACGGCGCGCTAAATAAGCAAGACCTCTCTTTCAACATGCAAGCCTCAAGTCGCGCATTGCCAATCGGACATCTCTGTCAGGTGTTTTGTGTCAATCCGACTCTACGCCAAAAAGTAGAGTCTGTGTTTGGAAAATCGGTCGATACGGAGATGCAAATTCAGCTGCAGCACATGAGTGGGCCAGTGCGCGTTCAACTCAAAGGTGCAAACGGCTGGCTTAATTTAGATGGGAAACTGCAAGGCACGCAATTGACACTCAACAAGCCTTTTGAGTTTGAAGTTACTGTGACTCCGCAACTAGGCAAGGCTGTGCTGCAAGACTTGTTGCCTATTTTGAGTGGAGTCCTCCACGCCGAAAAGCCCCTCAAAGTGACAATCGATCCAAATGGATTTCTTTTACCCTTAAATGCAAAAGACATATCTGAAATCCAGATCGGTAAAGCCACTTTAGAGTTAGGAAAAATGACCTTTTCAAATGAAGGACAGCTTGGTTCTGTTTTTAATCTACTCCGTCCATCCAACAAAGAGCCTCTTTCTGTATGGTTTACACCCCTCTTTGTACAGATGAATGAGGGCAAGATCAAGATTGCACGCATGGATTTTCTCATGCTAAATCGCTATCCAATGGCGGTGTGGGGCAGGATCAACGTTCCACGCGATACTGTCGAGATGAGAATTGGAATTACAGGAACAGCACTGTATGAGTCCTTTGGCATCAAAGGACTTGGTAGCGATCAGATGCTGCAGATTCCGTTGACAGGTTCGTTAAACCACGCTTCGATCGACAGAGCAAAGGCAACAGCACGGATCAGTGCACTTGTGGCACAAGATCAGGGAAGCAGTGCTGGTTTGGTAATAGGAACCGTTCTCAATATTGCTGGGGGAGGATTGACCGAAGATAAAGTCCCAGCAGCGACAACAAATCCGTTACCGTGGGGTCCTTTGAAGTCTGAGGCGTCAGAATCCACAAAGCAAGCGGAAGCAGTAACTGAAAGTAAGCATCACCATTCTGCGCGCAAAAAGAGCAAGCATGATACTGGCGCGCAGATTAAAGACGCTGCGTCATCGTTGCTGAATAGTTTGCTGCATTAAGGTTTTCGTTTTATTTTTTTACCACCGAGACACAGAGGCACAGAGAAGCACAGAGAGCGAGCGGGGTTTGCAAAGCCATGATGTGTTCTATGTTATGCATTTCGATATCTTTTTAAAAAGCTGAGGCTTTTTAAAAAGATATCAAAAAGCCTGTCACCATAAGACTTAAAGCTAAAAAGCTTCCTTATCGCTCTCTGTGCTCCTCTGTGCCTCTGTGTCTCGGTGGTAAAAAACAAAACGAACACTTCTGCAACTGGCTCTTTTTGCCTCTGAACAAAAAAAAACTCCTGTAAAGGACCCTTTCAGGCCCTCTACAGGAGTTGGACAATATCCTAAAGCAAACTACTCTTGGTAGTTGCCTTCTGATCTTGAACGGAATGGTCTGGAACCGAAGTTACCACCACCGCCGCCGTTACCACCGCGGTATTCGCGATCGCCACCACGGCCACCGCCACCTTCTCTTCCACCACGGCTTCCACTGCTTCCACTTCCACCGCGATCTGAACGCTCTTGGCGCTCTTGAGCTAGGCTAACGCGGAGGTTACGTCCGAGCACTGGCTTGTCATTAAGACCAGCAATTGCTTGTGACGCAGCGTCTGCAGATTCCATTTCAACAAAACCAAAGCCACGAGATCTTCCTGTCGCTTGATCTTGTACTACGTTGATTTTTACAACTTTACCGTAGGATTCGAATAGCGGTCTGAGCGCCTCTTCGTCTGCTTCCCAAGCTAGATTCCCTACAAATATTTTTTTCATATATTCTCCATGTTGGATTTGTGTTTGCTCATCATATTCCTTGGGGTCTCTTATTCAGTCATGCAGAGACATACAAATGCACGTATGCAAAAATACCTCTACATCTTAATGGTCTAGGGAGAAAACGAAGCGCTCTGGACAGGAATAGGACAAACACACAGTTACATCCAAACATGATCTAAGGGCAGCAGCAGTAGGTCCCTACGCATATTTCTATACGCTAAGACTTAAACTTTTTTGAATAAGAACAATAACCTCGGTAAAATGCTGACATTTTTAATCTTATCATATTCTCTTTTTAATTGCTATTCTTTTTGCTATTAGGAAAAATACAAGCTGCAACAGATCTCAAAACCGGCTGTATAAGTGCTGTATCGGTCTGATCTTTTTACCAGATATGGGAAGGTCTGGTTACCCTTCTTTTGTTTTTGCAGGACGAGAAAGCTTATCTTACAAGCCTCTCAAAACCTCTTTTTTATTAGTGTTCAATTAATCAACTCGGTACAATCGACACATGCAAAATCAAAACTGCGTCATTTTAAAGCCTGGTAAAGAGAAAGCGATTCGCAATCGGCACCACTGGATTTTTTCCGGAGCGATCGATCGCTATCCCGAATTTTCCAACGGAGCTCTCTTACCTGTCCACAGCACATCTGGAGACCTCCTGGGCTCTGCCTACTTCAATCGCAACTGCAACATTGCTGGACGCATGGTTGCATTCGACGCAACACCTCCCATGGATGCGATCAAAAAAAATCTCGACGCCGCAATCGCAATGCGCACCGCTCTCTTCGATCCGAAAAAAACAAATGCCTACCGTCTAGTAAATGGCGAAGGCGATCTCTTACCTGGACTCGTAGTTGATCGCTACGCGGATCTTTTGGTCATACAGCTCTCTACCTTGGGCATGGACCTATTGCGCAACTGGATCGTTGATTACCTAGTTAAAAAATTACGGCCGCGCTCGATTTACGAAAAATCTCTAATCCCTTCGCGAAAAGAAGAGGGCCTTCCCCAACAAGAAGGCTTCCTATATGGAGAGGCATTAGACACTGTCACTGTCTTAGAAAATAACCTACACTTTTTGATCTCTCCTAAAGAAGGACAGAAAACAGGCTTTTTCCTCGATCATCGCGAAATGCGCAAATGGGTAGGAACACTCTCCGCAGGCAAACGCGTCCTTAACTGCTTTTCCTATACAGGAGCTTTTAGTGTATATGCTAATGCGGGACACGCAACACAGGTCGATTCTGTAGACATCTCCGCTAGTGCAGTGGAACTAAGTAAGCACAACATGGCACTCAATAAGGGATCCGCAACAACCGCGTTTTATGCCGAAGATGTCTTCCAATTTTTGCGCGATCGACCCCTTAACTACGATCTGATTATACTAGATCCCCCTGCTTTTGCCAAACGACAGAAAGATGTGATCGCGGCCTGCCGCGGGTACAAAGACATTAATCGTCTAGCGATGCAACGCATGCCGCCGCAGTCGCTTTTGCTAACAAGCTCTTGCTCCTACCATGTCGATGCCGCCTTATTTCAAAAGGTTATTTTCCAAGCCGCTTGCGAAGCAGGTAAAACTGTTCGCATCATTGGATACCATCGTCTCGCTTCAGACCACCCCATCAATATTTGCCATCCAGAAGGCGATTACCTCAAAAGCTTATTGCTCTACATCGAATAATGCGCTATAACTCAGTTTTAATAGAAATTGATTTATTTACTGGCATTTATGAATACTACCCACTCACAATTATCTGAAAACACTCTTCTGATGACAGCCGATCAGTTGAGACAAACCCTTTCACAAACATCAAGCGAGCAACTGCAAGCTCTCGTCTCCTCAATCAATGATCAACATGATGCACAGTGGAAAGAAAAACTATTGGCCACCTTCAACGCATTAACCACTCCCAACCAGCTAGAAACTGTGGCTGGAGCCCTAACGCCTGTTCAAGCAAGATATCTGTTAGAAAAAACTCCAGAATGGGGAATCACGAAACTCCCTCCCCTTATGGCTGGGCTCCCCCCAGCGGTTTTCCCCGAAATTCTTCTTGAAGCTACTCCTCAGATCCTACAGTCGCTCAAACAAATTGCCGTCACCGAGCCACTACAGCACCAACTGACAGTGCTGCAACACGAGATGACCCTCTTTACAGAAAAATTAACAGCCACTCTTATGCTAAAAGAACAGGAAAGATTCAATTTAATCCCTTCAGAAATGGGTTTAAAAGAACGCTCCCTGACAGAAAATCAGCTCTCAGACCTCGTTGCAGCCTCTTTGTACCTTCTCAAAATCCTAGATCAGGCTCTAGCTGTAGCCTGGAATAGCGAACGCACCGACCTCATCGAAAGCCTAAGCAGCCTAAAGGAACATTGCCTAAAGACCCTCCAACCAGCTATCGGACAGCCACGCACGGAAGAATCCGCCCCCACAGGTCTATATGCGTTGCTAGAAGAGAGCTTTAATCGCGTCTACAGCGATCCTAACAACCCCTCCGATCCACAATCCCTGCGCGACGACGATCCTGTCATGGAAGCTCTTGCAAAGTTCTCTATATGGTATCTAGAAGACTATTTTGATATCGGTTTGATCTCCAGTGTGCGCGATAAAAGCTCCCTGGAACTAAATCCAGAACAGTTTAGCGAAGGCAAATGCATCGAACATCGCCGCAAACTCTTCTTAGAGGCTCAGGACAAATTGGCAACAAAAGGCCTCGTCACAGTTCGCGACTTAAAAGCCCACAGAATTTTCTCCAAAAAATCCCTCCTTGACTACTTAGGGGGCGTTTCCCCTATTTAGGGACTCTGTCCCTAAAAACCCTGCCAAAGGAGCTTGCTCCTCTGGACTCCATTTGTAGTGGCCTTTTCGCCGCTTCTAAGTATCCTCACTACAATGGAATAGTCCATCCTAGATGTTGCAAAAGTTCGAAGTATTATGCTAGCGGGCGCCTTAGGTGAGTGTTCGATAATTTCGATACTGTTTTAGATAACAAGTCTACTTTTTTACTAAATTTGTAGAAATTCTAATTTTGTCCAATTCTTGTCCAGGTTTGTCCAATTTGGTCCAATTAGTCCAATCAGTAGTCCATGTCCAACCCGTCCATCGCCTCACTTCATCCAATAATAAAACAACTAACGGTTAATAATTTTATGTAGGCGCAAAATAGAAATGTCGTAATGTTCTGCAACTTAGAAATGTCGTATTTATTATAACATGTACCTCTTTTGTTTTAAAAGCAGGGGGTAGGGG
>JACDHD010000033.1 GCA_013821265.1 Parachlamydiaceae bacterium | reverse complement strand
GCTCTGCCCCCTTTACCCCCGCAAAAGGGCCGTGGGCCCTCTTGACACCCTTTTTAGTGTGGTTACGAAGCTCGGAAGTATTCGCACATAAAGTTTGTATGCTGTGTTGAAAAACTTCGTTTTCCATCACAACATACAATGATTATTTACAAACACTCCATGTTTCCTAAGCAACAAAAGTATCAAGCGATACACTTCCTCTTACAGGTTAAAGGATCATGACTCCCTTTCTCTAAAAAAGAAAACGTCATCGCTATTTACGTCAGAACAACGAACACCTGCCCTATTTGGAGTGCGGTGGCTTGCCACCGCTTTCACAAACATCGGCTTGCCGATGTCACTTAGGAAATGTGTTGCAGTCCTGACCCGAATATTTCCAAACCTATGTCTCCTAAGCAACAAAAGTATCAAGCGATACACTTCCTCTTACAGGTTAAAGGATCATGACTCCCTTTCTTGAAAAAGGAAACGCCATCGATATTACGTCAGAACAGCGAAAACGCCACTAAATATGTGTCCAGAGGGCTTTGCCCTTTGGCAGGGGGTTAAGGGGGACAGCGTCCCCCTTAGTCCCCCTTAGGCTTTTACGATAGGAAGAGCGAGCCAATCGGTGGTGGAGTATTGAGAGCGCTTATCGCTGCGCATTTTCCATTGTGGATTGGTTCCAAGGGCACAAAAGAAAACGGTGTTTTTGCCATAGCGAGCGTTTATGTTGTCAACAGTCTGCATTAAAGCAGTTCGTTTTGGATTGAGGCCGCCTAGAAATAGGTCTGGAATGACAAGATCGTTTGCAATTAGGTCTAAGAGGATAATGCCACATTTTTTGTAGCGTTCGTCAGGTACAAAGATTTTGGATAAAATCTGCTTTGCTGCTGATATCATTTGTGCGGTATCGCTTGTGGGAAATGGAAAGGTTTTAACCATACTGAAGTGACGACGCATATTTTGATCGCCTTCTAAAGATTCTAAAAAAACAGAAATTGCGTTTGCACAGCTTCCTTGAGCCCTTAGTTTTACACATGCTGTACTAACGAATGTGGCAAGGGCTTCTGCGATCTCTTCCTTTTCTGTGACAACTTTTCCAAAAGATCTCGATGAGGTGATGCTTTTTTTCGCTTTAGCTTCTTCCAGTTGTAGGCAACTTAATCCACGCAACTCCCACAACATCCTTTCACCGACCACACCCAATTTTTTTCGAATGATTGAAGGATCCATTTCTTTGAAATCCCAGGCAGTCAAAATGCTCATGCCTCGCAATCGCGCCGACAGGTTAGACCCAATTCCCCACACATCGCCAATCGGATATTTTTGCAATACTTCCTTCTGAACGATAGGAGAACTAAGATTAAAAACACCGGTCTGATCCTTTTTGGCTAAGTCATTGGCGATTTTTGCTAATGTTTTTGTAGGAGCTATCCCTAAAGAAATTGGAAGCCCAACCCATTTTTTTACTTTTTGTCTAAGTTTCACACATGTTGCAACAAGATCGTCGGGAGAAGAGGTTGAAAACCGCATAAACGCTTCATCGATGGAGTAGATTTCAATCTCAGGAGAGGCTTCTGTCAGCACATTCATTACTCTTTCAGAAAGATCTCCATATAACCGATAGTTAGATGAGTAAACAGCAACTCTATGGAGCCTGCAAAAATCCTTAATTTGAAAATACGGCTGTCCCATTTTGATGCCAATTTTTTTGGCCTCTTGTGACCGCGCCACCACACACCCATCATTATTCGAAAGAACAATCACAGGAATGCCATTAAGCTTTGGATTAAATAAGCGCTCGCAAGAGGCGTAGAAATTGTTGCAATCAGCAAGAACAAAATGGCTCATAAATCTTCACAGGGAATGAATAACGTTTGTCACAACACCCCAAACGCGAAAATCAGCGTCTTCACTGATGTCGATTGGTGCGTAAGCTTCATTTTCAGCAACCAACTGGATCTTTTTTCCTTCGCAACGTAGTCTTTTTACCGTCAATTCTCCATTGACAGAAGCAATGACCACTTTGCCATTTGTTGGTTCGACACTGCGGTCTACGATTAAAATGTCGTTATGATGGATTCCAGCATTCACCATTGAAACCCCTGAAACGCGCAAAAAAAATGTTGCAGAAGGATGCTTGATGAGAAGCTCATTTAGATCGAGTTTATCTGCCACATCATCTTCCGCTGGAGATGGAAAGCCTGCTGAAATTGTGCTGTGATAGAGCGGCAGTCGATAAAATTTTCTTTGTATATAGGACAAGATGCTGTCAATTTCATTTGCTGGCACACGAATTGCTTTTGTAGGCTCTTTATATTTTCCAGAACCTTGCGGGCGCCCAGCCCCCGTTCGTTTTCCTCCTTGCACCATAAAAGTCTCCTCTCCGAATTTGATTATTGTACAAGAATCAAAGTAGAAAGCAATTACAATGATTTATTTATTATAATTAAAAATTTAGTATCTATTATAGTTTAAATAAAGAATATCTTATTCGATATTGCTTCAGAACAACGAACTCAAACTGGGGTTAAGGGTGACAGAGTCCCCATTAATTTGGAATGCTGCCAAGGGCACCGCCTTCCTGAGTAACTACAGTTATTTTTCCTATATGGTAGCCAGACCGTCCCGGTCTGGTCGTCCTTTTTTTTTACCAGGCCGGGAGAGCTTGTGAAAAAATTAACAAAATTGCGACAAGTAAAAATTTAACACGGCTGACAATATAGTCTAGACCTATCAATTTTTTATTTTTCTGCGTTTTTGCCTATTTTTTCACAGCCTCGGACGGCCTGGCTACCATATCGGCGGCCATCCCGACCAACTAAAGTTACTTTTCGATGTTAGAAGCCTTAGCCGCTTGGAGGCTCCAAATAGGAGATAAGTATTTAAGGTTTTTATATTTCAGTAGCTATGTTAAAGGGAACATGAGGTGCCTAATGGATGAATTGCTTGCCATGACTAAGAACGGATTGTTTTGTCCTCAGGGCAATTTTTACATTGATCCTTTACTGCCTGTTCCCTTGGCATTATTGACTCATGCGCATGGAGATCATGCGAGACGCGGAAGCAATCATTATATGGCGCAACGCGATTCGTTGGAGTTATTAGAATACCGTCTGGGTAGTGATATTTCCTTAAAGACTGTGGGGTATCGAGAGAAAGTTAAACTTGGGAATGTGTGGGTTTCGTTTCACCCTGCGGGACACATACTAGGATCGTCGCAGATCCGCATTGAACATGGTTCTCGTGTTGCAGTAGCTTCAGGCGACTACAAACGTGCTTTAGATGGCTCCTGTGAGCCATTTGAACTGCTCCCGTGTGATCTTTTTGTGACAGAATCGACATTTGGACTTCCTATCTATCACTGGAAAAGTTCGGAAGAATCTGCATTAGAAATCTGTCAATGGTGGCAGAGCAATGCAGAGCTTGGAAGACCATCGGTACTTTTTTGCTATTCTTTGGGTAAGGCGCAACGTGTTTTGCACTTATTGAAAGCATTGACAGACCGAGAAATTTTCATTCATGGCTCAATCGCTCCTATCAATGCCTGTTATGAAAAACATGGTGTGGAATTAGCTAAAACACAGGTAGTGACGCATCTCAAGGAAAAGCGTGACTATTCGCATGAATTGATCATGGCTCCTCTTTCAGCTTTTAGATCCCCGTGGATGCGACGCTTCAAAAATTCTCAGACAGCCTTTGCATCTGGTTGGATGGCAGTAAGAGGGACAAAACGCCGTAGGGGCTTTGATAAGGGATTTGTGCTATCCGACCACGCAGATTGGAATGATCTGATTGACACTGTACAAGCCACCGGAGCACGCAAGGTATGGGTAACGCATGGCTTTACCGAAACTTTAGCGCGCTACTTAAGAGAAAAAAATCAGATCGACGCAACCCCTTTGGCTGGTTTTGTGCAGCAAGAGGAAGACTAAATGGAAAGTTTTCTCAAGCTTATCGAACAGCTAGACTCTAGCACTTCCACAAATCAGAAGGTAGAGGCCTTGGCGCATTATTTTGTGAATGCATCCCCTGTTGATGCCTCTTGGATGTTATTTTTTTTGTCGGGGCATCGTCTAAAGCGCCTCATAAGCTCGCGCAAATTATACATTTGGTGTTTGGAATGGTTAGATATTCCTGAATGGCTTTTTTTAGAATCGTATGCACAAGTGGGCGACACTGCGGAATTAATTTCCCTGCTGATCCCACCCAAACCAAAAGTAAACGATCAATCATTATCGTTTTCTGGATGGCTGCAGACATATATCTTGCCGTTAAAAGATCTTACTGATGAAGAGCAAAAAAACGCCATCATTGCTCAATGGAGTAAGCAAACGCAGCTAGAATGCTTTGTGATGAACAAAATTCTAACCGGATCCTTTCGTATCGGGGTTTCTCACCTTCTGACTTTGAAGGGACTAGAGAAGGCATTTGATATTCCTGCAGCTCATCTTAGCCATCGTCTTTCTGGAGAATGGACTCCATCCGCCGAAGCCTTTTTAGAACTCATTTCAAAAGAAAATCACTCCCTTTCGACTTCCTTAAATCCATACCCCTTTTACCTTGCTTCTCCATTTGAAGGAGATCTCACCGAATTAGAAGAACCATCTGAATGGGCTGCAGAATGGAAATGGGATGGTATTCGCGCTCAGCTCATTTGCCGAAATGGAAAAATCGCAATCTGGTCGCGTGGCAACGATTTAATCACAGCTTCCTTTCCAGAACTTTTTAATGATCAGGTCATGCAACACTCTTATGTACTAGATGGTGAAATCTTAGTTTTTGAAAACGAACGCCCTCGTCCATTTGCAAATTTACAAAAACGCCTAGGTCGCAAAAAAGTTACCGCAGCAATGCAAACTCAATATCCGGTTGCATTTATGATCTATGATGTACTTGAATGGGATTCCGTAGACCTACGTTCACTCCCATTTTCTGAAAGACGCGCCAAGTTGAATGAAGTTATCCCTAATGTACTCCAAAATGACCTTTGGCATATTTCTCCTCTTCTTCAGTTTACGTCTTGGCCAGAAGTTTTGTTGCTGCGGCAACAAGCTGAAAGCAATCTGACCGAAGGAGTGATGCTAAAAAAACTCAATTCAAAATATGGTGTGGGCAGACAAAGAGGTTACTGGTGGAAATACAAAATCGATACCATGACGATTGATGCGGTTTTAATTTACGCACAACCAGGCTCTGGTTATCGCTCTGGATTATACACTGACTACACGTTTGCTGTTTGGAGTGGTGACACCCTTGTCCCTATTGCCAAAGCATACTCGGGTCTTACAAAACAGGAAATTGCCGAACTGGATAACTGGATCCGCAAACACACTGTCGAAAAATTTGGGCCTGTTCGCCAAGTAGAACCATTTCAAGTATTTGAAATTGCCTTTGAAAATATCCAAGTATCTAATCGACATAAGGCGGGTTTAGCCCTGCGCTTCCCTCGGATTAAACGTTGGCGTAAAGACAAAACCTACGAAATGGCCGATCACATTGAAACACTGCAGGAACAGCTAAAGAGGCGTTCGACTTATGGATAAGCGCCTTAAACCTATCCATCAATGGTTTCAGTCTAAAAATTGGACTCCTTGGCCCTTCCAAGAAGAAGCGTGGCAGTCAGCCCTAGATGGTGAAAGTGGTCTTATTTCAGTTCCTACTGGATCAGGAAAGACCTATGCTGCCTTCCTTGGTCCATTAGCTGCAATCGCTTCACAACCGATTTCAGGCTTAAAAATTCTCTATATTACGCCGCTAAGAGCGTTGACACGCGACATCGAGCAAGCAGTAAAACTACCTATAGAAGATTTAGAATGGAATATCACTGTAGAAAGCAGAATGGGCGATACGTCCTACGCGGTCAAAAAACGACAGAAGAAAATTATTCCCAATATTCTTCTCACCACACCAGAAAGTTTATCGATCCTTCAAGCTGATCCTGAGCACTACGCTTTTTTTAAGGATTTAGACTATGTCATTGTAGATGAATGGCACGAACTGCTTGCTTCAAAACGCGGAGTACTTCTTGAATTGAGCCTTTCTCATCTGCGTTCCTTCTTGCCCTCACTCAAAATTTGGGGCCTTTCTGCTACACTGGGAAATTTGCAACAAGCGGCTCACGTTCTATTGGGAAGTACACTACTGCCAAGAATTATCCACGCAAAGCTGAATCGACCCATTATTATCGATACAGTGTTGCCTGCCACCACCAAGGAACTGCCCTGGTCGGGATACTTAGGCCTCACAATGCTCCCCTATGTTTTGAAGCTTTTGCAAGAACATACAACAACCATGATCTTTACCAACACGCGCTCACAAGCAGAAATATGGTTTCGAAATCTTGTAGAAAAGTGCCCTCATTTCAAAGGAAAAATTGCTCTACATCACAGCTCAATCGACAAAAAAATGCGCCATCAAATTGAAAATGCACTCAAAAATGGAGAAATTTCTGTCATTGTGTGCACCTCCTCCCTAGATTTAGGTGTCGACTTTCCTTCGGTTGATCGTGTCATTCAAATCGGTTCCTGCAAAAGCTTAATTCGATTGGTTCAACGAGCAGGCCGAGCTTCTCATCGACCAATGACTCCTTGTCATATATCCGTCGTTCCCTCACATGCCCTCGAACTGGCAGAGATTCTTGCAGTTAAAAAGGGACTTGAAGAAAGCAATGTGGAATCGCGTATTCCCTTTCGCATGTGCTACGACGTTCTTTTTCAGCATCTAATCACGTTAGCAATTGGGGGCGGCTTTAGCAAAGCTCAAACCCTCAAAACAATCAAAACCACCCATGCCTATGCAGATCTATCATTGGATACATTCGATGATATCCTGACTCATCTGCAACATGGAGGCAAAAGTCTATCAGCCTACCCCGATTATCATAAGCTGACCGTTGACGAAGAGGGTATCTACCGCGTTACAGATCGTGCCATCACCATGCGCCATCGCATGCAAATTGGCACAATCACTTCCGACGCAACCATTACCATCAAACTGATGAACGGAAAAAAGATTGGATCCATTGAAGAAAATTTTTTGGCTCAGCTCAAACCCAATGAAGCTTTCTCTTTTGCGGGTAAGGTTTACAAAGTAGTTCAAATGGCAGATCTATCTGCCTATGTGCGTATCAACAAAGAAAAAACAAAAATTGTCATTCCAGTATGGTTGGGATCTAAACTACCTCTATCACCTTCCTTAGCTTTCTATGTGCGCATGATTTTTCACAGGTTTGCTCACACGCATACACAAACAGACAAAGAAGCTCTCTCTTTTGAAGATGCTTTAGACAAAGAGGCTATCTTTCTTGAGGATATCTGTCACATCCAACGCAGAATTTCCGCAGTTCCAACTAGCACACAACTGTTAGTTGAAGTAACAAAACGCAAAGAAGGATACCACTACTACTTCTATCCCTTTGAAGGAAAATTAATTCATGAAACATTGGCAGCTCTCATTTCTTACCGCATGTCAAAATTCCAAAAAGCCACTCTTCAACTCGCTGTCAGCGACTATGGATTTGAAATCCTTTCCTCCAAATACTTTCCTATCGACGTGCTATTCATTAAATCTCTTCTATCGATGGAACACCTTCTGGATGACCTCCAACAGTGCATTAACATTCAAGAATTAGCCAAAGCCAAATTTAGAGAAATTGCTCGCATCGCAGGTTTAGTCTTCTCTGGTTTTCCAGGACGCAGTAAATCAAATCGACAACTTCAAGTCAGCAGCGCAATCCTATTCGATGTATTCATGAAATATGAACACTCTCATCTTCTCCTAATGCAAGCCTTCCAAGAGGTCTTTTCTGAACAAATTCAATCCGATCGCTTCCAACAAATTCTACAACGCCTTTCCGAACAGGAAATTATTATTAAGGAAACACAACAGCTTACCCCTTTTTCCCTCCCAATCTACGTCACCGCAATGTTCAACCAAATTTCTTCCGAAGATCTCATCGACCGCCTCAAACAAATTACCTCCAGTTGGGAAACGTCATGATAATCACCCTACTTTCCCAAAACCTTTCTCTTCTACCCGAACACGCTGTCTTCTGGCACGAACAAAAAACCCTCGTTTTAGCCGATATCCACCTAGGAAAAACCTACACCTTCCGCCGCGCTGGCATTCCTGTCCCAGAAGGCGCCCTGGAAACAGATCTACAACGTATCAACTCCCTCATCCAAACTTTCAATGCACAGCGATGCATTATTGTTGGCGATCTCTTCCATGCTCGCTCAGGCTTCACAGCTTCCTCTCTACTGCAAATCGAAAATGGCCTAAAAGCTTTACCTATCCCCCTAGATCTAGTCCTAGGTAACCATGACCGCTCCCTCAAACACATCTCCACCGAAAACTGGAACATGCATATCCATCCCGAATCGCTCCTAATCCCACCTTTCGCCTTCACACACGAACCAAAAAGCCTCGAAAACTTCTACACCTGGTCAGGGCACATTCACCCCTACATCCTCATTAAACACCTCAAAACACATCTTAGACTCCCCTGCTTCGTCCTCAAAGAAAACTACGCCATCCTCCCCGCCTTCGGCTCCTTCGTCGGCGGAAAATCTATCTCCAAAGATCCTAAAGCCTCGTTGTACGCTATTTACGAAAATAACGTAATTAAGCTTTAGGGAAAGGAAGGAAGGGGGCTCTGCCCCCTTCCTCCCTTTCTCTAAAGCTTTAATCCGTATCAGTCGTCTATCAAGTCCATTTGAGACAGTTGAGCTTTTGAAAAGCAACCAGGCCGAGGACGGCCTGGCAAAGGACGACTTATGCAATTGTCTCATTCCGTCCATTTAGTCCATTTAATAGGAAATTCTAATGGCTTTAAATATGAGATTAATTTATTATTTTTATATATTTAAATAGTTTGATAGGGTTTAGAAATGAGATGTTGTAACTGTACTAGGAAAGAATACTTTTTTTTCGAAGGCTCGGAACTCAAAAGTAAAGAGCTTAACCGTGTCGAACAACTCCTTCGCAAAATCTTCGGTTTCTACAGAAATACACACTTTAATCGCGTCCTGAACAATGCATACCACATCACCCTAAATCCTGAAGCACAGCTCTCCGAGCAAACCAAAACCAATCTTCTTCGCCTATTTGCTAAGACTCACGTTCCCAATGCAGCCCTATTTCCTGCATTACGCAAATATGTTCCGATTGGTTCATTAAAAGTTAAGAACAAAGACTATCCGGTATCCGTATTCTATAATATGACCAGCGGCGATCAACCTCGCATTGAACAGATCTTCTTTAAAGTCATCTTTAACCATAATGAAGCCTACGAGTTTTCCATTAGAAAGCAGCAATATGGTAAAGAACAATCAGAACTACGCGTTGCACTTCCAGTGCTGTTTCCGGTAGAACATATCCCTTATGAGGCATATCCGACAAGTCGTGAAGTGCTTGCTAAAACGTTTAGAAGCAAAGATTTTTATGCTCAACGCGATCCCGAAAAAGCAAATCTGTTCCTTGATGTGATTAATAAAATACTTGCCGATTCTTATGTAGCCCCAGAAACTCAAGAACTTGAAGCTGATGATACGCTCAAGATTATTAACGGCTCTACTGATTATTATAAACCAACTACCTCCATTGTTTTCTCCCCTGTTGACTTTCTTGAGTATCCAGATGCCAAGGATGATAATGATCCTACAGCAAAAAGGAATAATGCTAAGCAAGACCTTCAATTTTTAATGAAGGACTGGTCGTGTTTAGAGGGCAACTCTGAAAAAGGTCTTCGTCACCGTCGCTATACACGGAATGCAAGAAGAGAGAGCGACCTTCATGATCTTCCTACAGGCGTTTCCCTCTCTATGAACTTTGCATTCGAACACCTGTTACAACACCCCTGCAACTAAGGCTATTTTATGAGATGCTGCAACTGTTTTCGCAAAAGAGAATATTTCTATTTCGAAGGAACTGAACTCAAAGCAAGAGAGCTCAATTGCATCCAGTATCTTCTGCGCAAAATCTTCGGTTTGTATAAAAACACCCACAACCTTAATCGCATTCTAAACACGGCATATCCTCTCACATTTAATCCTAAAGTACATTTATCTGAAACAACCAAAACGAACCTCCTGAAATTGTTTGCTAGGAGTCAGAATCGTGACAGAGTGGATGCTGTTGAATCACCAAATCCCAATAGCTACATTCCGATAGGCTCTGTGAATAATGGTGCTGAAAAATATCCAGTATCAGCCCTCTACAGTATGGCTAGAACTGATGGTAGACTTCGTATTGAGCGTATTTTTTTTAGATTAGTTGTTAATGAAACTGTTTACGCATTTTCCATTAGAAAACAGAAATATAGCAATTACCACGATGCTGAGTTACATATTGCTCTTCCTACTGGTATGCTTCAAATAGAGAACATTCCTGACGACAAACTCGCTACACCATCTTTGACTCCAGGCATAGTAACTACTTGCCGTGCAGATGTAGACAGAATACAAACTCTCTTGCGTACCATAGTAAAAATGCAGCAAGATTCAAATATAGAAGATCTAAAATTCTTTGCTTCATTGACTTCCCTTGTAAATTCTTCAGAAAAATATCCCCAAAAGCAAGAGAACCTCAATCTTCTTACCCATCACATATTTACTCGATTACCTTGGAGTGGTTCAAGCCGCGATACGCTTTCGTATGAACTTAATGTAAGCTATGTTCGTGAAGAAATTAGAGAAGGAAAGTTGATATTGCCTTCGGGCACCCCCTTATCTCTGCGCTTTGCCTCAGAGCACCTCTGGGAACAGTCTAGTGCTCCTACCATCCCTTCTCGAACTGGTTTAAACGGTCATCGAGGCGTGTCAACTCGCCTTCCACAACATAGTCAAGATGGATTGGAAGCAATCGAAGAAGAAGAAGATGGAAATGTTTCAGACTAATCAAGGAATGATGTTATTTCAGGCGTCACGTCTGATCAAAGAAGGTAGCCAGGCCGGGACTAGGGTGTTGATTAAAGGCAAAATTTGATGTAACTTTGAATTTGAATATTGTCCTAGATGTTACAACCGCTTCGCGGTTGTGAAAGAAGGACAATATTTGTATTCAAGATACTAGGCTGAAATAGCCTTTAATCTACACCATATCCTGCTCATCCTGTCGCCGAAGGCGATCCTGAACATCCTGTTATTCTTCCTTTTGAAATAGAACATGTCGTCCATCAGGACTCCTACATATGTGTAGACCATTACCAGGCCTGCGCTTCGCTTGGCCTTCGCTATGAAATTTCGGCTCTCTGGGGCCTTAGGACAGACCTCTATTCTCAATTACTTGTAGGCTCCTCTAAGCGTCTTCGCGTCTCTGCGTTGAAAATTCACTAAAAACACACTTACAAATAGGTATGAAGCCTATTTTTCCATCCAGGCAACCACTTTGCTTCATTGCGTTCAGCCGGAGAATTCTTAACACGCTGTTCCAAAAGATACGACGCCGCATTTACAAATTCCTGAAGCGGTTCCGGCGACGCCGGATGCACGCGTTGCAGCACCTGCAGCAGTCCCCAACCTTGTCCATTATATGACTCGTTTGCAGACAACCCCGATCCCTTAAAATTTAAATAATCGATCAATGCATACACCCCTTTAGGTGTACTGGCAACAAGATAAAATGACTTCGATACTTTTGTTTGCTCATCTTTTTGTAACGTCTCCAACATCTTTGGCAAGGTCTCCACAAGGCGTTGTGAAATAAAAAGCGCCTGCTGATCCTTGGTCCTAATCAACAACTCTCGCAACTCTTGCATTTGCGTAGAAGCGATGTTCGCATAAAACTCTTCACGCGTATTCCAAGGAGAGTACGAATTTTTGGCTAACCACTCAGGTATCTCCACATCTTGCGCTTGCAAAAATGCAACGAATTTTGGAAAGGTCTCCTCAAAACGCTCATGCACCCCTTTAGGATACCAAATGAAATGCCCGATTCCCAAAGAAGGAAAATTTTCGCCCTTATTCCAACATGTTAACCCCTCAATAGAACCTCCGCATTCGTTCTTCCAAATGCGCTGCGCGATGTACTGCGCATCTGACGTGGGTATAGAAAGGGGTTGTATCGTAGCAAAAATAAGTGCACAAAAGCTCAACATAAAGATCCTTTATTTAGAGAGTGACAACAATAATTAAACAAAATCTAAGAAAAGTAAATAGAAAAGTTTACAGAAATTCCACTTTTTGACATCCTTGTTAGATTAGCAACAAAAATAAACGTACATGTTCATCATAGTATCGAACCAGACCGCGCTGGTCTAGTCCTTTGTCTGCCAGGCCGAGGACGGCCTGTTTTGCAGGGGGGGGGGACGCCCTGGTTACTTTCAGGCCGAGGACGGCTTGGTGAACACATGAACATGTACAAATAAACGAACACTATATTTGGAAATACTATGACGATATACACGCAGTACAACCAGTTCCTTTTTACACTTGCTCTGCTACTCAGCGCCCCCTTGCTAAGCACTCCGCACATTGCGACACCAGACGATGTTGTAGCTCTATTCCCAACCAGCACAAATGCCATTCAGACCAACTTAGAAAAAACAATAGATCGTGCTCAGACGGCATTGAACCTAATCATCGCAATTCCAGCAAAAGAGCGCTCCTTTGAAAACACGGTCAAAGCCTTTGACTGTGCTGTTGCCGATCTCATGATCGATGCCTCAATCATTCACACCCTTCAACATGTGCATCCAGATAAAGAAATTCGCGACTCAACAACTCAAGCGATTCTTCAACTGGAAGATTTTATCATCGACAACTTGGAAAATAATAAAAAAGTTTACAACGCGTTTACAGACTACCTAGAAGGCAACTTCAAGCAAGAGACGCTCAATGCAGAAAGACAACATCACTTAAGAGAAACGATGCTGGGATTTCGCCAATCGGGAATAACCCTTGAGGGCGAAGCCTTTAAACGCATGACCTCTTTAAAGAAACACATTGGTGAATTGCAAATGACATTTAGCAGCAACATCGCTCAGGACCAGTCCAAAATGGTTATTTCTGAAGATGCGTTAAACGGGGTTGATCCCGATTTTATTCAAAGCCTACCTAAGGAAGGCAATGAACGCGTATTGCGCTGTGACTACCCCACACAAACACATATCATGAATCACTGTCATGTGGAATCAACCAGACGCGACTACGCGCGCCTGTTTTCCAATCGCGCATTTCCTCAAAATTTGAACGTTCTTAATCAATTAATCAACGCACGCGATCAGCTAGCTCAAATCCTAGGATTCAAAAGCTACGCAGAAATGGACACCTCAAATCAGATGATCAAATCACCTGAAGGTGTTTTGTCATTTTTAGATCAAGCCACTCCTGCCATTCTGTTAAAGGCTAGTCAAGAATGGGAATCCATGCTTTTTAATATGCCAAATACAATCTCTCTGACTGCCAATGGGAAAATACAGTCTTGGGATGGCTCTTATCTATCGACAGCTTACCAAAAAGCTTACATGAATGTAGATGATGCTGTTATAGCCGAATACTTTCCAGTGGAATCAACGATCAATAGCTTGCTAGAAATTTACGAAATTTTCTTCAGCCTAAAATTTACTGCAATCCCCTGTGATGGATTGTGGGATGACAATGTGCGTTTAATTGAAGTAAAAACAAAAGATAAAACACCTCAACTATTGGGATATCTCCTTCTGGACTTATTTCCGCGTTCCAACAAGTACTCACACGCATGCTGCGATAGCCTTGTACCTCCCATCGTCGATGAAAAAGGCACTATTTCTCCTGCTGTAGCAGTTGTCATCGCAAACTTTTCAAAGCCAAATGGATCTAAACCGGCTCTACTTAAATACTCAGAGGTACGCGTCTTTTTCCACGAATTTGGACATGCGATTCACGCCTTGTTGGGAAGGGCTGAAATGCCTACGCGGGCGGCTTATCATACGGTCATTGACTTTGTTGAAGCACCTTCACAGCTACTTGAAGAGTGGTTAGAACAACCTAGCATTCTAAAACGTATCAGCCGTCACTATGTAAAAGGTGAACCCCTTTCTGATGAATTAATTGGTGCGCTTATTGACTCAAAACATTTCGAACTGGGACGCCATACTTCGCGACAGCTTGTTTTAGCACATTTATCATTAGCTTATTTTCAAGCCGGTCAGAATAAAGATCCTATGGCAATTCGCAAGGAAATATTCGATCGCTTCTCCACTTATGAAGCATTCGATGAATTAAACCACTTCCCCTGCTCGTTTGGTCACCTGACGATGTACGGTGCTAGATACTATAGCTACCTATGGTCCAAGGAGATTGCTCATAAAATATTCGAGTATATCCAAACCCATGGGGGCCCCCTCGATCCAATTGTAGGACAACGCTACATCGCCAAAGTGATTGGCCGCGGAGGCAGCTGTGATGCAAACGACTTAGTTGCAGATTTTCTGGAAGAAAAATAAAAAATTCTTTAGGATGTCGTTTCACAGCAAGGAGGATATATGGGTGGATTAAGAACTGTCTCTAGTGTCCCTAGTCATATCAAAGCTGGTGAGTATGTGGGTCCAGCACTTACTACTATTAAAACGGATGGTAAGCGCGATAAGTACAAACATGAACTCAACCAAACTGCCTCTTTAACAGACACTGTCTTTGGAACAGTCATAAAAGCGAAAACTGAAGCTGAACGAAAACAGTATAAAGATCCTGTCTATCTCATTAATCAGTACGAAGAAGCGATTGAAGAACACGTTGATGCTCGTGTAGGAGCCTTTTTACAACAGCTTGTAAGCTGCTTTGGAACACGTTTACATTTTTCTGTAGGACCTACATTAGATCAAGCTGAATCAGCAAAAACATTGAAATTACAATACAAAGGAAAAGAAGCCGATCTTACAATACGCAATGCTGCTCACAGTAGCACCTTTCCCTGTTTACTAGCTTGTTCTGGCAGCGACTGGGAAGAGTATCAAAATGGGGATGAGGATGCCCAAGAACCTGAATCCGTTGTGTTTTTAAAAGGTAGCGGTGTCTACGATACTGCCAATACGACTCGCGATCTTCCAAGAGCAGTCAATGAAGCTGACATAGCCCTAGACGGCAGTCAACACAACTCTCCTTTTAGTCAAAAAGCTCTGGAACTTCTCAATGAAGTTTCCTATGGCAAGATTACGTTAGCCTCAGCAATGAGGAAATTTGTCAACGCCGCTTTAAATCAAATTGAAACGGCTATTCCTCAAAAAAGAGAAGGTGTTAAGCGTTCCTTAGAGATTTTTAAAGAATATCTCATTGGTCTCAAAAAAGAGATGGCTGACAACGATGAGTGGGTCTTCACACAGTTAAATCTCGATCTAGATAAGCATCCGGCGACAGAAGATCTCAAGAAAATGATGTTGCGCGTTCGCGCTAAAGCAATTCGCACCAACATGCAAACCCAATCAAATATCAATACAAAGATATCAAAAGTCTACGCAACATATCTCAAAACTTTAGCTAGAAAACCTCCTCAAGTTGAGGCTGCTTTCCGAGCTTCTTTAATTGACTCTCTCACTGTTAAAGCTGATAAATTACGCGTGCAGAAATTGTTGGGCTTCCCTTTAGAGTTTTTTAAAGAACGTTTAACCAAGCGTCAAAAAAACCTCTTTAATAGTGCAATGGAAAAGCTAAATGAAGGTTTTTCGAAAGAAATAAAGTCTTTAGCTAAGGATGTTACTACTTCCATGCGTAGTGCACGCACAGCAGAACAAAAGGCTCGTGGGGATGCTGTACGGTCATTGCGTTTCGGAAAAAAATGGACTCAGGTGGAATTAGGAAAAAGACTCAAAAAGAAATATCCAAATGAACCGGCCAGTGGTCCTACAATTTCGCGTAGTGAAACTGGAGTACGGGACATCGACCTTGCGTTAGCAACCAAATTTAGTGAGGTATTCAAAATACCTCCAGGATTGCTTGTGGCTCAGAATTTTTCTGATTAATGATAGACCGCTAAAACAGGAATCCCTTTCTTTTTGGAGTCCTCAAGCAGATAAGGCCTCTAACAGCGAAAAGTAACTTTAGTTTTTCGGGATGGCTGCCGATATGGTAGCCAGGCCGTCCCGGCCTGGTAAAAAAAAAGGACGACCAGACCGGGACGGTCTGGCTACCATATAGGAAAATAACTGTAGTTACTCAGGAGTACTGTCCCTTGGCACCGCTTTCAGGGGTCGACCTGACGACCCCCTCTACGTATATTCACATCTCATTTGCAATACATCTTCTTAGTAACATCGGCAAGCCGAGTATATGTATACTGAAAGCGGTGGCAAGCCACCGCACTCCAAAAGCGAAATTAGGATTTGTTATCTTCCAGCTGGAGTCGGAGTGACTGTGGAAGAAGATGAAGGACTTGACCCTGGAGGCGCTATTGTGGAAGATGAAGTAGGACTCGGAACTGTAGACTGAGTTCCTTGTCGCGCTGTTCCTGGACTTACATTACCTGGAATTGTGGACTGTGTTGCCTGTTCCGGTGTCTTTGGACTTACATCTCTAGGGATTTGTAAATTCTGCATATCATTGTTCGATTGTGGTTGCGGTTGAGTTGTATTAGTTGGCCCTGTTAATGCATATGCTGGGGCAACAAACACGGCGCAAGCTAGTGCTAAAGCTAAAGTTTTCATAATTGTCCTATGGGTGTGTTATACTAGTTTGAAGTTTGGTTCTTTTTTTGGAGGTTATCAAGTTCTTCAATTTCCGCTTCTTGCTCTTCTCCACTTGTATCAGACGGAATCGCATAAGCATCTGTGTTATCTGCTTCGTTATGCAAATTGTATGGAATTGTATTTGGAACAGACGCTGGTGTGTGGGCCAATAGGACTGCTGCTAGCAAAAAAGATAACATAATAATCTCCGCTTAAATTTTTAAGAAACGCAGGATGTATAGCAAATTTATGATTTTATAGACATTCAATTTTTTACAATCACACTCAAAATCTGCGGCTCACTTCCACGCCACATCCCTTTTTGCGGCACATTTTCTTGTTCGATCTGCAAAAAAACCTTCTCAGGATTATGTGACAGATACTCGAAGCAAAATTCGATCTTTGCAGGATCGAAAGGCTCTTTATTAGATGGGCACAGTTCCGTTGCCATCGCCAAAACCGCCATATCAGCAATGCTGTCGCTGAAAAAGTGACTCTCCTTTCTTTCAGATCTAAGCGTTGGGTTTGTGGAGGGGTACTTTTCTTTTAAATGTGTAGCAATAGAACCATTAAGGCCCAACAGATCGTTGCGAGCTTGATAAATAGCTTTTAAGTTGTCCGCAAAATGCTCATTCGGAAACATCCGTTTGAAATAGTGGTATCCAAGACTGCACACCGCCTCATGTTGTTCAGAGGGCAATAAGTCTGCATAAATAATTAGCAGAGATCCACCTGGAGCCAGTAAGCCATATAAGTAGTTGATCATATCAATGAGGTCTTTTTTAGGATTGATCGCTTTTTGTGTGAAGTCGGTTAGGTGGTAAATCATATGAATGGCTAAAATCAGGTTCTGAGGCTCTTTAGGGCTACGTTGATCCTGTATGGGTCCTTCGTATACAAAACCATTCTTGAGATTGGGATAGTTTTTTAGGCGATTGATATACGCTTGAACCAAGATAGAATTGGGCTCCTCGATATTGACAATCGTGCCATATGGTGAATCCTTAAGGGCAAAATCAACAACATCTCCAGCTCCAGCACCTACGTCAAACACTTGAGCCGATCGAGGGAGTTGATTGACTAGTCCTGTAACCGTTGGAAGCATGTCGAGGCGCTGATCGCATCCAAAAAATTCACCTTGTCGATTAGGTACAGGCTTCATCATGCGTTTGGAGAATACATTTACGTACGCCTGTTCATTAGTAAGATTTCTAAATTCAAGAATCACTTTTTCAAATGCTTCTATTTCCTTTCCTGATGTCACAAGTGGCATACCTAATCCTTAAGTTAAGCAAAAATCCAGGTTCTAGCATAAATTTGTTTTTTAAGAAATTACATGATTGGAGGAATGTGATAATTGCAAAAGTCCCGTCGTCCTTTTCCGTGCCCGTGAGCGTGCCCGAATTGCTAAAAAGCAAAGTACACCGGATTTTTATTGATCCTTTTCCTTTCTCTCATTTTAAAAATTTAGGAATCGGGCACGGGCACGGGCACGCTCACGGGCACGCTCACGGGCACGGGCACGGAATAACTTTCTACATCAATTCGTCCTTTTGCCCACTACCGTTTTAATGTGCTGTTTGCTATAAGAGCAAAAAAAGGAGTTTATATCCCATGAGCGAACGTGTGCGCGAAATTCTCAGCTGGTACCGCAGCGAAAATCCAGGTGTGCTAACAAATCTTTATCGTCTCCTCAACCACGGTCGCCTTGCCGGCTCTGGACGCATGCTCATCCTCCCAGTTGATCAAGGATTTGAACATGGCCCCGCTCGCAGCTTTGCTTCTAATCCCCCAGCATACGATCCTCTATACCACTTCCAATTAGCTATCGACGCAGGATTAAACGGCTACGCTAGTTTGCTCGGATTCCTTGAAGCAGGTGCCGCCGAATTTGCAGGTCAAATTCCACTAATCCTAAAAGCAAATAGCCACGATCTTCTTCACCCCGAAAAAGATCCCATGGGAGCACAAACGGCCTCCGTCGCAGATGCTTTGCGTCTCGGATGTGTTGCCATTGGCTACACGATCTATCCTGGCACTGTAGATCGACGCTTTCAATACGAACAGCTGCGTGAATTGATTAAAGAAGCAAAGTCAGCAGGTCTTGTCGTTGTTGTATGGGCGTACCCACGCGGAGCCGCCATCAGCAAAGAGGGGGAAACGGCTCTAGATGTTATCGCCTACTCCGCGCAAATCGCTGCCCAGCTAGGAGCTCATATCGTCAAAACCAAACTGCCTTCTGCACATATCGAACAAGAAGACGCGCGCAAAGTTTACGAATCACAAAACATCCCTCGCGACACGTTAACAGAACGCGTGCGCCACGTGATCCAAAGCACCTTTAATGGTCGACGCATCGTGATTTTTTCGGGAGGCGCCAAGGAAGACGACAACGCTATCTTTGAAGAGGCAAAAGCCATTCGAAATGGTGGAGGCTTTGGTTCTATCATTGGACGCAACTCGTTCCAACGCGATCGCGCATCCGCTTTAAATCTTTTGGACCAATTGATCCAAATTTATAAGTAATTACTCCTCTTTAAGCAGCATCGCCTTGGCAGCAACTGCTTGGCGATGCAGCTCCTCAAACGTCGTACGGTCCTCAGAATACTCTAAAGCCAACTCAATCGCCTGCAGAGCACTTTCTCTATCGTGCATGGCAAATAAACATTTGGCCAAGTGAAAGTAAGGAATCGGATTCTCCAATTGACAAATCGCTGCCATCTCATACGCATCAATTGCCGCTTCATAGTCTCCAAGCCACTGTGTAGCTGCTCCCAGACCTAACCAGTAGTCATAGTGATAGGGATTTAACGTTACGAGAAAAAGAAAGCTATCCCCAGCTTCTACATATTGCTTCTGATCAAACAAACGACAGGCGGCGGTGTAAAACTTATCCATTGTCGGATCGGAAAATTCTAAAATCTCTTGACCCGTTTTCCCCGCAACTAACTGCTGCTTAATCCATTGCTTGTCCTCTAATCGTTCCCGAACACTAGATGCAATCTGAAATTCCTTCAAATCTTGGGCCATACATAACGCCATCTGTTACTATTTATTAGAAAAACAAAAAATGAGTCTTTTTATCCATGTTCTTTCACCATAAAAACCTAGAACTGTTTTGTCAATCAAGAAAACATCCTAGCTCACAACTACGTCTCAACACTTTTTATGATTAATTTCACAAACAGTTGATTATTATTACTAAAGTCAGATATAAATGATGCATATTAACCAACTTAATAGAACATCAAATGTTTGTTTCAAATTTTCTTCAGACTCCATATCACTGCATCACTCGATTGCATGCAACACTGGTAGCTAACCCCAGACTCTTAAGACTCAGTAAGGTCGCTTTAGCTGCTCTTGGTGCAATCGCAGCTTTCTTGATCAATCAAGCCTTTTGCCAAAACTACTTTTTTTGCGGTGTCTCCCTTTTGGTCGGCTTTATTGGGGGTCCTGAATTAGATGCAGCAATTGATGAACGTCTTTTAAGAGACTTTCGCGAACACCCTAACTACATGGCCACAGTCTCTGCAATTCTGTGTTTTATTCATCCGCACTTGTTTTTAATTGCCTCTACCTCTATTTATTGCTTGTACATGGGCAGCAAATTTAAAACATTTATCCGATTAAATGCTCCTCCCAGACACAATCAGCTACCGTGGCAACAAACTAATGGTACATAATAAATTTTAAACCCCCTATTTTTATGTCATCTATTGTAGCAAAGAATGAGTTAAACATTATGTCATTTCCAAGTAAGATTGAACTGGATACGCCAATAAAACTTCCCACAGGCCACACTACGACTCGACGAGAAATACAACAAAAGAGCCTTCTTTACGAAAAACAGATTAAAAGTGGTGCAACTCCTCCTTCTTCGCCTGTTCCGTTATCAGAAACCTATGATAAAACTGCTTTTTCCAATCAGACAAGTCCGCATTCCAAAGTTTATATTTTAGCAAGTCGTTGCAAGACCCTTTTCCTCTGTGCCATCGCCGGTATGCTCACTGTAGCGTCTTATCATATGAATGGGCATATTTGCGGCCTTATTCTATTAGGAAGCTTTATGGGAGGAAAGGAAGTGCATGCTGAGTTTAAGAAACGTCTCGGCGACGACATCGAAAGACATCCCCTACAAATTACAGCTGCAACTGCAGTCGCACTTGTTGTCTCTGCAAAATTCACACTTTTAGCGGTCTCAGCTGTTTACTGTTGCTACATAGGAAGTCGCTTTAAGCTGCTCCTTCGCTACGATGAACCCCTTTTCAATGTCTAGTTTTTTTTGTAACTCTATAAGACATAACAGCTTCTTTCAAGAATTCTCTTGATTTCAAAAACCGGATCCTTTATAATGATTAGACTATTTTATTACGTATAAGGGATATTAATGTCTTTTTTAATCAATTTCTTTTCATTTCTTGAAGGCGTTGAAGACATCCTATGGGGATATTTTGGCGTTCCTATGCTTATGCTTGTTGGACTTTACATCACCATTCAATCTAACTTTCTCCAACTGCGTAAACTTCCTTACATTTTGCGACAATTTATTAAGCTTATGCGCACGCGCGAGCACGATGAACGAGGAATTCATCCCCTAAAAGCTTTTTTTGCTAGCGTCGGCGGCTGTGTAGGAATTGGTAATATCGCTGGAATTTGCACTGCTGTTCAAATTGGGGGTCCTGGTGCTCTTTTCTGGATTTGGGTAACAGCATTTCTAGGGATGATGATCAAATACAGTGAGGTTTTTTTAGGTCTTCGCTACCGCGTTCCAAATGATAAAGGCGGATACAACGGTGGTCCAATGTATTTTCTGCAGCGCGTTTTTAAAACAGGTTTCGTTCCTAATATCGTCTGTTTGCTGCTTTGCGTCTATGGTGTTGAAGTCTACCAATTTACAATTGTTACCGATAGCATTGTGACCAATCTACACCTAGATAAGTACATGATCATTTCGGTGTTTTTAGTTCTTATCCTTTTTGCTAGTAGTGGGGGCGTGCGCCGTGTAGGCAACATTTCAAGCGCAATCATCCCTCTCTTTGTCGTGATTTATATAGGCATGGGAATGTGGGTGTTGATGCACCGATTAGAAGAAATTCCTCATGTCTTCGCTACCGTGTTCTCCGCAGCGTTTTCTGGATCCGCCGCAATGGGTGGATTCATTGGCAGCACGATGATGTTAGCGGTATCTCAAGGGGTCCGTCGCGGTTGTTACACTGGAGATTTAGGTGTCGGCTACGCATCGGTGATTCATAGCGAAAGTAGCGTCAAAGTTCCCCAAGAGCAGGCATCTTTAGCAATTATCGACATCTTCCTGGATACGTTTATTATTTGCACAACAAGTGTGTTGCTTATCCTCGTTACGGATGTGTGGCAACAACCAATTGGGGCCAGCATGATGGTGCAGACGGCTTTGAGTGGTTACTTTCCTTACATGCACTTATTTATGCCTGCCTTTTTCTTTTTATTGGGTTATTCCACGATCAACGCCTATTTCTGCGTGGGTCTGAAGTGTGCTGAGTTTCTCTCCCCTAGACGTGGACGCGTTGCTTACTATCTTTATGCGTGTTTGTCCTTTATCACGTTTTCCTTTGTGGGAATCAATCAAGCTCAAGCTGTGATGGCAATCGCAAATGGACTGTTGCTGGTGATTAATGCCTATGGGATTTTCCGTCTGCGAAAAGAGATTTCGTACGACCTCGGAGAAGTTGTTGTTACTGCAGAGTCCGGCTACAAGGTCGCCGAGTACGAAGCCTCCTAATTTTTTTTACCACAGAGATCACAGAGAACACAGAGAAGCACAGAGAGCGAATTGCAGAGATCCCATTGTTCTTTAACATCTAAAATTAGATATTAGAAGGCGGTTTTAAAATTAACGCTGATCCTTTTGCGAAGCAAAGTAAATGCAAAATTGTCGCCAGACAATTTTGCCTAGGCTAGTTTTTAAAAAGCCTCAGCTTTTAAAAAAAATATCAAAAGCCTATCCCCATTAGCCTGAGGGCTACGAACACGCCACAACGAATACGTCTGCAATGCCCTCTCTGTGCTCTCTGTGTCTCTGTGGTAAAAAAAACAAAACGAACACTTTTGCAACTGTTAATTTGTTGCCTTGTTTCTTTCTTACTTTATATTTTTAACAAAATCTGCTCTCAGTTGGCTCCACTGCTCTTGAGTAAGCTCAACGCCCTTAACCTGCACCACTGCCGCTCCAGTCATAGCCCCATAGTGCGCACACTCCTCCAAAGACAAACCTTGCAAATACCCATGCAAAAAGCCGCTTGCAAAGAGATCTCCCGCTCCAGTCGTATCCACAGGTGCTTCGACAGGAATTGCTTTTCGATGAATTGCATGCGCATCGCGCATCACCCAACAGCCATGTTCTCCCATTAAAACCACGACCGTCGAACAGAAATCTTTTAGCACTTCACCCGCTCTTCGCTCTTTTAAGCCAGTTAGAGCATAGACCTCGTCCTGATTCGCAAACACGACGTCAACATAACGCGTCAACAGCTCGGCTATAAGCCCTTTATTTGCTTTCACAACTTCAAAGCTACCTAGATCAAGAGAAACGCGAGCCCCAGCTTTTTTGGCTAGCATCATCGCTTTGCGAATTAATGCAGGATTGAGGAGATTATACCCTTCAAAATGCACTAACTTCACTCCCTTAAAAAACTCAGGATGCAAGTCTTCTACAGTAAGACCTGTGCTTGCACCTAAAAAAGCCCTCATGGTTCGCTCTTTATCCGGCGTCACTAAACACAGAACTTGAGAGGTTGGCTGTTCCACAGGTTTCAGCAGCATGGGAATCCCTAGAGCTTTTAACCCATCATAAAATGCCTTTCCAGCCTCGTCTCGACCCGTTTTTCCTATAAAAGCGCACGCATTGCCTAAACTCGCTAAGCCCCGAACAGTATTTGCACTACTGCCTCCTAGGCGTAATGTGGGTGGATCACAAGCATTTAAAATTTTATTGAAGGCGTCATGATTAATGATAGTCATGCCACCTTTGGCTCCAGGCAACTGCTGAATAAAGGTTTCACTAACATCTAAAATGTAATCGATGATTGGAGCGCCGATGCCAATGACTTCAACATTTGAAGTATTATGCGGCATGGCTTCCTACTTATGGTAGAGAGGTGTTTTGCGTCTTTGAGACAATGTTTTGAAATAAGCTCGCGACTTGTCAGCCCAAATTTTTGCTTTTGGAATCACAAGTAATTTTGCGATGTACTTGCGGTTAGCGAGGATATAATCGATTCCGGAAAACAGCGTGTACACTGCCGCCACAGCAACAATCCATGCACTTGCAGTTTGCAATGTATCTGTTGAAATTTCACCCTGTGCATGTAAAATCATTAGGAAGATCACTAAAAATGCCGCCAATGCTTGGATGATCGCTTTGATCTTGCCACTCATGCGTGCTGCCAGAGCAAATCCTCGCAAAGCACACACTGTGCGCAGCGTGCTGACAACGAAATCTCGATATAACAACACAAAAATTAGATAAATAGGCAATTTAACGGGTTCCTGAGTAAACGTGAGGAACATCGTGATGCGTGCAATGCTGTCAGCCATGGGATCCAGAATTTTACCTAAATCGGTCACTTGATTGTACCGACGCGCCAAAAACCCATCACATGCATCTGTAAACTCCGACAACACCAGTAACAGTAAAAGGACGTAGGGCAGGGCGTATGAGCTAATTCCCAATGAATCGTGCTCCAAATAGATCAAAAGAAAAATAGGACTTATAAACAAGCGTAGAAGTGTAAAATAGTTGGCAATACTCAATCAATTACCTATTTGTTGAAGAAATTAAATCATACCGTAATGATGAATTCCGTTGAAGAACAAAAGAACGAATACTTTTTCACCCCCCCACACCCCCACTAGTCAGGCGGGCATTTTCAAGATCTGCAGTGACCTTGTCCTTGTCTTCAAGATTACTTTTTTACAGGATGGCGGGATCGCAAGCGGCAGGATAGGCAGGATGTTAAGAAATTATTATATAAATGTTTCAAAACATTGCAATTAGAATAGATTGTATTGTCCATCTTCTCATCTGCCCCATCCTGCCGCTTGCGATCCTGCCCATCCTGTAAATCATTCGAAAAATATTGTCTGAGTAATGCATTAACTAGACTTTTGCAATTGTCTCAATTCGTCTACTCTCGTTAAAAATTGTTTACCTATTGTATTTAAAGCTTTTACATTGTATTCTTTTCAACTTGCTAATTACTAACACTTAGACATTTGAGGAATATGACGCCTGTATCTTGGAAAGCTCACACTGGACGCCTGGTTGTTAATGAAATCCAACGGTTAGGTTGCAATATTTTTGAATACTGTGATCACCGCACTTTAGCAAATTTAAAAAGAGTAAACATCCTTATCGCCAGCCTTTTTTCTTGTCGTGGAGTTAGCTGTTCGGAAACATTGCGACTCCGACTATCAGTCTCTTTTCCCGCTCTTCTAAAAAAAGAACCAATTCACAACCTCTTCAGTTCCATCCTTACAAACCCAGGACGCTCTCTACAAGTCCATTTCCAACATGATTCCTCCACGATGGTTGTCATGTCTCCAGCGTCTGCAAAATCCAATCGACTCCTTTCCACTTACAGTGGAGGCGCGACACGTGAATTTGGCGAATGCTCGTTCACACTTCCGCACGACTCTCGCGTCTATTCTTGGGATATGAAAGGGAAAGTGTTAGTGCGTTTCCATCCTGGCTTTATGAGTATGATTACTAATGGAAAAACAGAACTCATGTTAGACCTCGAGGATCCTAGACCGGAAAAACATTACGGCTACTTAGCGAAATCTATTTACGCCTTTTTCGTCGGTTCTCACTTATTTACTGTTAGCACAGAAGGCGTTGTTGCTTGCTGGAAACTAAACAGTGAACGAATAACATTTGTCTATTCTTCAAGACTGTTTGATGATAATTCCATCGATAAAGCACAGACAAAGGTGATTGTGGCTGTTCAGTTAATTGGGCAAACATTATTTGTCGAAGGTGCTATAAGAAGCAAAAAAGTAGCTGCATCATCAAAACTAGTTTGGTTCGTTTCCTGTGAACCTGCCCTGCCATTTGTCAGAATGACGCGTGGTTTAAAAGATGTTGTGCGACAGCAATGCAGATATACATCAAATAAAGTTCTTCTATTTGCCAGCTATGTACTTGAGAACAGCGTACACGTTCGCGGCTATGCCTTACAACTAAACGCATTTCGCTCCGTCTTGAAACAAGAAATTGTTATCAAAGAAAATGCCTCGCTGATGAGACTCACGGCGGATGACGAAAATTTGGTTGTGGCAGCTCAACGCAATGACAAGGTTCATTTAGTCACTTATCAATTACAAACTAAACCGATCAAAAAAATTCAGAAATTATTCCCTCTTCAAGCATCAAAAAGTACGTATGTCACCCTTCAAATATGTGACGCCTTCCTTATGTATGCACAAGGAAATCACGTGCACATCTTTACTAAATTTTCATTGGCTCACCTGCATTCAGTTTCCTTTGAACACGTCTTAGCCGTTGCCTCAATGCATTTTTCTGAAGATCAAGGAATCCGATTTACTGCTCATGAACGCCTCTCCAACGACCAAACCTCCTTAGTGGTCTACCAATACCCCAACAAAGCGCCACCAACAGAAAGCCCCCAAAGTTCCCCTGTAGCGGAAAGTTTATCTCCAGGCGATGGCTCCTATCGCGCAGCAAAAAGACGACGCACAACACGAGGCCGAAACGACCACTTATTACCACAAGAAGAAAAAAAATCAAAACCTCCTTTAAAAGCTGGATCTGCTCAGAAAAATGTGCGTTTTGCAACGGTAGCTAAGAACTCATTTCCAAAGAGAAGTGCTCAACCGAAGGCCCCTTCTGGTAAGCCAGCGGTAGAAAAGAAAAGATAATAATAAAAATATTAAATCATAACAAAGGATCCTTTATGACAACCGTTTCCAGCCTGACAACCGCTTCAGCAGTTCCGGCGCCAGACCGTCTAACGCTCTTGCCCGCAGCTGTTTCAAAGACCATTGTTCTATGCGGTGATGTCCACGATATGGCACGGATGCGTAGAGTCTCTAAACT
>JACDHD010000091.1 GCA_013821265.1 Parachlamydiaceae bacterium | reverse complement strand
CACTTAGGTCATAACAAGTTGAATTATCATAAAAGTCTCTTATGTATAAGTCGTCGCTGCGGTAGTCCTTATGAAGCTTTTCGAAATTATAATTATAAGTAATTTTAGGAAGGCTCGAACCCGCTGTTTTCCCAATATCACCGCCACGTTTACATGTACGATGTCTTTCGCAATAACAATGCGATTCTACTTCACCAAAGAAATATCCTTCAAATTTATTTAAAACATTTTCTGTTGCGAGACCAAACCGATCCAAATGATTTAAAGGATTGTTGTGGAGATAGGAGTAAAGATTAGGTCCATCAATAAAGCCTGCAGGATCTTGACTAATCCACCTACCAATCGCAGGATCATAAAATCTTAAACCAAATAAAATGAGACCTGATTTTTGATCGACTCGTTTCTCGGCAAATCTCCAGGGATTTCCTACTAAAGAAATTTTTTGTTTTTCGCCGTGAGAGTTGAATATCGTCTCTTCTCCAAAAGCACTGTACTGATAACTTTCAATAGTTTGCCGGTTGTGAGGATCGATTAAGCTAACTACATTCCCCGCAATGTCATGAAGAGGTACAAACACGTTACCTTCGATTTCGAAGGCAATACTTGTAATAGCAAGCTCATCTCCTTGTAAGCCAGGAATTTTAAGAGTTTCAATATTTCCAGCTTCTGTGAGTGTACCAATTTCCTGATAGCCTAAGTAGAGATATCGTGAAGTGGAAAGAGTTTTTTTATTTTTTTCTCTAGTGTCCAAATGCTTTTCAACTAACAGCCGACCAACCGGATCATAGGAAAAGGTAAGAGTGGTTTTGTCTGTTTTTTCTATAGAAATTAATTGAGAAAGCATATTGCTTTCAAATCGTGTTTCCTCTCCATCTAAGACTTTTTTCAGAAGATTTCCATGAGCGTCATAGGAAAATTCAGCCTTTGAACAAGATGTCAATTGATTTAGAGCATTATAGAGGAGTTTATCATTGCCGTTTTTAATCCTATTGTCTAAAGAATCGTAAACGTATGTTCTTGTAGCATCTTTTTTTTCTGAGACAAGTTGAGAAAGAAAGTTGTAAGTATATTTTTCATTCTTATTTCCTTTAACTCCTACTAGGCGCCCTTGCGAATCTCGAGTATACCATTCACTGAAGAAGTCATTTTTGCTAGAAATTTTTCGGCCATTCAAATCGTAAGTATATTTTTTAGATCCTGCGTAACCAATGCAGTGTTCATTTTGTAATCTGCCTTGACTGTCATACTTGTCATAAGTGTGTGTATAGAGAACTTCTCCTTTAGCGGAAATCCGTTTGACTTCGCGACCAAAAACGGCGTCATATGTATAAGAAATTCTAGATTGATCCGGGAAGGTAATCGTTTTCAATCGTCCTTTTCTGTCGTAAGCATAATGAAGGGTGTAGGTTCCTTCTCCATCTTTGATTGTTTCTTTAGTGACCTGATCAAAAGTATTATAGGTTCTTTGAATTGATTTTCCATGAAGAGAATAAGCCGACAGAATATTGCCTTTAAGATCATAGGAATAACTATTCGAAATCTGCAATTCTTTTTTGCTATCCTGTGCTTCAATTTTGTAAAGCTTTCTGTCCTTGCCGTAGGTGTAATTAATAGACGTTGCAACTCCTGAAACACATTTGCTAGTCATCTTTCCCTGGGAATCATAACTATAGTGGATGCGCTTTTCTAGTGGGGAGTCCGCTGCTGCAATCTCTTCTTCTAAGCGTCCCATTGGTCCATAATTCCATCGCATCTTCTGAGATCCAAGGAGTCCTCCTGCAATCTGTTCATGAACTTCACAAGCTTTATTGCCAAGTGAGTCATAAAGTGTCTCTTGATAGGAGAGAAGAAGACCTAAAACATCTTTTTTCATAATAGAATAAACTCGGCCTAGAGCATCAAATTCAATCACTGTTTGGATGCCCATTGGATTCACTAGAGTCTTTTTGAGAACTGTTTGTCCCAAATTGTTTCGATAAGAATTATCGATGATGATCATTGTTTCTTGCCCGGAACCATCTAAATAGCGGATCGCTTCTCCTTCAGAATTATAAATAGTTCTGAGTAATGAGGTTTTAGCGCCGTTTTCAAGGCTATATTCTTCGGTACACCGACCTTGAGAGTTATAAGAAAAGCATTTTTTTAGTAAAGCACTCCCTTGAGCATCTTCAATTCGCTTTTCCACTATATTTCCAGCCAAATCATACTCATAGCATTCTAAGGAATAATCCTGAGACCCCCTATCAAACCAGACTTTCTTTTGATGAAGACGACCAAGAGGATTGTAAAAAAATTCTGTTAAACGAGAGTCAAGGTTATCCTCAAGGGTTGAACATTCAACGAGAGAGGCTAATCTTCCAGCTGGATCAAAAGTATACCGTTTGATGTGATGCGTTTCTTGTTCATAAGTACATCGGAAGCCATTGTATTGACGAGACCTCTTCATGAAAAAAAAAGAACCCGTCTCATTAGCAGTAGATAACTCTTCATAAATTGATCTTCCTAAATAATCATATTCATAGACAGTAATGATTTGTTCTCGAGTCATAGAACGATGGAGGCTACCTTCCGTATCATATTTAAAAAGTTCAAAAGATCCATCTGGATAATTGATCCTTGTAGGACTTCCTCGTAAATTATAAAATTTTTCAATAACATTTTTCTTGGGATCTTCTACTGTTAGAACATTTCCAAAGAGGTCATAAGTATAGCTAAACGTGGGGCGGATAATTTGATTATTTTCATCTAATACTTCTGGATGAATGATTCTTATTAATCGATCAAATACATCGTATTCATAGGTCGTAAAATTTCCATGGCGATCTGACGAACAGATTTTTCTCCCAAGAGAGTCGTAAGCATTGCTAATCGTAAATTGACTTTCAGCATTTATTTCTGTGATTTCAATAGGTTGATTGTGAAAGTTAAAAATAGTGGTAATAGATTTTTCATCTTCCGGAATTGAAACAGAGATGCGATTGCCAATTCCATCGTAACCGAAATGACTCTCTCTACCAGTAGCATCAATTTGTGAAAGCACTTGTCCAATAGCATTGTATGTTCTTTTCTCTGTAAAGGCGTATTGATCGTTAGCATCATAGGTGGCGCATGATAAAAGATTGGATTGGTCATCATAAACATTGACCAGTTTACTGATTAAAACTTCTTGTTTCTTTTTGAGGTCTAAAGCCTTTTCTTCAATGACTTCAGGTAGGCCGACTCCAGGCAGAGTTTCTTTTGGTTTGAATTTCTTGATATGCCTTTCTGTAATATACCCTTCAATATCAGATTCTTCTTCCTTTGATCCATCATCTTCAACGACCTTAATACAGATGCCATCATCATTATAGGACTGGAAGGTTCTTTTTTTGATGTTTTTTTGATCAAAAATCAACTTTTAACAAGGAGGTTCGTTCCCGGTTTGTAGCTGTAACGTGTCTGATTCCCCTTACAATCCCCCATTTTCGTTAGCAAATTAAGTCCATCTGTCGAATAACCAAAGGATTTGATGTTACACTCTTCTTCATCGGGATTTAAGAGTTTGCCATCTGAGGATACTTGTAAGAAAACTTCTTGTTTTCCTGTAAGGTTGCCATAAAGCCTCTCTTCAATAACGTTACCTGATTTATCATATTCAAAAGATCGGTAAGAATGAATACGTCCGCTACTATCCTCTGTTGTTTTTGCTAATAAAAGCCCAGCATCCGGCTTTGTGTTTCCCCAGAATTTTTGGTCACGCCGATAAAGCTTATTTTGGTTGTCATATCGTTCAACAGCCGTTAGTTGAGAACGTTTGTCATAGACATACCTTGTTTTAATGCCCATAGCATTGAAGACATCTGTGTAATCATTGCCATAGGAAAAAGAATATACAATTTCAGACCTGCCTGTCCGGGCATTTGGTCCTTTTAAAGATTTGACTTTGCCATTCTTATAGTCAATTTCTACGAACCGACGTTCTGGTAGAATTTTTTTAACCAAAACATCACGATATTCATAAGTAATAGGCAGATAGTGAGAACCTTGAACATGCGTAAGTTGGTAGGCTCCCTTTGTCAAAGCAAAATGATAGGACAATGTACGAGCATCACTGGTTTCGATGTATATTTTGCAATAGGTTTTCTGAAATTCATAGCTCAAATGAATCCAAGAAATGAGCTTGGTTTCTTTTTTATTCTTCATTTCAATTGAAATGAGGTGCCCCAGATCATCGTAGGAAAAAAAGAGTTGATTCCCACTTGGAAGGATTTCCTGAATTAAGAGAAAAGCTTCAGGGTCTTTTATTTGGCTAGCCATTAATGGCATTAACTCTTCTCCAAGAATAGAAGAGGGAAACTGTTGAACGTTTTGATAAATTCGTTTAGTTCCATCGCCCAAAATCACTTCACATTTATCGTCATTGTAATATAGACGGTTATTTTGATGATTGGCCTGTCCGTTGATTTCTTGAGCATAGGTGTTAACGACTCCTACAGCATTGTTCAAAATATCGATCTTAAGTGGATCTTTTGTTAATCCATTTTTATTTCTCCATCCATTATACGGGAGAATCCCACCAGAGCGTTCCCCTGCAAAAGCACAAGTCCATTCAAATTGATTTTTGCCGACGGTGCATGATTTTCTAGAAGGATCCTTTCCTATGACAAGAAATCGTTGAGGGAATATTCTCCATCCACCTGCTTTAGTCCCTGTAATCACATTTTTAGAGCTATAAAAGCGTTGTAATACCAAAGCGTCAGGCCCTGTAATCACCAGATCTGTTGCAGCCTCGCAATAATCGCCACTAATGGCATTCACACAGTTTTGAATGAAAGCATCGGGATCTGATTCAGTAGACACAATTTGCAACTGATCAGCTGACAGAGATGCCAGATATGGGCATAGGGTAAGAAAACCTACCTACTTATAAGAGTATTGTTTTAGTACATGGATTTGAATCATGGGAAGAACTCCATCGGGTTTATGGCTATTAAATTGAAACTCAATACCTCCTGATTGGAAGCTGTGTCTCGGAGTGTCCAGTTGAGTATCCCCCGTTCTTCAGAAAATTTTTAAGATCTACAGAGCCCAGAGAATAGCTTGAGGGGGCGATGGGTTTGCTTTCACTAAAGCGAATTCATTCTAAAGCTCAATATGTTTTGTTTTATTGAATTGTCTTTGATCGTATTCGTTCATTTAGTTTCCTTTCGTTTTTTGGATATGCTGCTACGACTCGTCCTGTATCATACCCCATCTTCTCTTGCTGTTTCATCAAATAAAATATCTATAAGAAGGTTCATCTTTCTTTTCCTTTAATCTTCAAATTATTCTTTAGTCACAATCACACTTTCTGCCACAACTTCAAAAAAGTCCCTATCGTCTTCATCCATGATTACAAACGCGCGAAATGGATGATGGGTTGGGATATTACCATAATGGGACGATAAAGCTTCTTTTAAAAAGGAATTTTGCGATGATTCGGTTGAAGACTTTTCAAACACCCCTGCAATACCGTATTCACTTCTATATAAAACAAATATTGGGTGAAGAAAAATGATTTTTATTGTTTTACCATCCCAAGAGTCAACATAAATAATTAACTTTTTTTCCGACAAAACACATGATCGATAAGAACCATCACCAAATCCTATATCAGGAGCAAGATCTTTCATTTTTATCCTTAAAATTCATTGTAATGCTTTCAGCTACTATTTCAAATAACGATGTTTTGTCAACGGTCGTTATTAGAAACAATCGAAAAGGGTGATCTTTAGGAATATCTGGATAACCTCTGTGGTCATCCATATAAAATTTTGATAAGGCTTCTTTTAAAAACAAAGATTGCTCTAACTCATTGTTTGTCTTTTCTGCTATTTCAGAAATTAAATTGTTGTCCGATCTGTAAACATATTTTAGGATGTTAGAAAACATGATTTCCAAATCGATTTTGTTACACAAATTAATTGAAATAGATAAATTTGTATTGTTTGCTTCAAAATAATCAAATTTTGCATTTTCTAGGTTTTTTTTGTCGATTATCATTTTCATAAAACCCTTTATTTTACTTTCCTGGAAAAAGTTCGCCCGGCAAAAAGCCTGTGCCGGAACCATGTTTATCATCCATTTTTGGTATATATCCTGTGGGTCTTAACTTTTGAATATTACTATTTGTCCAATCGCCATTTAGATTTCGTTTTACTTCTATGTGGTAATGTTGACCATGATGTCGAGGATTATATGTTTCGCCGGGTTTTTGTGCATGACGGTGTGGTGTTACGCGCATATAATCACTAGTTTCAATTCTTCCTTTATGATCCCTTGGAAACTCTGGCAGCAAATCATTTGGGTTCTCAGGAAAACTCCATGGATCTTGTTGTTTTCCACGATAACCAACAGCTTGATGCTCAATAAGAGATCGACCAGCTCTTTTTATTGGCTGACGTCCAAAAAATTGACGGCTTAAGGCACATGCTGCACTGCCACCTCTGATTCCAGCCTGAACACCTTTCGCTACGGCTACACAGTTTAATGCAAGACCTCCAACTTCTCCTAAACGCTCCGCTGTACAAACATGCTGGTTGAAGTCTCTACCAATTTGCCCCCAAGTTTTACCTGAATAGTTATAATTCCACAAGTTTTTGCCATAACCACTTACTGTGCCTATAGGATCCAAAAAGCCCTGACTTAGCCCTCTACCACAGCTAAAAGCCGCATCGCACGAATAACGAGACCATGACAAACCACTAGACGCACTTCGGCTAAAATTTCTTCCCGACATCTTGCTCAAAGAAGAATTAAAATTATTTCCGAAAACCCCCATCCTATCGTTTTTAAAAGAATTGGAAGTATTCAATGCAAACAATCCATAAAGATCAAAATGG
>JACDHD010000032.1 GCA_013821265.1 Parachlamydiaceae bacterium | reverse complement strand
CCCATTCACAGTTCGTTGTGACATCGGCAAGCCGATGTTTGTGAAAGCGGTGGCAAGCCACCGCACTCCAAATAGCACATTCGCTCTCTGTGCTGCTCGGTGTCTCGGTGGTAAAACCCATTTCGTCCTGTTCGTCCTTAGTCCTCTAGCTCGACAAGTTCTTTGTGGTTATACTGTCGAATGTCCAACTCGCCCTCTTGCTTGGCAATGTAAACCGCGCACACTGCATCCCCAAGAACATTCAACACTGTTGACCCCATCTCGCGCAGACGGTCAATCCCCGCCAAAAGCGCAAGCCCTTCGATCGGCAGCCCTGCAGACGCTATCACAACAGACAGCATAATAAAACCTGTTCCTGGGATCCCTGCAGCACCAATCGCTGAAAGTGTCGCTGTAATCACAATTGCAAGCAAACTTTGAAAACTCAGCGTGATGTCATACGCTTGTGCGATAAACAATGCACTCATCGCCTGAAAAATTGCTGCTCCATTCATGTTCACAGTTGATCCTAAAGGCAACACAAAGTTTGTAATGTGTTTAGAAATGCCCAAGTTGCGTTGGGCACAATACATCGACACAGGCAAGGTTGCTGAGCTACTGCATGTTGTAAAAGCCATCATGATCGCATCGCGCATTCCCATAAAGAAAGGCCAGGGACTGAGGCGTGCTAAAAACTTCAGCATTCCGCAGAACACAATCAGCATATGCGCGGCACAGGCGATGTAGTAAGCAATCAGAAACTTAAGCAAAGGAACTAAAATCGCAACGCCAAAAGAGCCTGCCACCCAAGCCATGATTGCAAAGACTCCGATGGGAGAAAATTCCATTACTATTGCGGTTAGGCGATACATGACGTCAGCTAAGGACTCCATCACACTCAAAAGGGGTCGTCCCTTATCTCCAGCGAGGTTAATGGCAATTCCAAAAAAGACAGAAAAGACGATGATTTGGATAAAATTGCCTGAGGCCATAGCCACAATAGGATTGCTGGGAATTATCGAGATTAGCAGTTCGCCTAAGGAAGCGGTTTTTTCTGGAGCATGCTGTGTCAGTGAAACTAACCCTAAACCGGCTCCCGGCTGGAAATATGTCGCTGCGGTCAATCCGATTACAATCGCTGCTGCTGTCGTTATCAGGTAAAGAAAGAGGGTCTTGACTCCAACACGCCCCAGCTTTTTAGGATCGTGAATGCTTGTGATGCCCACCGTCATGGAGGCAAACACCAGCAAGACCACAATCATATTGATGAGGTTTAGAAATAGCGTACCGATCGGTTTAAGCAGTTCGGCATGTGGGCCTAGTATAATACCGGCAATCACACCAAGGACTAACGCTATTAAGATTTTCAGCCACAGTTTCATCTGATCCTACAACTCGCAACAAAAGCCTGCATTGTTCACACAACGATGAGCTTTGTCAATGAACTCTTTCCAATGCGCTTCGTCAGCGACAATGTTGAGTTGCATCTGTACCCAACCTACGGGTAAATCGAGTTTAAGGTCATGCGCAAGTTTCACGTAGTCTTTTTCGGTGCAAAGGAGCATTTGAGCTCCGCGCGCCTTGCTTTCTTTGGCAAAAGCGATCAGTTCTTCTGCGGAAACGGAATGGTGATCTGGTAAAACACACTCCGTTACAGTCTGAGCACCAAGCTGAGAGACAGTTTGTAAAAAGTGTTCCGGATGAGCAATCCCGCAAAAAATTCCAACCTGCTTATCTTTGAGATCTGAGATCGGCTGACTATCCATATCTAAAACCTGTCTCACCTCTAATCGTGTACCGATTGTAGGGGCTTTTGAGTAGGGATCTACAAGAGCTTTGATCTCTTCGTAATGTTGCGTATCGCGAATGTGGTTAATGATAAGGAGATGTGCGCGCGATAACGAGCGTGGACTATCTCTCAGAAACCCTCGTGGCAAAAAGTGTCCCTGGCCAAAAGGGTCGTTGGCATTGACCACAACAACATCGTAGTCGCGTGACAAGCGGCGATGTTGCATGCCGTCGTCAACGATAATCACTTGAGCTCCTGAATCCGCTGCCATGGCAGCTGCACGACGGCGATCGCGTCCAACAAAGACTCCGATATGTGGAAGCTGTTTGGAGAGCATATAGGGTTCATCACCGCATTCCGTTGGAGGATATAATGGCCCTTTCCCTTCACTTAGAACAAGGGGTTCGACGCTATGTTCAGCAGGTGAATGGTATCCACGTGACAAGATTGCCACTCGCGCGTAATCAGATAGAGCGCGTGCAAGCATTTGTGTGATCGGTGTTTTTCCTGTTCCGCCTGCAACGATATTGCCGACGCTGATGATGACGGGATGTGAGGGAGCATGTCCTCGTAGGTAGTCAGAATCGTATGCCCAGTTGCGCAGTTTGACAGCCCCAGCAAAGGGCCAGCTAAGGAGTTTAAGGAAGCTTTGAAGAACTTTGATTCTTTTGCCGCGACGTTTGCCTTTGATCACTTCGGAGAAGTAGAGTTGCCAATGTTTTAACACAAACTACTCGCCAGGAAAAAGTTGTTGTTCGATCAATTGAATGATCAAATGGATCGCTGCCATGTGAGCTTCTTGGATGCGATCTGAGGTAGGAAAGCCTTCAATGATTAATTCCAGATCGGCCACACCTTTGAGCTTGCCACCATCTTTACCTAGGAAGGCGATCGTTTGTAACTGCAGCTGTTGGGCGATCTCTATCGCTTTTACGATGTTCGGAGAATTTCCACTGGTTGTAAGGCCCACAAAGACATCGCCTGGTTTGCCATACGCTTGTACTCCGCGTGCAAACACCCATTCAAATCCGAGATCGTTAGCGGTGCAGGTGATATGTCCAGGTTCAGATAGAGCAATTGCAGGCAGAGCGGGACGGAAACTGCGGAAGAACCCGGTAAGTTCTTCAGCAAAGTGGCTGGCGTCGCAAAGACTGCCTCCATTACCAGCTATAATGACTTTATTTCCCGTGCTAAAGCAGTTAGCGATCATGCGGGCGGCATCTTCCATGAATTTAAGCGAATGGGGCTGTTTTAGCTGACTAACAGCTTGAATTGTTTCCTCTACTGACGTAAGCAACATCGATTGCATTGACGGTATAGACTTTTGTTGAGAGGAGCGATTAGAAATACTCATGAGATTGCCTATTAATAACTTAAGAAAGGTTCATTTTCGGTGATTTAGGGATTAGACGCAAGAAGGTTATTAGGATTAGCAAAAAACACTTGTGTCAATATGCTACATTTGGCATAATTACATTTTCGGAAAGGGGTTAAATATGGAATCCTCAACGCAGCGAGAACTTCTTTGGATTGGTTCGAGCCTAAAAGATCTAAAAAAATTGCCTGAAGAAGTACAAGATACTTTTATATTTGGTTTGATGCAAGCATCTCACGGTAAAAAGCATCTTGATGCAAAACCTCTTAAAGGTTTTGGTGGTAATAGTGTTTTAGAAATTGTAGAAAATCACCGAAGTGGCACTTACCGCGCTTGGAGAATAATATTATGACACGTAAAGAAGAAAAAGTTTTTGTTAGTTCAGGAAATGTCTACGCAGACGCCGGATACGCTAATCCACAAGAAGCATTAGCTAAAGCTGAACTCGCAATGCTAATCGCAGATTTTATTAAGAGAAAAAAATTAACTCAAAAGAAAGCTGCTGAATTAATCGGCATCGATCAACCTAAAATATCCGCAATCTTAAGAGGTCAGTTATCGGGGTTTTCCATCGATAGACTTTTCCGTTTTTTAATGGCTTTAGGTATGGATATTGTTATTGAAGCTAAAGTCCACGAGCAAAAGAATACAGAACCGAGCATTTATGTAATGCCTCCCAATTATGTCGAAAACCGTTCGAATGTTAGACTCGGAAGATAACATCAGATGAACACACTTGCTTTTACAAAGATGCATGGGCTTGGCAATAGCTATATCTATATCGAACGACAAAAAAATAGACACCTCTCCGAAAAAGATCTTCCTGGATTAGCGCAGGCGGTTGCTTGTCCCAATACCGGCATTGGATCAGATGGTCTCATCACCATCGAACCCTCATCCATCGCTTCAATCAAAATGCGCATTTTCAATAAAGATGGATCAGAAGCCAAAAACTGTGGCAACGGTTTACGTTGTGTTGCAAAATATGCCTTTGAAAATAATCTAGTATCTTCTTCAAAAATGACCATTGAAACGATCAGTGGCATTGTAGAGGCACATGTTGAGGATTCTCATGTTTCCATTAACATGGGGGCTCCTCGCTTGTGCAGACAGGATTTGCCTATGAACGGTGCACCCTGTGATAGGATCATTGCAGAGCCCTTTTCTATTTGTGGACAGAAGTTGCAACTAACAGCGATTTCTATGGGCAATCCACATGCTGTTTTTTTCGTAGATACCCAACATCACAATTTACATCGCACATTAGGACCACAAATCGAAATTGATGCAAGATTCCCTGAAAAGACGAATGTCGAATTTATCTGGGTAGAAAACGACCATTCCTTACACATGCGCGTCTGGGAACGAGGATCTGGAGTCACACAGGCGTGTGGGACCGGAGCGTGCGCAGCCCTCGTAGCAGCTGTGTTAAATGGCTTTTGCAAGAAAAACGAAACTGTCACAGTACACTTAGAAGGTGGAAAACTGGAAATTGTTTGGTTAGATACTGGAGCAATTATGATGAAAGGACCAGCTGTCACAGTAGCCACGGGTGTTTTTTGCTACAGTTAGAAAGGACTTGTCCTTTCTAATTTGGAGTGCGGTGGCTTGCCACCGCTTTCACAAACATCGGCTTGCCGATGTCACAACGAACTGTGAATGGGATCGGCAAGCCGAACCCTATGAAAGCGGTGGCAAGCCACCGCACTCCAAAAAGAAATTCTCATTCCTTAAACTTATCGCGGATGGGGGCAAACGCTTCCTGCTCCAACACCAAGTGCAAATTTGGCAATCCATCTTCGATAGCACGTTGCAACCAACCCACAGCGGCTTTTGTGTTGTTAAGGTGCACATAAGAAAGAGCATTTTCTAAAGCAATTTTATATGAGGGATCTTCTTGATATACCTGAACACCAACCTGCGCTGCTTCTTGCCAATGTTGTAAACCATAAGTAAGATGGTGAAACAGTTTTAAATCCTCTTCACCCAGTTGCTTTTGGTACGGTTTTAGAAGGTCATATGCTTCCTGAAGCTGCTGTTCATCACTCACTATTTTTGCCAATGTCACCGTCGCTGCAGCACGCACAATTCCTTCTTGAACAGTGGATCTAATATCGATTAACTGCTGTTTGGCTTCTTCTCGATGACCCAGTTTTAATTCCTCTAAGGCTTTTTGAAGCTTAAGTTGATAGTTTTCGTCTTGATCGTGAGCTGACAGCATACGGCTACTTTGCCAAGCGCGGTAGCTTTCAAATGCAAGCAGCAAGAAAATCGAACCGGCTAAAATGGAGTTCAGCATAAAGAAAAGGATACCCATCAGTGTCGCTAGAATAATGCTGAGGAAAAGAGCGATTTTGATTCCGCGAAAGCCAAACATGGCCTCCATAACAATCCTTAAGAGCTGTCCTCCGTCAAGAGGATGCACAGGAACCAAATTTAAAATTGTCCAGAACAGGTTGGCGTAAGCGGTGATATATACAGCTGATTTTATCGTTGGAGAGAGAGGCATTACACTAATTTTTTGGTGTGCATAGTAGGCCACTAAAAATAGGGAAAAACCAGCTAAAGGACCATTGAGAACAATCATGAACTCTTGCCACAGTTTGAGTTTCTTTTCTCCCTTGCGATGCGTCACCCCTCCCAAGGCCACCAGATCTATCGAGGCATTTTGCCCAAAAGCAACAGCCGTCAATGCATGACCAAATTCATGAATAAGGACAGAAACGACAATCACCACAATCCAAATGCCCGTTCCTGTCAAAGTTTGTGCATTCATCCACCCAATTAGGCCGGCAAGAATCCAAAAGACAGGGTAGATCGTGATAGGAATTCTTCCTGGAATCGTAAACATAAAAAACCTCTAAATTTTTCCAATTGCGCGTTGCATTGCTACCCCCATTTCCGCCGGACTTTCGGTCACAACAACCCCAGCTTTTTGAAGAGCATTGATTTTACTAAATGCATCGCCTTTTCCATCGGCGATGATGGCACCAGCATGTCCCATGCGACGTCCTGGCGGTGCTGTGACTCCTGCAATAAATCCAGCTATCGGTTTGGTACAGTATTGCTGAATCCATTCGGCAGCCTCTTCCTCGGCTGATCCCCCAATTTCCCCTATTAACAAGATAGCATGTGTATCGGGATCGTTTTGGAATCCTTGCAACACGTCGACAAAATTGGTTCCATTCAAGGGATCTCCCCCAATTCCCACGCAAGTGGATTGCCCCAACCCAAGCTGAGTCGTTTGCCACACAGCTTCATATGTCAGGGTGCCGGAACGTGAAACAATTCCTACGTTCCCTTTTGAATGGATATAACCTGGCATGATACCGATTTTACACTCACCAGGAGTTATCACACCAGGGCAATTTGGCCCGATAAGCCGACTGGTTTTGCTGTGGCGCATGACTCTACTAACCTCAAGCATATCGCGAATGGGGATGCCTTCTGTGATGCAAACGATGAGAGGAATGCCGGCATCTTCCGCCTCTAGGATCGCCTCGGCTGCTCCGGGAGGAGGCACAAAGATCATCGTAGCATCGCATTGAGTCGCTTTTTTAGCCTCTTGAACCGTATCAAATACGGGAAGATCTAAAACTGTTTGGCCCCCTTTGCCTGGGGTAACTCCTCCAACCAACTGGCTGCCGTACGCAATGCATTGTTCCGTGTGGAACTTTCCAGCTTTTCCTGTGATGCCTTGCGTGATGACACGTGTATGTTTGTATGCGAATATGGCCATCTGTTATTTTCCTTTGGCAGCATTCACCACTTTTTCTGCCGCTTCGGCTAGTGAGTCTGCGATGAGAATGTTTAGGCCTGCATCTTGAAGAATTTTGCGCCCGTTGTCGACATTTGTCCCTTCCATCCGCACCACAAGAGGAACGCGAATGCCTAGTTCTGCTGCTGCAGAAATGATCCCTGCTGCTAGAGTCACACAGTTCATGATGCCACCAAAAATGTTGACCAATACAGCCTTTACTTGTGGATCGGAAAGAATAATTTTAAACCCTTCGCCAACCTTTTCTTTGGAGGCCCCTCCGCCTACGTCTAAGAAATTAGCAGGACGTCCCCCATAATAATGGATGATGTCCATCGTGGCCATTGCCAGCCCAGCACCATTGACCATGCATCCAATGTCTCCTTTGAGTGCTACGTAGGCCAGATCGTGTTCATGTGCCCGCGCTTCATTTGAAGGAAGTTGTGTCGGATCAAAGTAGGAAAATAGCTGAGGTTGCCTGTAGAGGGCATTTTCATCCACAGTAAGCTTTGCATCGAGAGCGAGAATTTCCCCCTCCTCTGTTTGCACCAAGGGGTTTATCTCTAACAATACAGCATCTGTTTCCACAAAAGCTTTGGCGAGAAGTAAAATCGTGCGCTTACCCTCTTCTGCAACCCGTCCTTCCCATTTCATGAACTTGGCGATTTGAATGAGCTGGTAGTGACGTAATTGGCCGTTAGGGCCGATTGGAGTGACCAGAATCCGCTCTGGAGTCTTTGCAGCGATCTCTTCGATCTCCACACCTCCTTCTGGAGAGGTTATTAAGACTCCCTGAGCACGTTGACGATCGATAATCGCGCCTACGTAATATTCATGTTTTATATTTATAAGGGGAGAAATGAGAACCTGATTGACTCGAATGCCCTCTTCTCCCGTCTGCTGGTTAGTGAGGCGCATTCCTAAAAGCTGTTTCGTGTAGTCGCGAATTTCCTGTGGAGACTGTGCAATTTTGACTCCGCCAGCCTTCCCTCGCCCCCCAGCATGTACCTGAGCCTTGACCACAGCTGATGAGAGACCCAATTCTGCAATCGCTTCATTGACTTCAGCTACATTAGAGATAACCGCAAAATCGGAAACGGCAATGCCATATTGCCTGAGAAGCATTTTTGCTTGGTATTCATGAATATGCATAAACCTCTTCCGCGATTTGTATCGGTGTGCTACATTGGCGCTTTCTAAACCAAACTACCCGTTAATTCGCATGGTACTAAATTTCCTAAAAACTAGTTACAAGAAAGTAAAAGGAGCTCTAACTAAAACGGGTTCTCTCCTAGGAAATAAGCTGCGCAGTTTATTTTCACAAAAAATTGACGAGGAAACGCTCGAACAATTAGAGCAACTTTTTTACGAAGCTGACCTCGGACTGCAAACAGCTACTGAACTCACGCAAAAAGTGCGAGACCTCTATGCCAAGAATCCACAACTGGACGGAGAGGCATTACTAGCGGAAATTCGCAAGGATATGGTATTCCTCCTATCGCAACACTCTACTGCACTAGTTACTGTAACTCCTGAGCAATCTCCTTTAGTGATTTTAATCGTTGGCGTTAATGGCAACGGGAAAACTACTTCCGTTGCAAAGCTAGCGCGCCTGCTACAAGCTGAAAAAAAGAAAGTTTTGGTAGCCGGAGCAGACACGTTTCGCGCTGCTGCTATGGAGCAGCTTGAGACTTGGGCACAACGTTTAGGAGTCGATATCGTCAAGGGCAATCCCAAAAGTGATCCCGCCTCTGTGGTATTTGATGCCATCACTGCAGGCAAAGCGCGCAATGCCGATGTGGTTTTGGTTGATACTGCAGGCCGTTTGCACACGAAAACGCATTTGATGCAGGAGCTAGAAAAGATTCGACGCACATGCCAAAAGGTGCATCCGTCTAGCCCTCACGAAACATTATTAGTCCTAGACGCTACGACAGGGCAAAACGCCATTGACCAAGCGCGCATTTTTAATCAGTTTACTCCTATCACAGGACTCATTTTAACCAAGTTGGATGGCACAGCTAAGGGTGGCATTGTCATTAGCATTTACCGTCAGTTGGGCATTCCTATCAAATTTATTGGGGTCGGCGAAGGATTTGACGATCTCGAACCGTTCCATCCAGAATCTTTTGTTTCAGCTTTGTTCGATTAATATTTTAATTTAACACTAATAGTACTTCCTTCTAAAGTAATACTTGCCTCTTAGTTCAACGTCTGATATTATTTCGTTTTAACAAATTTTAATAAGGTTTTAATATCATGACCGCTTTACCTGGCGCAATCCCCGAAAGTTCTATTTTACAGGAAATTCTTTATTTTAATGCCCCCGAACCTGTTTTCCCCCTTAGCCTACAATCTAGGACAAAAGCAATCCTTGAAAATTTCCAAGCTTTGCAGGAAACCTTGCCTACAACGACACTAGCATCTCTTGAACAAAGCCATGTCTGCGATCTGCTATGCCTAAATCACATCTTGTCTCAGGTAGAAGATCTCCCTAAGGACGCAAAAGCTCTCGTTGCCGAAGGAATGGATGCTTATAAGACAAAACAAGCTCTTTTGGCTTTACGCAATGCGTTATCCGCAGAGAGACTGATTGTTTTACGAGAAAGCATTAACGAATTCATCCGACTCAGGCTATTAGATATTGTTTCAGGAAGATCTTCTTATGGAACCCCATTGAGCGCATCAACAGTTGCGCAATTTAATTATGATTTAAAAGAAGAAATCCACATTTTAGAAAAGATACAACGCGTCAGTAATGCATTAGTTACTACTCCAGATAGAATCGATGCTTTTGAGAAACCAAATCGTTCGGTGCTCATGTGTTACGCCACAGAATCCGATGTCATAGAATTGTTACTCCACACCACTTTAGATAAAGGAATTCGCGATTTTGCACTTTGGTTTTGGGCGGGCGGGTACAAATACCATGGGAGCAATACCACTCTAAGTGAAGAAGAACAATTAGTAATCGTTAAAACTACTTTAGATCTTAAAGCTGACCACAAAATCAGAATATGTAAGGCTACCCCTCTGCATATCTGTAGTAATCCTGCGGTTGCAGAAGCCTTAATTAAAGCAGGAGCTGATGTTAATAAAAAAAATCGCAATGGTGACACTCCCTTGCATTTTGCAGTAAGAAGTCAACAGTTAAAAATGGTGCAAACGCTGCTTACAGCCCATGCAGAACCTCTCACAGAAAATGAACAGGGTCAGACTCCATTACATATTGCGATCGCTAAGAACCTCACTTCAATTAGTTTAGCACTCATTGATGCAGCGAAAGGAACTCTTTCAGAACAAGCATTTGAACAAGCGTTGAGTACAGCAACTGAGTCAACACATTTAGAACGCGTTAGAGAAGCGCTGCAAAAACACTCTGCTCTTGAAACATTTATAGCTGAAGACAACAAGCCTGCACCTAAACTTGAGGGCAGTGGGGGCTGCTGCGTTGTCTCTTAAATAGTCTGATATTGTCATAAAAATAGTTATGCTGAGGTTTATATGGTTTCTTTTGGATTGCCTGGCGGAGTTCCCGCATCTCGAAATGAAAATCTGATTTTTCCAGAAAAATATGATGGAAGGATACCCCATTCTTTGTTACCATGCATTGAAGCCATTTTAGATAATTGGAAAACATGGCAAGAAAAGTTAATGAAAGTCGATCCCTCCGTATTAAAAACGTGGGATAGTTGCGATCTATTTTCCCTCCATTACATTTTTTCTCAACACCTAGACGAAAATCTTGCTGATATTGCTGAGGATGAACTAAAAAGTGCTCTGTCTAAACCAAGAAACTCGGATGCGGATGTGCTTAACATGCGTATTAAACTGCTCAAATTAGACTTGTCTGGCAAGGTGATGCTTGCTCTCAAAAGAGAGACATGTGTAGCCCTTATTGAAAATTTACAAGAGACTCTATTTGCTCCGGGCCTACAGGCACAAAAGTTAAGAAATGGACGCCTCGCGGGCGGACCACGCGGATATGGTTCAAATAACAGTCAACTCGTTGCTTTAGGAACCCCCTTAGCGGAACGACTCATTTCACGAGTATCTCAAGAATCCTCTTTAATCGGACGTCTTCAGTTGATCAGCAACGCCTACCTTATCCGTTCTGACTACACACACTATCTAGATGAAGCGGGCGCGGCAAGATCATCCCTCTTAATGTATGCAACTGATTCAGACACTTTACAACTCTTACTTCATTTTAATACTAATCAGAAGGTAAGAAATCTGGCTCTTTGGCTTTGGTCGGGGGGATGCTATCGAGGCCGTCAACGATTGGGGCATAGTCTACATCCTGGCATTGAAGCGGTTCGCACTGCTATCGACCTACAAGCAGATGTCACTGTTGCTGTTTTAGAAGGCAATACCGCTTTGCATTACTGCATTAATCGAGAGACTGCAGAAGCTTTAATCAAGGCTGGAGCTGATCTCGAACGATTAAATGATAAGGGAGAAACTCCTCTACTTACTGCAACCCGATACAATCGCATCGATACCGTAAAGGCGTTAATTCGAGCCAAAGCAAACGTTAATGCTAGGGGTGGCGATCGCAAAACTGCCATTGAACATGCTGCTCAGGAAGAACAGATCGAGATTGCTATCGCCTTATATCGAGCTGAAGCAACGCTAACTTCCGAATTTCAAGAAATACTTGACGAGCTTGAATTGGATGAAAATAACGACTTTTACTTAACATTCATGGATGAAATAGAGAGACAGGAAAAGCTAGCTCGAGAGGGGGCAAAGCTTTCCGGGGGAAGCTGCGGGGGATGCACAGTAAGTTAAAAATAATTATTTTAAAAAGACTTGACCTAACAATATTCTTTTAATATAATGAAGTTAGATAGAGAGTTACTAATAACAATTATCTATAAATGCCGTAAACATTGCAGAGTGTTTACTTAGGAGTAATAGAGTATTACCTAAGAAGTAAATACTTCTGATGATCAACTCGGGATTTAGATCGTTAAAATCCGAATAATGTCCTGATGGACTTATGATCTTAATGTTTACGGTCCTATTTGATCGGTTCCGAGTGTAATTTATTCACTCGACAATATGGATGAAAGCTTTTTCATTCTATCCATAGGTTTTTACACGTGAGCCTTGTTACAAGGAGAGTGTGTATGTACCGCAAAATTGTTCTCAGTTGCCTATTTGTTCTTTCGGCTACAGTTTTTGGTCTATTTAGCACTGCTGATTTGAACGCTGCTCCTGCAGCAGAAAAGGATACGACAATTGCTAGACGCGACGGCGGACATGGTGGGCGACATCATGGCAGTCATCGAGGCAATATGGATCGTGGGCATCATAGACATCATGGTGATTGGAATAGGCATAACATGAATAATTGGGGTGGTCGTGGATTTAATAGTGGCGTTTATTACAACGGGCTCTATTCATACCCTTACTACAACTCATACCCAAGCAGTTATTACTACAATAGTAACCCAAGCAGTAGTAGCTATTACTACACCTACCCAACAGGTAGTGATTCAACCTTGTATTACTACTACTATTAGTAATAAAATTAAATTAAATGGGTGTGGAGTTAAAACCACACCTTTTTAGGTGGATTAAGAGTGGCCTATTTCTTCAGTCTTTTTTGTGTGTCTGTAGTTCATGCGCTAGCATGAGCGACTTAATAGCAGAACACGTTGTCTTTGAAGAAATAGCCTCTTATCCACCTTTTTTATTTAAGGTCTACCGGGAGGCTCCTCTTAGACGTAAACCATGTTAAAAGGAGAGTGTATATGTACGGCACCAAGAAAATTGTCCTCAGTTGCCTTCTATTTCTTTCGGCTGTGGTCTTTGGTCTCTTTAACACCTCCAATTTGAATGCTGCAACAGCAGTAAATGACTCTACTTTAATAGCAAAACACGGTGGCGGCGGTCATCATGGTGGTGGTCATCGCGGACACCACGGAGGACACCACGGCGGACACCACGGAGGACATCGCGGACATCATGGACACCATGGAAACCACGGACATCATGGACATAATCGACATCATAGCAATTGGAATAATTGGGGTGGCAGTGGATGGAATAGTGGCGTTTATTACAACGGGCTCTATTCACATCCTTACAACAATTCATATCCAAGCAGTAGTAGTTATTACTATGATAACACCTATCCGTCTACTTATAAGACAGATAGATCCTCATCATTGTATTACTACTACTATTAGTAACAGAATTTAATGGGTGTGGGCTTAAAGCCACACCCTTTTAGGTGGATTAAGAGCGGTCTATTTCTTCGGTCTTTTTTGTGTGTCTGTAGTTCATGCGCTAGCATGAGCGACTTATTAGCAGAACACGTTGCTTGTTGAAGAAATAGCCTCTAATCCACCTTTTTTTATTGATAGGATGTTGCAATACTTCCAACTAAAACTATGCGCCATAAAGCAGTGTTCGATAGATAAATTCGTGACACATGGACAAATTGGACTGATTGGACTGATTGGACTGATTGGACTGATTGGACTGATTGGACTGATTGGACTGATTGGACGAAAAAAATTTTTATAATACTGTTTTAAATAACAAGTCTACTTTTTTTTACAAAATTCGTAGAAATTCTAGCTTTTTTCCTTTTTGTCCAGGTTTGTCCAATTTGGTCCAATTGAGGCAATTGCATAAGTCAAGTTTAAAAAATTAAGAACCGCGAAGCGGTTAATAAGCCACGCGAGTGGCGACAGATATTAGCCACGGGTGACCGAGCAAAGCGAGGGGACCCGTGGAACACGCACCTAAGACAAGGAGCCACAACGTGGCGACAGATTTGCTCACAACGAATAATTTCTGTCGCCACGTTGTGGCTCCTATGTGATGGGGAATATTCCATGGGTTTCCTTGCTTCGCTCGGTCGGTCATGGCTAGCTACTGTCGCCACTCGCGTGGCTTAGTTACCGCTTCGCGGTCATTTGAAAAGTATCGTCTAAAAACGCTTAAAATAATTTTCTGTCCCTTTTACAATTGTCTCAGTTCGTCCAATCGGTCCAAGTCCAATCGTCCAATCATTCAGGATACGTTTAGGACCCTGTGGCGCTTCCTTACACCAGTAATTTGCGGATAATGATGCTAAATTGACTAAATAGCTCCAAACAAACAAAAGCTACTAATCCTAACAGTACCACCTTCCCTCCTGGAAAGGTGTATTCACCCTTTAATCCCATATTGTATCTTCCAGACCACACCATTAAAATAGGCAATAGTCCTAGCAAGAGAGCGCAACCAAAGCCTCCAGCGTAGTCTAAGGCTATTAAGAAGATCCCTGGATACGTGACCGCAATAAAGAATGGGGGAAGAAGCACCAATACACACAGTAAAACTTTCCCTCCTATGCTCTTTTTAATACTTAAGCCATCAGCAAGAAAATCTGCCAAACCTAGAGAAACCCCCAAAAAGGAGGTCACCAAAGCAAAAAAGGCAAAAAACTGACCTAAAACATACACTGTGGGACTGTTTAAAACGTATTTAAGAGGATAAACAGCATTGTGACCTAGGTGTAAAGCCTCTTCCAGCCCACCTGGACCACACGTAGGAACAATTCCCAAAATCAGCGCCTGCCATATCGTGTAAACAATTAAAGGGAGAAAACTGCCGATCATGATCGCTTTTCGGATTCGTGGAATATCGCGATGCATGTATGTCACAAGCGTAGGAATGATTCCATGGTAAGCAAATGCTGTGAATGCAATGGGCAGAGCCAAAATCACAAATGACCAGTTATGCTCTAAAAGCTGTTCGCTATTAATATGCTTAAAACCAAGGACGACAAAGGCTAAGTAGGATAGCGCCAAACCAAACATCAATACGACATTAATGCGCCCCACAAGGCGTGCACCGACAAAAATCAGAGGAGATGCCAGAATGACGAAAATTAAAGCTCCCAGCCAACCGGGTATGGAGCCCTCAAACGCTTCAACAACTAAACTTCCGCAACCAACAATGTAGGCCACTGTCAAACAGTAGAATAAAAATAGATAGAGTAACCAGGCGCATGCCTTTCCAGGCCATCCTAAAAGCTCTTCGGCCATTGTCACTAGATTGCTATCGGCTTTCATCCAGCAGCAAATTTCAAGCAAAATAAGACCCGTGCTCGCCATAAACAGCCAGCATAAAAGATAAACGACAAATGCAGGTAAAAAGCCAGCTAAGCACGTCAACACCGGAAGGGCTAACATTCCCCCACCTATTGACGTTCCAGCAATCAGCAACACACCCTTTAGAACCGTTCCGTCGCGCGCCATAATTCCTTCTTCATTTTCGTTGCTCTTAAGCAAATAGAAAAGAGAGATGTTTGCCCGAATCTTGAGCGGTACTCCAACGCATCACCTCTTTAATATCGTCCCATTTTTGATTTGTAATGGTCACAACAGCGTATTCGCTTGTATGTAAAAGACTATTTACCTCTGCACTCTTCACATCTGCATAGGTTTTCAATAAAATCCAATCGTATTCCTGCTTAACGGCGCTTAAGAGCTGCTGAAAGCGTACCGTTTGAATCAACTCGTAAGCATAACGTGAAGGGCCTCCAGGAGCTATTGTATCATACATTTGGCCCTTTATGATTTTTGGACCCGACACTTCTCCATCTAAATATTGCAGCATTCCAGGCAGAATTTGTTCGTCAGCAGGCTGATCAAACACGAGGGGCAACAAAAGAACTTTAGAACCCTGCTTTGCCAACAACTGCGCCAAATTGGTTGAATAATCGGCTTTATTGGAATTGAGAATAAGCGTGGCTATCTGCCCCCCATTGCTATCTGAATGGGATTTTAGAAACTGTGTCAATTGACGCAAAATTTCCAAATCGTGATCTGGTAAAATCGACTTGGTGGGTGTCTTTTGATAAAGGTTCGACAAGGTCCCCAGAACAGACTGCTTCGCATGTCGCAAACTACTTTCTGTGACAGGCAAGCCTGTTGCAATGTTGCGTACAAAGATAGAGCTGACAGACAATACCACACCTAAACAAGCTCCTAGAACCGCAAATAGAACAATTTTTGGGGGGTTAGGTTGCAACGCAGGAATGGCTATGTCTACAGGTGCAGACTGAATAAGATCCAGATTGCTTGAGGTGTTCTTGGACTCAACCAGTTTGGTGATCTCCTCCACCATACGTGCGTTCATTTCCATCTGTTGATCTATCAGCTTTTCAGACACCCACTTACTGGATAGCTTGGCCATCTCTTGTTGCAACTCTCTCTGATGTTGTTCAATGATCACGCGCTGATCTAAAAGCTGCTCCTGGCGCGTTGCCATGTAATCTGACAGATGCTTATCCAATACAGACAGCTCTTGCTGAATCAGTCCTAGCGTCGCGGTTTGAAGCGAGCGAATTTTATCTTTTAACAAGCTTTGACGCAGCTGTTGCAACTGAATGGTTTGATTGAGATGTTCCGATAAAAATCCCTTCTGAACAGCCAACTCTGCTCGCGCACGCTCCTGCTCACGTTCACTGCGATTATTTTCATCCTTTAATGAAAGCACCAATGCACTAGCTTGAGAGATCATTTTTTTGCTAACATCATCCTGTAAAATGGAACTGAGCGAGCTAATTTCAAATGCAGGATCTTGCATCTGCTTAATAATGAAATGCGTCTGTGATTCATCAGCCTCCGCTACGTTTAAATCTCTACTGTAGTTAATATACAGATCACGAGCCGTATCCAAGTCTATTCCCTGAAACTCTTGGCTCGTATTTCGCTGATGTACAATCTGATCTTGCAACGCCTTTCCATGAACAAATAACAAATGCTTTAAGTGTGATAAATAAGCTAAAAAGTGTTCTGAACAAGCGTGCTTTTCTTCAGCCGTACGACACGCCGAAAGCTGCTCATACCATGTTGTAAGCTGATATTTTGGATCTTCAAATATTTTCAGAGCATGGTTGGGCTTTTCATCTTTAGCTAAGCTTGCAATGACACTCTTCGTTTCTTGAAATTTGCGTTCAACATCTGCAAGAGCCTCAAGTTTTTGCGCGACATTATTCTGCTCTACACTCTCACCTAAAGCTAATTCGATGGAATCAGCTTGTCGTTTTAAATCGCGAATGCGCGTGAGAATCGGATTAATCGTGTTGGCATCTCCGCTCTGCTCAAAGTAAACGCTCGTATCTCTCTGGACGCGTTTGAGCTCTAAGTCGATAGTAAGTAAATCCTGAGTATACTTTTGCTGAATAGCCGCAAAAAAGTGAATAGCAGAGCTGACATCAGGGAAACCTAAACTCATCACATCGGATGAAAGCACAGCTGCATGCTGTTCCATCATGTGGCGCATCACTTCTTTCATTTCCCCTTGACGCGTCTCCAAATAGGCCAACTGTTCGTCAGAAACACGGCTCTGTTCTTCTTTCAAGTAGGTACGGTATAACTGCATCAACGCATTAAGAGAGGCAGCAGCTCGATAGCGATCTGTATCCAAGTACTTCAATCTTATTAAGGATTTGTCTTCGCGATCGGTCTCAATCGTCAATCGCGCCAACACACGTTCTACAACGGTATATAATGGCTCTACATTAAGTAAAAATGTTTCTCCAGTTAATGGTGAACTGTCCGTGCGCACAAGAGTAAAACGCACTGTATCAATTGTAATCTCATCACCCAACTTAGCATGCATGGGATCGGCTTTACGCGACGGCCAAATCAAAAAAGAGCTGTCGTTATTAAATTGAATCTGAAATTGACGCGAAGTTTCTTCATTGTAAGAAAGCGCTTGCACAGCAATAGGCAAGGGATTTTCTTTTAAAAGTGGCCCTTTTCTTTTCCTTAGATTCGCCCACTCAGCTTTTAAGTTATCGCGTATATTTGCAAGCATAGGAAAGCGAGCTACTTTTTTCTCCAATGTTCCCTGTAGGTTCAACTCATGAATAAGGCGCTCGATCATTAAACGCGATTTCATCGTCGACACAATTTCGCTATTGTTAGCGGTTTTTGTCCCTCCTAACAGGGCAGCAGTTAAACTCGAAGAATTTGTCACCATGCCACTACTGCCATTCTTTTCGCGGAAAGAAGCTTGTGAGAGATACTGCACTGGGTTTGTTAAAATGTAACCTGTCACAAAAAGAACAAGTCCAAAAACAGATAATAAAATGGTGCGCTTCTCTTGTTTACAGTACAAAAAAAAGTCAGAAAGTGAAACCCAGATGTCGTCGTCTTGGTTTTTATTTTGATGTGTCATGTGACTAGTCCCTTGTAACCCGATAGGCAGAATAACCCGCATTTAATCCATAGAAACTTGGAATCAACTGCTCGATGAAACGATTCCACTGCGTAATCGGCTTTTCAGTTACGTATACGGTATCTCCAGGCATTAACAGCAGGCTGTCGTTAGGTAGGTGCACAATGTGCTCCCAAGCCAACACATAGATCTTTGGACACTTCAGATTGCCCCGTATGACCTGTATGCGCCTGTTGTCCCCAGTAAAGGGAATTCCCCCAGCGGTAACAAGAGCCTCACGTAGTGACATAAAGCCATAAGGCAGATTCACAGCACGGGGCAAACGCACTTCACCCATTAACATCACTGTAGAATCAGCAGGGTTCGCAATAAAAATCTTATCTCCCCCACGCATCACAATGTTGTGACACATCTCGCCCTGGTTGATGAGTCGATGCAAATCAATCGGCAACGGACATCCATCGCGAATTACATAGCTCATAAACAAGTTTGCATTGGGGGGCAACTGTGCCTTTGCTAGTACTTCATAAAGGCGAATTTTTCCATCTACTGGGACAGTCGGAGTCCCCACCATGCCCGTGAGCTCTACTTTGCGCTTGAGACGGTCTTTGTAAGTGACAAACACTTCTGTATCGCGAATGTGATCGCGAAACTGCTCCTGAAGCATGCGACGTGCCTCTTCAAGAGTTAGACCTTCCACTACAACAGGGGAGATATCAGGAAGATCTACACGTCCCTGGTACACGCGAAAACCACCAACGGTATCGTTAATAAACTGAAACGATTCCATCAGGTCTTTACGCGACGGATGGTAAACAGCGATGTTGAGGATATCGTCTTCTGCGATCATGTCGCGGTACTCGTACATCGCTTCTGGGGGCAGTTCACCCACTTCGATGCCTTCCAATTCGAGTATGGCTAGCTTGCCCTGCCGAATTTTGTAGGAGTCCATCACAAATTCATCCGCACCCATGACAGCGTAGTCGCAATAAGGGCGTGAACAAGAAGAAAAAAGCAATAACGATAGGAAACAAAATATAATATGCATGTATAAATCCGAACTAGAGAGAATCTCGCTGGACATTTTTACACGTAAGTAGGTTTTCCCAACAGGATTATTTAGGGGGGAAAGGAGGAAACAAAGTCCTTTCCGTTCCCGTGTCCGTGTGCGTGCCCGATTCCTAAACCTGGCCGTCCTCGGCCTGAATGTAACCAGGGAGGGAGAGGCTGTGAAAATTTAACGAATGAGCAACAAATTGACGAAAAATGACAGGCTATGCAGATGATGACGCGGTCGTAGTGCATACTACGACCAAGGAATAAGATGCATAGAATGACATTTCGTAGTCATTTGATGCTCTATTTGGGAATTTTTCACAGCCTCGGACGCCCTGGTTACTTTCAGGCCTAGGACGGCCTGGCAAGAACGACTTATGCGATTGTCTCTTTAGAGGGATAACATCTTATACAAAGCATCTCTTTCCGCTATCCACGTATTTTGATCTTTCCCATAACTCTTACTTATCTTAGGCATGCATTCTCCGAGTTTGTTTCGGAGTGGGTGTGCTCGATCTGCTGGGATGCGAATACGCAGAGCATCTAATCCATTACGTTGAATACAAGCAACCATTGTAGGGGTTTCAGCCTGCAATAAGTCCTCTAATTCTTGTTTAATAACGGCATCTGCAACAGCTTTCTCTATCTCTAAATGCTTTATGATGGGAGCAAACTTTTGCTGTATTTCTACTAACCCTTTTTTACTCGAAGATAAGGCAATAACGGTTCTCCGCTGTAATCTCTCAAGTTGTCCTGCGTCTAATACTCCGATACGATGCGCACAATGATCTTGAAAGTCTAGAACATCGTTACAAGTGTAATCACTACGGGTGACATCTTGTGGCTTAGTCATATAGTGAAAAAGATACAAATATCTATTTAATCCAAAAAACCGGTCTATCTCGTATTCATCAAAAGTGCATCTTATCGTATTCCAATCTTGTTCTTGTAACCAAGCTTGACATTTTTCTTTAAGTCTTTCTACTTGTGTCGAAGTCATAGTCGCCGTTCGGTGCCTTTTAAAAAATTCGATAAATGGCAACCGTTCTATCTCGAAACTTCTTAATGCTGTCAGTTGTTGTGATGTTAATATGTTCCCATGAAGATCTTGAAAATGACCAAAGCTCATATGACTTGGAACAGCCGTTTCCCAATCATGAGCAGCAGCGTGAAATTTCCCTAGGCGATATTCTGGACAGTTTTTTGATGGTTCTAAATCAGAAACCATTTTGGCAAATATAAAGCATACGAGAGGTAGCAAAACCGTAGCAGATGCAATCGTAATCATTTTAGTGGCCAATAGAAGCGTACAAGCAGCGCCAACTGTCGCAGTACATGCAACGAATGCACGTCTAACTTTTGTTCTTTCTATGCAACTTACCGGGGGTTGAAAAGGGGCTCCCTTCCAATTTACTGGACAACTTGTCACTGGATCCATAAAAAAACCTCACATTAAAGTTAAAACAAAATTATAAAACATTAATTTTTAAAAGTCTATGTTTTTGTTTGTTTTTGTTAGTTACGGATATCGATAGAAGATTTTTAACGCAGAGACCGCAAAGACGCGAAAGTCTTTCCTTTTTGGAGCCCCCAAGCGGCTAAGGCCTCTAACCATCAGAAAATAACCCGGCGTCTCGCCGGAAAGTAACCAAGGCGTCCCGCCCTGCAAAAAGCCGGATTATCTTGTGTTGCTGTAACCATTTTCCAATTAAACAAACCATCCGGGCCGGTCGTCCTTATTTTACCAGACCGGGACGGTCTGGCTACCATATAGGATAAGTAACTGTAGTTCTCAGGGTACAGTTGAACAGATCTTTGCCTTGGGAGGCTTCGTCGATACCCGGCCTGGTAAAGATCAAACCTGGAACAGTCTGGCGATCTTCTTCTAGGGTCGTAACTGAGGTTTGAGTCGCCCTAAAGGGCTCAGTTTTTCAGTTATGGTTTACCCACAGTTCCCTTCGGTCACTGTGGGCTACAATGAGAGGCGTCCTTGCTTCGCTCGGACTTTAGAAAGTGGTTCCATATTTGATGGAGCCACCTGATTAACGAGGACATTTGTTATTAGAGCTTGAGCGCAGCGAGAGCGACTCTCTTAATAGCCTACAGTGACCGAAGGGAACTGTAGGAAAGTTACACCTGAATACCTGAGCCCTTTAGGGCGATTCAAAAACGTGGGTAAAAGATGTCCAACTGCAAGGCTTCTGCTTTCATAAACATCGGCTTGCCGATGTCACTAAAGAAAAATAGGGTAAAGTGGGTTGTCAACGTTCAGTAGATGGGTTCGGCAAGCCGAACCCTATGAAAGCGGTGGCAAGCCCACCGCACTCCAAACCGGAAAGGGTTAACCCTTTTTGGCGCTTTCAGGTCTTCTCTTTGATTCCTTCGCTTCCCCTTTACTTTCAGCTGGAGGCGATGCCGCTGCCGTTAATGATTTAGTTAAAGCAACTATTTCGCCACCTAACTCGGCTTTCGCACGCTTTTCAAAGGCACTCGCTTCTGCTTCGCTCGGTTGTCCTAGCTGTGCCCATTCCTTTTGTTTTATCTCGAAAAAGGCTTTAAATGAATATCCACATTTTTCAACAAATGCAGCACAGGCTTGTTCCACAATTTCCAGTTTACCCCCTCGGATATAATAACGAATGTGGTCATTAATAAATTTTCCAATGAGACCTCGGACTGTCGCCTCACTAGGATCTAGTAATTCGTAGCTAAAAACTTTTTCTGAATACTGTTTATGCAAGGCTTCAAGGGATTTTAGATTCAGCTTAACAATCTCTTGCTGGAGACGATCCCTAATTGAAGGAATAGCTCCACGTCCTGATGGCTTTGAAGTCACTGTTAGCAAGCCAATTTTAAAAAAATAGGAATGCTTGTCTAAAAGTTCTGCTACCGGCAGATCTTTTGTTCCAGTAGCAACTTTTGTAGAAAATTCCCTTACCTGAGCAGGAGTGAAAATGTTATCGCTAAAACTTTGATTAAAACCAAAGGAATCTTGTTCCAAAATTTCATTCAGGGGCTTTGATAACCATCTTTTTGCAAATAGATCGCTCAAACTGACTTCATACCCAACAGCCTTCATCAATTCCTCTACTGACTTCGCTTGGAAGTAGTAATCATCAGAATACTTTTGTTTAATTTTTAACTGCATATCTTTATCAAGTTGATTGAAAGCATCTTTAAATACCTCTAATTGTCCTTCAACAATATTTCTCTTTTTAAAATCATAAAAACTTGATGTTCCGCCTCCCAACTTCATTAACTCTCGATGCAATTGAGTTCTCTCAGCTTGAAGAGATAGTCTTGCTAAAGATTCAAGGAATGGTCTTCCTAACTGTTCTTGTAACGCTATCCAGCCAAGATCACTACTTTCAAGAAGAGACCCACACATCACGATGATTTCAGCATGGGGGTCAGGTTGATGATGTTTGTCCAGCCACAACTTCTTAAAAAAGGCTTTTTGCTGATCTGTACTTGGTGACAAATATTCATTAGTCTTTTCAATTGCATTTTTAACAGCACCTAGCGTTAATGTTCCAGCGCTTTGTAGCTCTCGCAAGGCAGGCATTTCTTCCCAAAAAGCATTTCTAGCTATGTAAAAGGTCATGTCTGCCTCGCTTATCTCAAAAAAGGCAAAGCGAGAGGGACGATCTACCAAGTCTCTTGGCTTTTGCAACGCTACCCAATCCAGAAATTTGCCTTTCAGTATTTCTTTGTCTTTTGGAGTTAAAACTTTTAACCCAGATAGCAGCGTTAAATCGGGATAGATGGCAAAAAATTCTGCATAGGTCAACGCTGCAATTTGGTCGGAGATTAAATGCTCTTGATCGCTGTTATCGAAAAGGAGATGGTTAGGGTCTTTTGTCTGGGTAAAATCAATGGCAGACTGTTTAGGATTTTTATCCCATTCAACGTGCAATAATTGACGCCCCTTACGTAACTCCTCAGGATCCTTGAAAGAGGGTTTTCTGCATCCCATAACAAACATCGTCGACATAAAAACCAATGTGACGAGACTCGCACTTAAGTAAACTGCAATTGCCGTTGTTGACCAGATCGGAGTGGCCAGAATAGCTGCGCCTACTTTCCACATCACCAGCCCGCTAGTTACAGTAAGAACGGCTGCTGCTGCCGCTATACGTCTTCGTACGATGGTCTTTTCATGACATGAGACTGGAACGGTAACAGTTAACGTGTCCCATTGCATTGCTGTGCGACGTGGTGGCTGCATATAAACTCCCTTAAGTTAAAGAAAGCAAATGTATATCAAAAAATGCTAAAACTCTCAAAGGAACAAATCCAATTACATGGAATCGGTGTATGAAAGGACAATTGATTCCAATTAATGTCTGGTGCTTGGGCTAACGCTGTTGCAGGTTCCACAATTTCTCCTTATTCTTGTTTTTTTGGATTGATTGGGTCGATTGCAAAAGTCAAAAACTTGTGCAATAGAAGTCTGTCCTTAGGCTTTACGTTCTTTTTGTACAGGCGCCACATCTGGATAAAGCGTTTTCGTTTTCTCAGGACCATAATATGTGATTTGAGATTGCATTAATGCATCCACATCCTCAGTACTGATAAATCTCGGATTGTCCTGTTGAAATGCGGTCGCTGATTGCATAGGATTTTTATGCCACTCTACCCCTAAATCACGACGTTGCTTCGCTAACTCTTCAGAAGTCTTGTCGCAACCAATACACAAGATAGTTCCAATAAAATTTGCTGTGAGAAATGCCGCTCCGAAAAACACAACGCTCCAAGTCGCTGAAAACATCGCGCTTGCGACAAGTATTGCACCTGATTTCCATGATGCAAAGAGTCCAGCAACAGCTAACAAAGCAAACACCGCATTAATACGTCTTTGCAACGCTGTTTTTTTGATGCATGACTTATCAAGGCTTTCCGGTAGGGTGTTCCAATCTACATTAGATTGATAAATTTGAGCAGGTTCCATAAAAGCTTCATAATAATAAATAAAACAAAATTGTAACTAAGTAAATTATAAAACTCCACTATTACTTTGTTTTAAAAACTTTACTTCTATAATGAGACGAAGTCCAATAGCCTGGATGGGCGCTCAACCACTGTTTCCACCAGATAGGCGCACCTGTACTCCATTTTCCCAAACGATACCCCCACCACTTACATGCAGTTTGAATAAGCGCATAAGGAATTAATAGCGGTTTCTTTTTCCACAATTCCCGCATCAACGCACGCACCTGCTGTTGGCCTCGCTGACTATCCGAAGCCTCACAAGCGAGAAGGTCTCCATACGTAGAACGTGCCAACCCGGTATCAAAGTAGCGCTTAAATTCCTGTTTAAGACTATAGGAATGGGAATGCGCCACCCGTGCTTCTGCCACATAGGCCACTTTATGACCTCGTCGCAATAGCTCCGCAACGGCTACCGTATCTTCTCCAAGAAGAACCTGCTTAAAGCCTCCGATTTCGTTTAAAGCACGATTTGAGTAAGCAGCGCAAGAATCAGAACAAAAGAATGTATAGACTCCATACGCTTTCGTGTCGTCAATGCTGCGTAGCTGGCTTTTCTCTGGATAATTAAACTGACGCGGAAATGCTTCAAAAAATCCAGCTCCCTGATGCGGAATTTGTCGCGCATAAGCTACTGACGCATCGCCTTTCATAATGGGGTCAATAAGAATCCCTAACATCCCTTCATCCACTGCATAGGCATCTGGAGTCATCATCACAACAATATCTGTTCTCAGATGCCTGCGCGCCCATTCACGTGTGAGCCCATGATTAAAGTCTTTGCGTGAAATTACGGCTGTTTGTGCTCCCAAATGTTGCGCCACTGCAACCGTATCATCCGTCGACGAGGAATCCACAACCAGTACAGTCGGTTTTAGAGGAGATTTCAGCAAGGGTGGCAGACAATACTGCAAATGCTTAGAACCGTTTAAGGTAAATAAGGCAACACCTACGGTGGGTTTTTGAGTCATTGATTACATTCCAATAAAAGGAGGTTTGTCATCTGCATCGAATCCGACTGGAGGTAGCACGTAGACCATATTGAGCTGATGCAATCCGTGAGCTGTTGGACGCGCCTCCAATTCGTAGTAGTAGTCGCCCTCTTTCAACGTTTCAATTTTTGTGATCACCGCAACTTGTAATCCAGGAGGAAACACGCCATCCATTCCTGTGGTCACCAATAGATCATTCACTTTTAGAAGAGGGATTGCTGCTTCCTTTGGATGGGTAACGGGGGCTCCGGAACGCAAATCGCGGGCTGGACCATACTCATCCGCAAAATCGTAATTGAAACCGATTCCACGCAAAGAGGTTCCAAGTGAACGCCATAGCGGCTTGCTGCTGCCGCGAAGTTCGCCTTTTGCCAAATAAAAATTCTCGGATGGATTTTCTTGTAGGGTTTCACACGCTTGCTTGAGCTGCTGCTGCAATTTTAACCCTTCCGGAGTTTTGCCATAAGGATCTTGTGCTAACACTTCAACAACATCTGAAAGTTCGTCTGCAGTGCGTTTTTGTTGTAAATCACCTCTTACAGCACGAACAGAAGGAGTTAATCCAGAATCGGTAATCAATCTTACGCGACATTGCTGTTTTCCGACGTAATCGACAACGCCAACCACACAGTTGCCGACAATCACAGGACTATTTTTAGCAATGATCGCTTTTCCGTGCGCCTTGTTATCATTTTCTCCCACATTAAGCCATACAGAACTATTCCAGGATGAAGGTGAACGAAAAATGACACGTGCGGGTAGAGCCTGTAACTGCAGGGCGATCTGCTTGCGCAACTCTGCATAATGCTCCTTCATCAATTCATCCAATTCCTCCACTTCTCTCTCTTGCCGTGGCAAAGCAGTCAATTGACGGTTGAGACGCAACTCCTGTTTTAACAGCTCACGCATACGCTGCAACTCGTTTTTAACTAATTGCATTTCAATCTTTGTCTTTTGTAATTCCCCATCGCTATTTAGGGCACCATCTGATGGGGTTAGTGAGATCCACAGCGGAGTCAACGTTGCCACAACCACTCCACGCAGCTTTTCCGAAGCGGTGAGGGATATGCTCATTAATACAAGCAACACCGCCAAGATGAAGAGATAAGGTTTTTGATTTTTTCGATTCATCGCTTCATTACCGCCGACAATGCTTCTACAACACGATCGATATTATCGTTGGTTAATCCAGCGACATTAATGCGTCCATTCGCCGGCAAATATATTCCCTGTTCTCGAATGAGCATCTGTACGTGATCTGGATTTAATCCAATGAGCGAAAAAATTCCTGTTTGTTGACGAATCGCTTCCCAGTTAGCGTGGACTCCAGCAGACGTTAATCCTTCTACTAACTCATTCCGCATCTGATGGATGCGGTGACGCATCTTTTCAAGCTCCTGCAACCACTCACGGTGCAACTCAGCAGATTGTAATATTGTTGTCACAATACGTGACCCATGTAGAGGTGGATTTGAGTAGCTTGAGCGCGCCAGTTGTTTGAGCTGACTCGCCACCTTTTCGGTTGCTTCTTTTTCTTTTGTAAATGCGACGAGGAGGCCAACACGTTCTCCGTAAAGCCCCATATTTTTCGCATAGGAGGTGGCCACAAACATCTCATGCCCCTTCTCCATAAAATGGCGCACAGCAAACGCATCTTGATCTAAGCCGTGACCAAAACCTTGATAGGCCAAATCAAAAAAGGGAATCAATCCTTGCTGTTTGATCAAATGAGACATTTCCTCCCACTGAGCATTTGTCGGATCTATTCCCGTCGGATTGTGACATGAGGCGTGCAGTAAAATAATACTCTTCTTGGGCATTGCTCGGATCGCGTCACACATGCCTGAGAAATTTAACGACTGTGTTTTTTCATCGTAGTATGGGTAGGTGTGGAAATGCAATCCAGCGTGTCCAAAAATCAGCTTATGAGTTGGCCAGGATGGATTAGAAACAAAAATATCTTTAAATCCATTTTTTGCTAAAAATTCACTTCCTAAACGCAAAGCACTGGTGCCTCCCACCGTTTGCATTGCAAAGGCTAAAGGTGTTTGAGGTGCACCAAACACTAACTGAAAGGATTCTTTTATGTATTCATGGCTACCAGCTATCGGTAAGTACTCTTTATCCAGCTTGCGATTGCATATTTGCTCTTCCGCTTTTGCCACGCTACTAAGAACAAAAGGCTTTCCGGTGGCATCTTTGTAGGCACCGATTCCTAAGTTGACCTTTCGTTCGTGCTTATCAGCTGCAAATGCGATAGGGAGTTGTAGAATAGGATCATCGGGAAAACGGTCAATTTCAAGAAAATGGGACATAAGGCTCCTAAGTGAAGGTATAATCTAGCAAAAAGAGCAATAAAAGGACAAAGGACGAAAAGAGACGATTGCATAAGTCTTTGTTTTGTTTTTTACCACAGAGACACAGACTCGACTTTAGCATTTTTTAAGCATAGGCCATCATCCTACAGATTTCTTGAATGTCTATTTTTCCACACTTCTGTTTTTTACTAGAC
>JACDHD010000090.1 GCA_013821265.1 Parachlamydiaceae bacterium | reverse complement strand
GGCTTGCGCCCACCCGAAGTATTTTTTTCATCTTACTCGTTACGTCATAACTAAATTCGAGTTTATTCGTTAACTTAACCCATTTTCACATTTTGCGAAGTTGAACATGCGCTTTCTCGCTCCTTGTTTTCATTGATCACAAACATTTAAAATTGGATATTAGAAGCTGATTTTATAAATAACGTTAATCCCTTTGCGAAGCAAAGTAAATGCGAAATTGTCGCCAGACAATTTTGCCTTGGCTGGTTTTTAAAAAGCCTCAGCTTTTTAAAAAGATATCAAAAAGCCTCGCACCATTAACCTCAAAGCCACTAACCTCCCCTTGCTCTCTGTGCGTCTCTGTGCCTCTGTGACTCTGTGGTAAAAAACAAAACGAAGACTTATACAATCGTCTCACCCAGTCCAATTGGTCCAATTTGTTTTTCTATTGAACCTAATCCCCTTTTTGCGTTAGGATATCTCCTTTCCAATGGGATATTAGCTCAGTTGGTTAGAGCGCCACGTTGACATCGTGGAGGTCAGCTGTTCAAGTCAGCTATATCCCACATTTATTCTATGAAAACAGCACCAGAAACATTACGAGCCCTTCGTCAATCCACAGCAGAGTTGCTCGCCAATGCACTGTGCGATCTCTTTCCCGGCACACAACTTGTTGGCAGCGCCATCACCGATATCGGCTTCCATTACGACGTCGTCCTTCCAAAAAAAATTGACGCTTCAGCTCTCCCCATGATCGAAGAGCGGATGCGCTTCATTGCGCAACAAAATCCCTCCATTAAAGTCCTAGATATGGTTGCATCAAATGCTACCGCGTTCCTGCTCCATCACGGACAGCAACTTAAAGCAGAGATGATCATCGATTCCGAACAAGATTTTGTTCAGCTTTTCCAAATGGGGTCCTTTGTCGACACATACGATCAACCCTGCTTCGATTGTATTTCTGGAATTAAAGCATTTAAAATTCAATCTCTCAGCTTTTTTGAAAACCCAACACGCTCTTTAAAAATCTCACGTTTTGTTGGCACCGCTTTTGTCGACACCACCTCCCTCAAACGCTTTTTAAAACGTTTTGATGAAGCGCAAAAGCATGACCATCGCACCATCGGGCAGGAGATGAAACTCTACATACCCTTAGAGGAAAGCGGATGCTGGATATGGCAACCAAAAGGAATGGTTTTACGGCAAATCGTCGCTGCCACGGTAGCAAATGACACCTCTCTGTTACCGATAAAACTTCCATTGCTCGCCCCAGCGAATCCTAACGAACCACTTGTTGCCACCGCTAAATTTAATCAAAGTCGATTGGCGATTGGTGCAGATCCCTCCCCTCTCTTTGCACAGTTATTTACTCCGACCTCCTTTTTGCAATTACCGATCCGCTACCAGACAACCTTGCAGCAAGGAGACAAAACAGATCTCTCCCAATTGTGGGGTCTCCTGCAGTCGCGCTCGGATGAGCTCAATTGGACCCAGATCTTTTGCACAGAAGGACAACTGCAGGAAGAATTAATTTCTAGCTTGCAATTCATCGATCAAATCATTAAGATATTTAGGTTGGAACAGCAGTGGATTCTCTGCACAACTCCTCCCACTCCCTTTAAAAACAAAGGATTATGGGCAGAAGCTGTAGAAAGCTTAGAGTCTGCTATGAGACACCTAAACCTCGATTACGCCCTTGACAAACAAGCTGAAACGCTTTATGGTCCCAAGATCGCGATCAAGTGGACGGATGCAATTGGAAGGCAGTGGCAAGGACCTTTTGTGGGTCTTGATGTCACTCATCCAGAGAAGCTTAATCTCAGGTACCTAGACCAAAATCAACATTGGTCAAGACCTGCGGTAGTGATGCGTTCGATTTTAGGTCCACTCGACCGGCTAGTGGCAATTTTGATCGAGCAATCGTCAGGAAGTTTGCCCTTTTGGCTAGCCCCAGAGCAGGTACGTCTCATTGCTGTGAACGCCGATAACGCTGTTTATGCAACCGAAATCAAACGGGAGCTAGAAGCGCACGGTCTTCGAGTCCATGTGGACAACGCTATTCGCCCTCTAGGTGAACGCGTCCACGCCGCAGAGATAGAACGCATCCCCCACATCGCCATCATTGGCGAAAGGGAACAAAAGCAAGGCGTGATCTCTGTACGTGCACATGACAAAGGAACGACCAAGCGCAACATAACCGCGCAAATGTGGCTCACAGAGTTACTAGAAGAACTGGCAGCAGATAAAAAGATGCTAGCTAACAATAAAGACACTGAAGCCAGCAGATAAAAAAGTCGGCTACAGATAAAAAAAAGCACTGAAGCACGAGAGCTAGCGAACGATAAATGCTAGCATGAAACTGAGTGATTAGGCAGAAACCAAGGATTTTGGCTTGAAAGTTAATAGAGAAATTCGCGCCGCCAAAGTGCGCGTAATTAGTCATACAGGTGAACAGATCGGCGTGTTGTCTCTAAGTGAAGCACTCGCCCGCGCTGAACAGGAAGGACTAGACCTTGTTGAAATTTCAGCAGGATCCAATCCACCAGTGTGTAAGATTATTAATTTCGGCAAGTTCCGTTACGATCAAACAAAACGGGAAAAAGAAAGTAAAAAAGCGCAGCATCAGATTAAAGTTAAAGAGATCAAAATTAAGCCAAATATTGGCATTCATGATCTCGAGACCAAGAAAAATCAGATTCGCGATTTCCTTGTCAAAGGAAACAAAGTCAAAGTGTTGTGTGTCTTTCGCGGACGCGAAATGGCACACCCAGAGATTGGAGAAAAGATCATGCGTCAGCTCTGCGATGACCTTGAGGATATCTCGACAGCGGAAGCACCGCTAAAAATGATGGGGCGTATGTTGCTCGTTGTACTGGCCCCGGGAGCAAAAAAGAAAGCGACTACGAAATTAGCAGGTAGTCAAGAAGAAGAAAAAGAAGAAAACGATTAGGAGTATTCCAGTGCCTAAGATGAAAACAAAAAAAGCCGTCGCGTCAAGATTTAGAGTTACCGGAACCGGTAAACTGAAAAGATCGCGTCCAGGAAAGCGGCACATATTGACAAAAAAAACCTCTAAGCGCAAGCGCCAATTATCGCAGCCAGCAATGGTTAACGATGCACAATTGAAGACGTATAAGCGCTTAATGTGTGTACTATAAGGGAGATGAGCAATGGTTAGAGTAACCAACGCAGTCGCTTCACATCGACGCAAAAAAAGATTACGCCGACAAGCCAAAGGGTTTGTAGGAGACCGTAAGAACCACTTACGCATGACTCAAGAAGCAGTTATGCGTGCAATGGCATATAACTACCGCCATCGCAAAGAGAAAAAGCGCGAATTCCGCAGTCTTTGGATTGTGCGTATCAGCGCGGCAGCAAAAATTCATGGCATCTCATACAGCAAGTTAATCTACGGATTACAACAAGCTGGATGCCAACTCGATCGCAAAATTTTGGCCGATATGGCAATTAGCGATCCAGAGAGCTTTGCTGCAGTAGTGAATCAAGCAAAACAAGCAATCGCTGCATAAGCAATTGGTTGAAAAAGCACCGCGAGGGAATCCTAAGATCCAGAGTTTTTGGTAACATGGACAAGGGGACCTCGTTGGTGCTTTTTTTAGGTCAATAAGGACTCATCATGATGCAACAGTCAATTGAAACGCTCCATCAACAATTTGTCGATGATCTTCAAAAAATCGCCTCCACATCAGATCTAGAAGAACTTCGCGTCAAATACTTAGGAAAGAAAAGTCCGATCCAAAGTCTGATGAAATCGTTAAAAGATGTCTCAGCCGAAGAACGCCCTGCTGTAGGAAAACAGATCAATGATCTCAAAGAAACCATTTCCGCTCAATTGGACACAGCAAAAGATAAATTTACACAACAAGAAGAAACAGAGCAGCTTAAATCTGAACAGATCGACATTACGCTGCCAGGCCGTCGCCGTTTCCCAGGTCGCAAGCATGTGATTACTCAAACCCTTGACGACATGATCGATATTTTGTCAGGAATGGGCTTTTCGGTGCAGTATGGACCAGACATAGACACCGATTACTATAATTATGAAGCGTTGAACTTTCCCTTCGATCATCCTGCACGCGATATGCAAGATACCTTCTACATCTCCCCTAGCGTCCTTCTGCGCACACACACCAGCAATGTGCAGGTACGCGTGATGGAAAATCAAAAGCCACCTATTCGCGTAATCGCACCAGGTAAGGTGTATCGCAATGAAGCCATTTCAGCGCGTTCACACGTTTTCTTCCATCAACTGGAAGCATTTTACATCGACAAAGATGTCACATTTGCTGATCTGTTTGCTACGCTGGATGAGTTTTTGGAAAAGTTATTTCATCAAAAAATCGAAACGCGTTACCGCCCTAGCTACTTTCCGTTCGTTGAACCGGGTATCGAAGTGGACATCTCTTGCTTGTCCTGCTCTGGAAAGGGCTGTGGGCTATGCAAGCATACCGGTTGGCTAGAAGTTGCAGGGGCTGGCATGATCCATCCCGAAGTATTAAAAAATGGCGATATTGACCCTGAAGTGTACTCAGGATATGCCTGGGGATTAGGGATCGATCGCCTTGCGCTTTTGAAATACGGCATCAACGACATCCGAATGTTGACAGAAAACGATCTGCGCTTTTTACGACAATTTTCTGCTGTTTAATCAGGGTCAAGAGTTGATTTTCACCACAGAGACACAGAGAACACAGAGGAGCACAGAGAGCAAGAAAAACATGAACTTAAGAAAGCTATGTCATTTCGCTCTCTGTGCTCCTCTGTGCCTCGGTGTCTCTGTGGTAAAAAATTTGGTGAGAATATAATATGAAATGGAGAGTCACTCCAACAGAATCTGGTTCTACTCTTCTCGCCTTTTTAAAAAGCAAGCTACCTGAAAAATTTTCAGCACGTCGCTTAAAAAGAGCTCTAGAAGATAACTTATGCCAGATTAATGGACGCACAGAGCGCTTTGCCTCCTTTACCGTAGGCAATGGCGATCAAATAACGCTACTTGTCGATGAACTCCCAAGTCCTACTTCCAAATCTGAGCTATTTTCTCCGGAACGCATTCTTTACGAAGATGACTCCTTACTCATCTACAACAAGCCTGTAGGCGTTGTTTCCGACAGTACCGAGCTCTTAAAAGCCATTCAGCGCAACCTACCCTATCTAGCGCTGGTGCATCGGTTAGATCGCGATACCACCGGAGTCCTCATCTTCGCCAAAACAACAGAAATGTTGCATGCGATGAATGCCTTATTTAAGGAACGCACCATCCAAAAGAGTTACCTAGCCATCGTTGATGGATATCCGGAAAAGCCTTCTGGCATTATTGATAACCAACTAGGAATTCTTAAGCGGTATCAGGGTCAGACAATCTGGGGAGTGGTCAATGCAAAGGGCCTACCTGCCACCACAGAGTGGCAATGCCAAAAGAAGGGACATCATGCTAGTCTACTAAACTGTTTTCCAAAAACAGGTCGCACACACCAGCTCCGAGTGCATTTGAGCCATATGGGCCATCCTATCCTAGGTGATCATCAATATGGACGTCTCTTTCGCTGTAGTTACCGTCCTAATCGCTATTTGCTCCATGCCGAGTCCGTTTCTTTTCTACATCCACTCACACAAGCCCCCATACTTGTTACTGCTCCAATCCCCCTCGACTTTCAGCAAGCGTGTGACCAATTGTTTGGGGTATCTCGATGAAACGCTTTTTGATTGTAAAAACCTCTGCCTTGGGTGACTTGATTCATGTTTTTCCCGTTGTAGCGTATCTCAAGTCAAAATATCCCGATTGCCAAATTGACTGGGTTGTAGAGTCTCAAGGAGCCGATCTTGTACGTGCTCACCCATACGTGACACGCACTTTAATTGTTCAAACCAAGAAGTGGCGCAAAGCGTTTTGGAGCTCTCGCACAGAAATGTTACATTTCCGCAAAGAATTGCAAGCTGTGAACTACGACTGCATTTTTGATCTTCAAGGAAATTTTAAGTCGGGATTACTCACTCGCTTGGCACAGGGAAAGCAAAAAGTGGGATTTGCTTGGAAAAGCGTACCGGAATGGCCTAATACTCTTTTTACGCGGTATCGCTATAACCCACCTAAGGGCAACAATATCCGTCTCGATTACTTATCCATCGTCCAGCAGCACTTTCAGGATAGTCACCCATTTGTTGACAGCGGGGCTATAGATCTAAAAATTTCTGAAGAACAGCAACAGCAAATAGAAAAATTACTAGATCTTGTGCGCAATCAAAAAGTGGTGATGGTATGCCCTGGATCAGCCTGGCGCAATAAACAATTGAGTGAAGGTGCCCTGGAAGATTTTTTAAAGCGTTTGCAGGCACACTGGAACTGTCACTTCTTGCTGATGTGGGGATCTCCAGATGAGCGTGAATGGGTTTTGAGGCTACAGCAACAGGTTGCGCATGCGACCGTTGTGGATAGACTCCCCTTTGCAGTGCTGCAACAGTTGATGAGTCGCGTACAGCTTGTGGTGGCGATGGATTCGCTTCCGTTGCATCTGGCGGGCACAACGCAGACTCCAACATTTAGCGTGTTTGGCCCTTCCTTGGCGCACAAGTATGCTCCGATAGGGGTGAAGCATCAAGCCCTTCAGGGAACTTGCCCCTATGGCAAAAAAACGTTTGTGAAGCGTTGTCCGATTCTACGCACCTGTCCCACAGGAGCATGTATCCGCGAAATCAGTGGTGCTCATCTCTTCAAACAGTTCTTGCTCACAGAAACCTCAAGCCTAAGAAAAGTTTAAAAATATTTATGTTCTTTTTGGAGTGCGGTGGCAAGCCCTTGCAGTTGGACACATCTTTTTATTTAAAAATATTGAAAAATATATTTTAAAATACGATTATTTCTCTGTTTAAAATCAGGTAGAAAGTCAAATGAGCAATACTTTAATTCAAAATTTATCCGAACATGAAACAAAGTTTGAGTTTGGTAATAAAAGACTAAGTCGTAGAG
>JACDHD010000031.1 GCA_013821265.1 Parachlamydiaceae bacterium | reverse complement strand
TGCTCGATCACCCGCGGCTAACTACTGTCGCCACTGCGTGGCTTAGCTACCGCTTCGCGGTTGTCTTAATGTTCTAAACTTTACTTATGCAATTGCCTCTTTGCGTCCTTTATTTCTTCAGTACTGCCTGGACGTCATCCAAGTTAAAACCCTTTCTCATTAAGGCGGCAATTACCTTTTCGCGCTCATGATAATCCGTTAAATCGCGAGTGCGATAGCGTGTCGCCACCAACTTTGCGATGCGCTCTTGACAAGCCTCAGGATTATCACTACTTTCTAGAATGCGTTCAGCATCAGATTGCGACACACCCTTTAAGCGCAATTTATACATCATTGCTCGAGGACCAAGCTTCTTTGATAACAACCCTCTCACAAAGGCATCTAGCCACACTTCGTCATTGAGGTATCCATTTTGCATACATTCCTGAATCACCTTTGAAATTGTGTCAGGTGATACTAAACGCTCTACCAAACTTTTACGCATTTCATTTGATGACAAGCTTCTGACAGATAAACGTCTCAACGCATAATTTAACGCTGCACGATACTCCACCGCACGAAAAGCTTGCTCAAACTCTTCTAAGGAATTACACGTCGGAAACGAGGGTCTTTTTCCAAAAATCATCGTATGGATCTCGCCCCAAGGTTCACCATCGACGGAAATTGTTAAAATGCCGCGACGGTCAATCTTGGGGGAGTACGCTATCTTCATGAAAAGTTACTTTTTCTCTTTTAACTGAACGATCTTCTTAATCGGTTTCGTTGCCAAGCGGATCCCTTTTGCTGTGACGCCTTTAATGCGCACTTGGTCCACTTCGAACTGCACCTTGGCCACTTTTTGATTGACCTTAGGATAGTAATGCAATTCCAAGATAGGTTTAGGATCGGTGGATAAGAATTCTAAAGAATTGCCCTCTTCCAGGTAGCGATAGTTTTTATCTAGGATAAATTTATCGATGATGAAGCGTTTGACACAGCAAAGATGCGTTTCAGGATCCTTGTACGCCACATTGATCACCGTTTTCTTATCTGCAACACCCGCATACACCACTTTTTTGCCTTCGTTATGAACGTATTGCTTTTCTGGGATGTTGCTTACTGTGTAAGTACCATCCTTAAAAAGCAGTAAGAGCTTGTCGAAGTTAGTGCAGGTGAATGTGTGGTCTCCAGTGACTTTAGTGCCGACAAATCCAGATTCAGGATCAAATCCCACTGTGATGTTTTTGGAGGCAATCGCACGCATGTCGATCTGTTCAATTTCTTGAATTTTTGTCTTTCTAGAATGCTCTTTGCCAAATTTTTGGAGCAAATCCCGTAGATATTTAATGGTAAACTTCTTGATCTGTTTCAAATCTTTTTCTACGGCACCTAGCGACTCGTTCGTTTCGGCAACTTCCTTCTGATTTTTCTCGATGTCAAATCGGGAAATACGTCTGATCGGAATGTTTAGCAACCGTTCGCGGTCGTCATAGTTGGGAACTCTGGAAAGCTGCTTGTGGAATGGTTTGAGGCTCTCTTCAATGGTCGAGTGAATGAGATCGTAATCCCCAATATTTTCGATTTTCTTATAAAGACGATTTTCAATAAAAATCTGTTCCAAATCTTTTTCAAAAATTTTCTCAAGAAGGCGATCCCTATCGATTTCTAATTCGCGTCTTAAGTACTCTTGCAGCTTGTTAACATGCAGCTCCAAGATCTCGTTGACAGTGGGTTCCCAAGGTAGATTGTCTTTAATCACAACAATCTGAGAGTTCAACGACACTTCACATTCTGTAAATCCGTAAAGCGCATCTATAATTTCTTCAGCATACTGACCACGTGGTAGCTTAATTTCTACTTCCACCTTATCAGAGGTGTAGTCATTGATTGCTTCGATTTTAATCTTGCCGCGCTTTGCTGCTTCATCAACGGATTTAATCAAGGATTCAGTGGTAGTGCCATAACAAATTTCAGTGATGACCAATGTTTTGGGGTCGCGTGTTTCAATTTTCGCACGCAACTTCACTTTTCCTTTACCGAGATCATATCCTGAAGCGTCCATAATCCCGCCTGAAGGAAAATCAGGAATAAGACGGTATTCAGAACCCTCAAGGATAGCGATTTCCGCTTCGATCACTTCGTTGAAGTTGTGCGGGAGAATGTGTGTGGACATTCCCACAGCAATCCCTTCAGCCCCATGCAATAATACCAACGGGATTTTTGCAGGCAGAGTGATCGGTTCTTGGTGGCGTCCGTCGTATGTAGGAATGGTTTCTGTAAGATCTTTATTAAAGAGTGTATGAGTTGCCAGGGGAGCCAAACGCGTTTCAATGTAACGTGCAGCCGCCGCAGGGTCACCAGTAAAGGGATTTCCGAAATTTCCCTGACGATCCAGCATGTAGTTTTTATTGGCCATATTGACCAAAGCTTCCGTAATAGGAGCATCTCCGTGTGGATGAAACGCCATTGTCTGACCCGCCACGTTGGCAACTTTATGTAACTTGCCGTCGTGCATGAGCCACAACATATATAAAATGCGTCGTTGTACAGGCTTAAGACCATCAATCACATGGGGAATCGCGCGGTCAAGAATCACATAGGACGCATACTTTAAGTAATGGTCCTGCATTAAGTGCTTTACATCATCGGTCATTCAGACACCTCGGAATTGACTAAAGAGGCGATTTTTTGTAGGGCCGCTTCTTCTTCATTGATAAGATTATTCATTATGAATTGCTTGCGTTCAGGAGTATTCTTTCCCATATAAAATTGTAAGGTCTGTTTGATGTCGGAAAAGGCATTCACCAGAACAGGGGTCAGACGCATATCTTTCCCAATAAATTGCTTAAATTCATTAGGAGAAATCTCTCCAAGTCCTTTAAAACGCGTAACCTCCACACCCTTTTTTAGTTTTTCAACAGCGCGATCTCGCTCTTCTTCGCTGTAGCAATAAATCGTTTTTTCCTTATTGCGCACTTTGAATAGAGGAGTCTCCAAAATATGGAGATGTCCATTGATCACTAATCCCTCAAAATAGGTGAGAAAGAATGTCATAATTAAGTTACGGATGTGCATTCCATCCACGTCAGCATCGGTAGCTAAAATGACCTTTTGATAACGCAATTGGCCAATGTCTTCTTCGACATTTAACGCGCTCATGAGATTGTACATCTCTTCGTTTTTGTAGAGCTGATCGATCTTCATTCCAAAAACGTTCATAGGCTTACCACGAAGTGAAAAGACAGCCTGAGTCAATGGATCGCGTGAAGAAACGATCGACGCACTAGCAGAATCTCCCTCAGTTAAAAAGATCATCGACTTATCGCCATGCGCTGTGCCGTCCTGAAAGTGATATTTGCAGTCGCGCAGCTTAGGAATCTTAAATGAAATCTTCTTCTGCTTCTCTTTTGCTTCTTTGCGTACAGCCGCTAATTCGCGACGCAGCTTTTCGTTAAAAACGATCCGTTCGACGATCTGATTAGCAGTTGCTGTGTTTTGATAAAGAAGGTTAACAACAGCATCCTTGACCTCTTGAATAATCGGTCCACGAATATCTGTATTGCCTAATTTGTTCTTCGTTTGCGACTCAAATACGGGATCTTTTACTTTTACAAGCATGGTGGCAACTAGCCCCTCACGCACATCAACGCCTTGAAAGTTCTTTTTAGCGTATTCGTTGATGCCTTTCAAAAATCCTTCGCGGAATGCGGAAAGGTGAGTCCCTCCATCCGCAGTGTACTGACCGTTAACAAAAGAAAAGTAACTTTCGCCATAACTCTGCGTATGTAAAAAGGCAAATTCTAGCTGCTTTCCAGCATAGTGAAGAGGCTCATACAACCGGTCTTCGGTAACTTCAGCGTTTAAAAGATCCAACAAACCGTTATCCGATTTAATTGCCTCTCCGTTGAAATGCAGCGTCAGCCCTTTATTTAAGTAGGCGTAGTGCCACAATTTTTTGAGAACGTACTCTTTCTGATAGCGAAACTTCTTGAAAATTTCTGTGTCCGCAATGAACTCGACGTAAGTTCCGTTCTTTTCTTTAGACTTTCCCTTCTTGTCATTAAGCAAGCGTCCTTGAGAAAATGTTGCTTCCATGGACTCGCCATCGCGATAGCTGCGCACCATAAAGTGGCTTGACAGGGCATTGACAGCCTTTGTGCCGACTCCGTTTAACCCAACAGAAAATTGAAAGACGTCGTCGTTATATTTAGCGCCGGTGTTAATTTGGCTCACACAGTCGATCACCTTGCCTAAAGGGATCCCACGGCCATAATCGCGTACAGAAACCCTTGAGGTGGCGTCGTCGATCTCAACGACAATCTCTTTGCCGTTATGCATAATGAATTCGTCGACGCTATTGTCGATCACTTCCTTTAGCATAATGTAAATCCCGTCGTCGGGATGAGCACCATCGCCTAAACGGCCGATATACATCCCAGACCGCAGACGGATATGTGACAGGGCATCTAATGTTTGTACGCTACTTTCATCGTATTGCTTAGCCATAACAACTCAAATTAAATTAATGCAGAAAACCCGCAGATGGAATATACAAAAAGGATATACGATTTGCGATTTCAGAATCTAGAGGGAGTTGCAAAAAAATAAAATGTGGATGACAGATGACGGCCAATTCAATTTTTAAGAATCATAATGTTTTAATCACTGGCGGTACCGGTTCTTTCGGCCAAGCCTTTGCTCGTAAGCTTCTCCAAGAAGATATGTGCAATAAAGTCATAATCTTTAGTCGAGATGAGTGGAAGCAGTGGCAGATGCGTCAGTCGGATCCCTTATTCAATCATCCGAAGATCCGCTACTTCTTAGGGGATGTGCGCGACGCCAAGCGATTAGCGCGTGCCTTTAATGAAGTGCACACCGTCGTTCATGCCGCTGCACTCAAGCAAGTTCCTGCTGCTGAGTACAATCCCTCAGAATTCATCAATACAAATGTTCTCGGCGCGATGAATGTGATCGATGCAGCAATTGATTGCAAAGTAGAACGCGTCATCTCGCTCTCCACTGACAAGGCGGTCAATCCTGTTAACCTATATGGGGCGACCAAACTCTGCTCCGATAAACTATTTGTTGCCGGTAACTCGTATGTAGGAGCTCGCGGATTTCCTCGATTATCTGTTGTGCGCTATGGGAATGTATCGGGAAGTCGAGGAAGCATTGTTCCGCTCTGGCGAAAAATGCTACAAGAGGGCGCCACGCATCTTCCTATTACAGATGCACGCATGACGCGCTTTTGGATCACCATCGACCAGGCCGTTGACTTTGTCGTCAAATGTTTCATAGAGATGCGTGGGGGAGAAATTTTTGTGCCTAAAATCCCAAGTATCCGCATTGAAGAATTGGCAAAAGCTCTATCGCCAAATACTCCTCATGAATACTGTGGCATTCGCGAAGGGGAAAAGCTTCACGAACTGATGATCAGTGTGGAAGATGCACGACACAGCTTAGAGATGGATGACCATTACATCATTCTGCCTGAAGCGTTTACATCCGATCAGATCAAACGACGCAAATTTTTAGATGGTCGCACAGGCAAGCCTTTGGTAGAAGGATTTGCCTATACATCAGATACAAACAGCGAGTGGCTCAATATTGAAACATTGCGACAGCTAATAGAAGAATAGGAAGCGAGCATGCGAGTTGGTGTTGTTGGAATTAATCACAAATTAGCAGATTTAAATTTGCGCGAACTGTTAGCGCAAGCGTGTCAGCGCTGCTTCATGACGGGAAGTTCTACACAGGATGAACACACCTTTGTGCTTCTCACGACTTGTAATCGCACCGAAGTGTACTTTACTTCACATGAACTCGCAGCCACGCACAGCTATCTCCTGCAAATTTTACGTCAGGAAGTAGAAGATGAGTTTGACCAAAAGGTCTATTCATATTTTGGCTACGACTGCTTTCTTCACCTAGCACGTGTGACAGCAGGACTCGATAGCGCTATCGTCGCAGAAACGGAAATTCAAGGTCAGGTAAAAACCGCCTATGAAAAGGCTGTGAACTGCATTTCCTTGCCCGGAGAACTTCATTACCTATTTCAGAAAGCCCTTAAAATAGGAAAGCAAGTACGCACGGACCTGCCCCTAGGTCGTGGAATGCCCGACCTGGAACATGCTGTCTATCAAGCTGGTAAGCACTTTTTTAAGATGTCCAAACAAGCCAAAATTCTTTTTGTGGGAGCCTCCGACATCAACTGCAAAATCCTCGCATTCCTCAAATCAAAAAGCCTAAATAACATAACAATCTGTAATCGATCCGCCCCTCGCTCACATGCCATTGCAGCTAAATATGAAACACAAATACTGGAATGGCAACATCTTGCAGACTGGTATTACTACGATTGGATCATCTTCGGAACCAAAGCCCCTCATCATCTCATCAGCCCCTCAAACCTCCCAAACCACTTCCTCAACCAAAAACTCCTCATAGATCTCTCCGTCCCACGCAACGTAGATCCTCAACTAGGCCGCAACCCACGCCTAACCCTCCTAAATATCGACCAAATCAACCGCATCCTCCGCGTCCGCAAACAACAAATGTCCCACATGCTAGTACTAGCAGAGGATATTGTTGAATGTAACGCTCGCCAATACGTAGACCTCTTTTGTAACAAGCAAAGGGTCTTACCCCCGCAAAAGGGCCGTGGGCCCTCTTGACACCCTTTTAGTTATTAAAACAGCTTTTAGGTATCTTCAGCAAACCAAAAAAGATTGCTTTCTGCTACGCAGAAATCACTATTTTTGCGAGCTCCTAGAGAGAAAATAATCTCGAATATGCCCATTATAAATCGCAATCAGGGGTCTAGGGGGCAGAGCCCCCTTATTTCTTAGAAATCGGATTTACCTGGGGAACGAGGGAACGGAATGACGTCGCGGATGTTTTCCATGCCTGTTGCGAAGCGTACGAGGCGTTCGAAGCCTACGCCGAAGCCGGCGTGGGGGACGCTGCCGTATTTGCGAAGTTCTAGGTACCACCAGTAGTCTTGAGGGTTGAGGCCGGCTTCGCGTAGTTTTTTCTCGAGGACGTCTAGGCGTTCTTCACGCTGGCTTCCGCCGACAATTTCGCCGATGCGGGGGACTAGAACGTCCATTGCTGCGACCGTTTTGTTGTCGGAGTTTGTGCGCATGTAGAATGATTTAATCTCTTTGGGGTAGTCTGTGATGATGACAGGTTTGGCAAAAAATTCTTCGGCGAGATAGCGTTCGTGTTCGGATTGTAGGTCGAGCCCCCATTTGACGGGGAATTCGAATGATTTGCCTGCCTTCTCTAAGACGCGAACAGCATAGGTATAGGTTGCACGTTCAAAGGGGGTGTCTACAATTTGCTGTAAACGCTCTATAATGCCATTAGAGACATATTTATCGAAGAATTGCATATCTTCGGGGCATGTTTTTAGAAGATAGTCTAAAACATATTTCAGATATCCTTCTACGCAGTCCATGTTGTCGTTGAGATCTGCAAAAGCCATTTCAGGTTCAATCATCCAAAATTCGGCGAGGTGACGGGCAGTATTGGAATTTTCTGCACGAAAGGTAGGACCAAATGTGTAGATATCGGATAGGGCGCATGCGTAGGCTTCGCCATTTAACTGACCAGATACTGTCAGGTAAGTGGGCTTTCCAAAGAAGTCTTTCGAGTAGTCTACTTTTCCCTCAGGAGTCTTTGGCAGGGCATCTGGATCAAGCGTTGTTACGCGGAACATTTCTCCAGCGCCTTCGCAGTCGGATCCCGTAATGATAGGAGTATTGACATACAAGAATCCCCGTTCTTGGAAGAAGCGATGTGTTGCAAAGGAGAGAGCGTTGCGAACGCGTGCGACGGCACCTATTGTATTCGTGCGTGGACGAAGATGTGCAATGTCACGTAAGAACTCGAAAGAGTGACGTTTCTTTTGCAAAGGGTAAACTTCTGGATCACAAGCGCCTATGATTTGAATTTCCTGAGCATGTAACTCTAAATGTTGCTCTTTGCCCTCAGGGCTATTTGCCAATGTTCCTGTTACAGCGATGGAGACACCCGTGGAGAGGTGATCGATGAGTTTCTGATAGTTTGGCATATCTTGATTTGCCACAACCTGAAAGTTTGAGAGTGTAGAGCCATCGTTGAGTTCTATAAAAGCAAAGGTTTTCTGGTTGCGGACCGTGCGAATCCAACCTTTAACTGTCACCTTTGTACCCACTAGAGAAGGACGACCCGGTTCAGGATGCTTTAGCTTCGTAATTTTTGTGCGCATATAATCTCTCTTTGTTACTTTGTACATGTTCACGCGCTTACCAGGCCGTTTTCGGCCTGAAGGTAACCAGGGCGTCCGCCCTGCAAAAAATGGTGAACATGTACGTTATTTTTCGCCAGCCATCTCTCGCAACATGGCAATCTCTTTGGTCCATAGAGGAGGACCATCCGGAGTTTCTAAATACTTTGGAATGCTGCGTGTGCGTGGATCGGTCATCAGGAATTTAAAGCACTCTAAGCCAATCAAACCTTCACCAAGTGGACGATGACGGTCTACACGTGATCCTAAACCCTTTAGTGAATCATTTAAGTGAAACGCGAAGAGGTGTTTTAGACCAACAATGCGGTCAAATTCCTTAAGCATCGCATCGCACGCTTCCGCTGTGCGCAGATCATATCCTGCCGCAAACGCATGGCACGTGTCGATACATACGCCGACACGTACACGTGGAGCCGTTTTTTGGATCAAATAAGCCAGTTCCTCAAAACGTGCTCCAATCACAGACCCTTGACCCGCAGTCGATTCAAACAGCAAGCGCAGGGAACTTTTGCCGACTAGATCTTCGACCATGAAAATGCTTTCACAGATTCGGTCAAGACAGTGTTGACGATTGTCTGTCAAAGCCGCACCAGGATGGAAATTGAGAAATGTCAGATTCAATTGGATGCAGCGCTGAATCTCTTCAGCAAATGCCTGGCGGCTTTTTTGCAAGATTTCAGGATCTGGAGCTCCCAAATTGATTAGGTAGCTGTCGTGGCTCATTACTGATGTGATATTTGTTTGAGCAATGGTTTCTTGCCAAAGAGCAACTGCTTCAGGGGGTAGGGGAGTATTTGCCCAGCGTCGCTGATTAGCTGTAAACAGCTGAATTGTTGTAGCGCCAATCTGTTTACCTTCTAGAAGAGCTTTATAGGCTCCCCCAGCGGCAGATGTGTGTGCACCGATTAATAACTCTTGTGTCATGGGAATATCTCATTAATATAAGGAATGATCTTATCTAAAGGATCCGGTTCTTGACAATAGAGAAGTTTAAAAAATATTAGAAATAACTAGCTTAAAATAGAAATGGTAATTATAATTATTCCTCTTATGAGTTAAGATAAAACAATGGTGGATTTATGCAAATATTAACGGTTTGTGGTTCTAGATTTAGTAATAGTGAAATTGGAAGAGCTATTAATGCGCGTCTAAGCCCCACAGCACAAAAAGTAATACTTGCTGTATTTGTTGCTTGTACGATGACCGGAGCGTTGCTGTTTCTTGGGTTGTCTGCAAAGTTAAGTTTGATGAGTGGAATAGGTGCAGGGGGATTATCTTTGCGTTTTTCCTCAAATCCTGCAAAGCCTCTTAATCGATCTCCTGAGATCATCCACCTGTAACTGTTATGAGACGTCAGACTCTGCAACCACCAAAACAGCTTCTTAGCCCATCTCAGAGTGCGAGTGCTCCAGCGTTACCTATAAAGCCACAGCCTGCTACACAAGCTGTTCCACCAAGTAAAACAGCAGAATCAGCAGCGGAAGCAAAGAAAAAAGCAAGCGAAGAATTCTGGGCTAGACACGAAGCAGAGAAAAGGCAAGAAGAGGCTGTTGTCCAGGCAGTATATGAAGAAGATGAAAAACTTTTGTTTACAGATACACGTTATGGTGCACCAAGGTATCTAACTGAAGAAGTTGCCCTGCGTAAAATGCAAAAAAATGCTGTAAAAGCCGTTCGAGAAGCGAGTGAAGAGGCTGTTAGAAGGGAAAAACATGGAACACCCGGATTGTTTGCATCGCATTGGGAAGGAGAATTAAAGAGTATAATAGACGGATCATCCGCGATTGATTCCAAAGCTACAGGGCCGATGGAATTTGAGGTCTCTTCATATGCGGCTCAAGGTCCCAGAACAGCAATGGAAGATGTGCATTTTTCTATCACAGAAAAAAGAGGCACTTTTGTCGTCGTTTGCGATGGTCATGGCAGCGATAAATCAGCACAACTTTATGCCAAAATGGCCTCGGAACAGTTTTTTGCTACCTTAGATAAGGTAAAAGGAAATGTACATCAAGCGTTTGAAGAATTGAATCATGACATATTTAAAGCAACATTGAAACATGGAACTCGTTCAGGAAATACGGCAGTCATGGGGTTCTTTGACCAAGCGACCGGACATTTAGATACGGCAAGTCTAGGTGATGCAGAAGCCTTTTTAGTGCGCAAAGGAGCAATAGTTCCACTCACTTGTACACGTGATTGGAGTCACCTCAAAGAAAACTATCGTGGATACCAAGCTACTGACATTTTTTCGATTAAACATGGGGAAGATGGGGAAAAACAAAATCTTTCTTTTGAGCAGTTTGCTAAATTGCCCCCAGATAGAGAATATCAACGCAATCCTCAACCAAAGTATCTTCGTTATCCTTCTCCCCCAAAACCCGGTCGAAGTCCCAGGGGACTAAATATATCAAGGAGCAATGGAGATAAGGACGATGCAATAGTTAAGAAAGGAAATCCCTATGGTGCTCCAGGAGGCGTTATCATCAGCCATAAACTGAAAATTCATAGGATTCAACTAGAAGATGACGATGAAGTTGGTTTTGCATCTGATGGTTTAAGGGACTATGTACCTTTTAAACGCATTGTAGAGGTTGTCAAACCGATTCAAGCGAAAAAAAGCGAAGAAAGTAAAGAACACGTTGCAGAAGGAAATGCTGCAAAACGTCTTGTCGACCTTTCTTTATCCATTCAGAAAGACAAAGGATTTGGTCCTTCGCATTACTGCAATGCGGGAGATAACGTTACTGCTGTGGTTGTTAAAGCCAAGCTGGTTAAAGCTAAAGCCTAACCTTGTCCTAATTTGGAGTACGGTAGCTTGCTACCGCTTTCACTCAGTTCTTCCATGATCACGCGCAAACTGGAGATCTTTTGATGAGGATGAGTTACTTCACGATGAATCTGTCCTGGATGCCTATATAAATAAGCCTTACCTTGAGGATGTATGGAAGCCAGCTCTATATCGCCAGGAGAATCTCCAATGGAAATTAGATGATCGAATGTTTTGCGATCTTTCAAAAAGGAAGACAAACAGCAACGTTTTGTGAGAAAATTCTGCGCATGTGAATTAGCTCCAAATCGATGACTGATAGGAAAATAACGCTCGAGATTCACCATTTTGAGAAACAGATCTAAGGAGTGAGGTTGTGTATTGGAAATGACAATCTGCTCATGTTCACTTTGACTAATGGACTCTAGCACATCCACAGCATGATCGTTGACCGTAATGTAACGCCTAACAATTTCTGGATTTGCATGTGAAAGCGCTATACACGCATCTTGTAAGATTTTCTGTTGCTCTAAGGTTGAGTCAGGAAGTAAGAAGGCAAAATACTCATGCCAGCGCTTGCCAGATAAAGCAAAGCTTTCTTCTGAAGTCATTCGACGAGTAATTCCATGCGTGGCAAGTACTTGATTTGTGATCTCAACCACTGCGAGGTCGTTACCTTTTTCTAAAACACCGTGAAAATCCCATACAAACAACTTCATAGCTATCCTCAAGCACACAATTTCAGAAAAAAGTAGAATAGCAAATTCATACAAAAAGCGAAAGAGAGTAAAAAAATGCTTGATTAATGTCCTTCCGTGCCCGTGCCCGATTTGCTAAAGCACAACGGATTAATGAGACATCCTTAACGTATACATCACTCATTTTACTATTAGGAATCGGGGACGGGCACGCTCACGTGCACGGAAGGACAAAAGCAAAAACTCTTCGTGACTCATTAGCAAATTAAGCAACGGCACGGAAGGGCGTCGACGTAGTATGGAACTCTTTTTGCCCATCCCCACATTTCTTGTTGTGCTAAAATGGAGCACTCTGTTAATCTCTCCCTTTCAAGTGATTTTGTATCACCTGAGAAGAAAAATATTCCCTTAGGATGTACTGATAAGAACACATTTCATGTGTACCTTGTCATCAACAACTAAGGTCCTTTTCGAGTTTTTGATTAAATGGTTTGCAAAAAAAGAAAGTGTCATCGATAATTCCTTCGATCGACAAACTTTTGAGTAGGATTGTAGTATATGTCGCGTAAGCTAATGGGTAAAAAGCGTGGAATGATGCAGATCTTTGATGAACAAGGTCATGCACTGGCTTGCACAGTTATCGAAGCTGAGCCAAATATCATTACACAAATTAAGACAAAACAAACTGATGGCTACACCGCCATTCAAATCGGATTCAGCGAAGTTAAAACAAGCGATCCACGAACAATTGAAAAACGCGTGACGAGTCCTCTCCGCGGCCATTTCAAGAAAGCTAATGTAGCTCCTCGCCGTCACCTAGCAGAAGTACGTGTAGAAAAGACAGAGGAGTACTCACTAGGACAAGAGTTAACGGTAGAGCTATTTAATGACACACCCTATGTTGATGTCTGCGCCATTTCTAAAGGAAAGGGATATCAAGGGGTTATGAAATTGCATAACTTTTCTGGAGGCCCTGCTTCACACGGTTCTGGATTCCATCGCCATGCAGGTTCTACTGGAATGCGTTCGACACCAGGTCGTAGCTTACCAGGTAGCCCACGTGCTAGTCATATGGGACTTGAGAAGAAAACTGTGCAAAACTTGCAAGTCGTAAAGATTCAAGATAACTGCATTATTGTGAAGGGTGCTGTGCCAGGTCCTCGCAACGGGCTCGTGTATGTTACACCTGCTGTTAAAAGACCAGCGAAAGCAAAATAATAAGAGTTGGAGTAAATTGTGGCTACACTGAAAAAATATAACGTTGCAGGTCAGGAAATCGGCCAAGTGCAAGTAGACGAAAGTCTCGTGCATGCTGAAGCCAATGGCCAAATGATTAAAGACTACATCGTCGCTTTACGCGCCAATGCTCGTCAATGGTCAGCAAACACAAAAACGCGCTCAGAAGTCAATCACTCGACAAAAAAGCCTCACCCTCAAAAAGGGCAAGGACGTGCACGTCAAGGGATGCTTTCTGCTCCTCAATATAAAGGGGGAGGCCGTGTATTTGGTCCAAAACCAAAATTTGATCAACACGTCCGCATCAATAAAAAAGAAAAACGTGCCGCTATCCGTTTCCTATTAGGTGAGAAAATCCGCGAAAACAAAATCCACCTGATCGAAAATTATGAAATGGATGCACCAAAAACGAAGACAGTAGCAAACTTTATAACAACACGCACGTTGCCAAAACGCGTTCTGTTCTTAGGTGAAGGAAGCTATCTAGATTTTAATGCTGACGGTTATGCTGTACGCATCAATATGCCTTCAACGAAGCATGTAAACTTTATTAAGAGCTTGCGCAATATTCCTAAAATGAATTTTGCGCTTGCGACAAATATTAACGGATATGATGTCTTGTGCGCTCACGAAATCGTCATGACAGAAGCTGCGTTACAAGAAATCCAACAGTGGCTGTGCTAAATAAGGAAAAAATATGAATACACGAAATCCTTACGACGTAATTAAACATCGGCATATTACCGAGAAGACAAAGATGCTTCAAGAGCTGAAAAATGCTGAAAGCAATCCTTCTTTACGTCGCTGCAAACTTCCTAAGTACGTGTTTATCGTAGAAAACACTGCGAATAAATGTGAAATTGCAAATGCCCTGGAAGAAATCTATCAGGAAAACAAGATTAAGGTTGTCTCGGTTAATACCATCAACGTAAAAAGTAAACCTCGCCGTATGCGCGGACGCCTTGGAAAAACCGCAGCGTTCAAGAAGGCGATTGTTACGTTGGAAGAAGGCGACAATCTGGATAACACTTAAGAGTAAGAGAGGTTAGGAGCTATGCTTAAAAAATTCCGTCCAATTACTCCAGGGACACGGCAATTAATTTTGCCGATGAATGAAACACTGACACGCATCAGCGAAACATCTCGTGCGACAGTAAGACCGACAAAGTCTTTACTCGCAACAAAGCGCCGCACAAATGGACGCAACAATAATGGTCATATCACCACCCGTCACCGCGGTGGAGGTCACAAGCGCCATTACCGTTGCATCGACTTCAAGCGCGACAAAGAGAATATTCCTGCACGCGTAGCGTCCATTGAATACGATCCCAACCGTTCTGCATACATTGCACTGCTTAACTACGCAGACGGGGAAAAACGCTACATCTTGGCTCCTCATGGACTCAAGGCTGGAGCAGTCGTACAAACTGGTAGCGAGCCACCATTTAGCGTAGGCTGCTGCATGAAGTTAAAGCACATGCCAATTGGATCTACGATTCACAACGTTGAATTGTATCCAGGACGTGGAGGAAAGCTAGTGCGTTCAGCCGGACTTTCCGCACAGTTAATGGCACGTAGTGGAGGCTATGCAACACTCCGTATGCCTTCTGGCGAGATGCGCAGTATTAACGATGACTGCCGAGCAACATTTGGTACAGTTTCGAATTCTGAGCATAACTTGCGCGTAGAAGGAAAAGCTGGTCGTATGCGCTGGAAGGGGATTCGTCCTACTGTCCGCGGTACAGCTATGAACCCGGTTGACCATCCACACGGTGGTGGTGAAGGGAAGCATAAGGGAAATATCCCGCAAACGCCTTGGGCGCTATATACTCGCGGGCTTCGAACAAGATCGAAGAAGAAGTCAAATAAATTTATCGTTAAGGACCGAAGGAAGAAGTAACTATGGCAAGATCATTAAAAAAAGGTGCCTTTGTTGACTATCATGTTTTGGAAAAAATCGAGAGACAAAACCAAGCTGGCACTAAGAAGCCAATTAAAACTTGGTCACGTCGTTCGATGATCATTCCTGAAATGATCGGACACACTTTCGAAGTCCATAATGGACGGAAATTTATTACAGTATTTGTAACGGAAAACATGGTGGGACACTATCTAGGAGAATTTTCTCCTACACGTCTCTTCAAAGGACATCCTCTTAAGAAGGCTGCATAATGATGAATCAAGCAAGAGCGATCACAAAGTATGTGAGAATAAGTCCACGAAAAGCACGGCTAGCTGCTGGCTTAATCCGTGGATTGACAGTAGAACAAGCTGTATTTCAGCTTAACCACAGCAACCTGAAAGCTGGACGTCTTCTAAGAAAGACTCTAGATAGCGCTGTGGCTAATGCCGAAACACAACTAGATGCACGCCGTGAAAATCTGCGCATTGCAGAAGTACGTGTGGATGAAGGCCCGACGCTGAAACGTTCAAAGCCAAAAAATAAAGGTGGACGCCATCCTATTATGAAGCGTACCAGCCACTTTACTGTTATTGTAGGGGAGTAACAAACATGGGACAAAAGACACATCCAATCGGCTTTCGTCTAATTCGCACAAAAAACTGGCGTTCCCAGTGGTATGCAAACAAGCAGGAATTCGGTAATCTTTTAATCGAAGACAATTTACTGCGTACCCACTTGATGAAGAAGCCAATTTGCGCTGGAACTTCGATGATTCGCGTGCGCCGCATGAGTGAAAAAGTTGAAGTGGTTATTGTAACTGCACGACCCGGTCTAGTTATCGGGAAAAAAGGTGCGGAAATCGATATCCTAAAAGGTGAGCTCTCCAAACTAATTGGAAAAGAGGTTTGGGTTGAAGTAGAAGAAATTAAGCGTCCTGACTTAGATGCAAAGATCGTTGCTGACAATATCGCAAAGCAACTTGAGCGCCGCATCCCATTCAGACGCGCAATGAAGAAAGCAATGCAGGCCTCTATGGAAGCTGGTGCATTGGGAATTAAAGTGCAATGTTCAGGTCGCCTTGGTGGCGCTGAGATCGCACGTACTGAGTGGTACAAAGAGGGAAGCACTCCTCTTCATACACTCCGTGCAGACATCGATTATGCAACAGGTCGCTCAGAAACAACCTACGGAAGCATTGGAGTTAAAGTCTGGATCTACCGAGGTGAAGATGCTGCCAAGAAGAAGGAGGCTGCTTAACCATGGCCTTAATGCCAAAAAGAACTAAGTTTCGCAAAATGCAAAAGGGCCACAGTACTGGCCTGAGCAAAGGTAATCTATTTGTTCACTTCGGTGACTTTGGAATTCAAGCCCTTGAACGTGGCTGGGTAACAAGCCAGCAGATAGAAGCATGCCGTGTGGCCATTAACCGCCACTTTCAACGCCGCGGAAAAGTGTGGATTCGCATATTCCCACACAAACCTGTGACGAAGAAGCCTGCCGAAGTACGTATGGGTAAAGGAAAAGGCGCTGTGGATCATTGGGTAGCCGTCGTTAGACCAGGCTGCGTGATGTTTGAAGTAGGTAACGTAACTCAAGTAGAGGCACAAACCGCCCTACGCCTTGCAGCTGCAAAGCTCGGAATTAAAACACGCTTTGTTAAGCGCGTAGAACAGGTTTAAGAGGACTTATGACAAAAGAAGCAGTACAATTTCGCGATTTATCAGTTGATGAGCTTGAAGCGCGTCGACTAGACGAACGCAAGACACTATTTAATTTGGTAAATGAGCGTGCTCAAGCTGGCCGTCGCCACGAGAAGCCGCATCGCATTCGCCAAACAAAAAAAACGATCGCACGGTTGCTCACCATCCAGCGCGAAAAGCAAATAGCTAAAGGTTAGGTGAACATGGAATTGGAAGAAAGAGGAAATCGCAAAGTTAGACAAGGACGAGTTGTCTCCAATAAAATGGAAAAGACCGTTGTTGTTGTGATTGAGAAGACAATGCGACACCCAAAATATGAAAAAGTGATTAAGCGAAAGCAGAAGCTCTATGCTCATCATGACGGCGCCCCACTTGAAGTTGGTGCTACAGTGACAGTTGTGGAAACAAGACCACTATCAAAACTAAAACGTTGGCGCGTAGTTGCTGAGTAGAGCATAGGAAAAACGGAGTGAAATCATGATTCAACAAGAAACAGAGCTAGAAGTAGCAGATAATAGTGGCGCAAAACGCGTCAAGTGCTTTAAAGTACTTGGGGGCTCTAAAAGACGTTATGCTCACGTTGGCGATATCATCGTCTGTTCAGTTAAGGACGCGATTCCGGAAGGAAGCGTTAAGAAAGGTGACGTTGTTAAGGCTGTAATCGTTAGAACAAAGCGCTACATCCGTCGTAAAGATGGATCTAAATTGCGTTTTGATACCAACAGCTGTGTATTGATCGACGATAAGAATAACCCACGCGGAACACGCGTATTTGGTCCAGTCGCACGTGAAGTTCGTGAAAAAGACTTCTTGAAAATTGCGTCTTTGGCCCCAGAAGTGATTTAAGATGAGGAAAAGTGCCATGAGCGCAGTAAAGCAAAGCGTAAGCAAAAAAATTCGTAAAGGCGACAAAGTCGTGGCAACTGCAGGTAACTACCGCGGCATGTCCGGCACAGTTCTATCCTGCATGGGTGATAAAGCCGTTGTGCAAGGATTAAACGTTCGCAAACGACATATGAAAGGCACTGGAGAGCAGAAAGGGCAAATTTTAGAAATTGAAAAGCCTATTCATGTTTCCAACCTACAAGTATGTAATGAAGCTGGGAAACCAATAAAGCTACAAGTGCGCACAAACCCACAGGGCGAGCGCGAGTTATATTATAAAGACGGCTCACAGGATGTTCTGTACCGTTCTTTGAAAAAACCATCAAAATAAAATGAGTTGAAGCGTAAAATGTCTAGGCTAAAGCAAAGTTATTTAGAAAAGGTTAAGCCACAACTTCAAACGAAGTTTGGGTACGCCAACCCAATGATGATCCCTCGACTCTTGAAAGTCGTGATCAATATGGGAATCGCAGAAGCGTCTAAGGATAAAAACACAATCCAAGATTGTGTGAAAGAGATGGCGTTGATCTCAGGTCAAAAGCCAATCATTACCAAAGCGCGCAAAGCGATTTCAAACTTCAAATTGCGTGAAGGGCAACCGATAGGAATCAAAGTCACTATACGTGGAAAGCGTATGTATGACTTCCTAGATCGCTTTTGCAATATCGCCTCCCCTCGTATTCGCGACTTTCGCGGATTTTCAACCAAGGGCGATGGCCGTGGCAATTACACATTAGGATTGGATGACCATCAAGTGTTTAACGAACTCAATCTAGATGATGTTAAGCGCACACAAGGGATGCATATCACCTTTGTTACGACAGCAGAAACTGACGACGAGTGCATCGAACTTTTGCGCTTGCTCGGTCTGCCATTTAAAAACTTACCTGTTGCAGTAGCAGCTTAAGAGAGGATTAGAAATCATGGCAATTAGTGACCCCATCGCCGATTTCCTCACCAGGATTCGCAATTCAACCAGAGCAGAACATCGTTACGTCGATGTCAGCTGGAGCAAAATGAATCAGAACATCGCTGAGATCTTAGTCGGTCAAGGTTTTGTTGAGAGCTACCTGATGAAAGTGGATGATAAAACGAAACGCGGTACCATTCGTTTGTTCTTGAAATATACGGCACAAAGACGCCCTGTCCTACAAGGATTGCGCAGAATGTCTCGTCCAGGACTTCGACGTTATGTTAGCCATCTAGACATTCCAAAGTTTTACGGCGGAATGGGAGTCTCTATCGTCTCCACCTCTCAAGGTGTGATGGCTGGAGCCGAAGCGTGCAAACGCAAGATCGGTGGCGAACTCTTATGTATGGTATGGTAATTGTAATTAAGGAGAAAACTGGTCATGTCGCGAAAAGGTAAACTTCCTATTGCCATTCCTAAAGGCGTAGATGTTAAAGTATCTGGCTCAGAGATCACTGTGAAAGGTCCTAAAGGGACTCTTCAACAGAAGATGCATCCTGCAATCAGTGCTAAAATTGAAAATGATGAAGTGCACGTCATTGTGATTGATGAATCACAAGACGTAGGAAACTTCCACGGACTCTACCGTGCCTTGATCAATAACATGATCGATGGGACAACGCAGGGATTTGAAAAGCGTTTAGAGATGGTTGGCGTTGGATACCGCGCTGCTGTTCAGGGACATGCCCTAGACCTGCAATTGGGCTTTTCACATCCAACAAAAATCCAGATTCCCGGCACCATTCAAGTTACCGTAGATAAGGGAACTGCTATCCTTGTTAAAGGGATGAATAGACAGGAAGTTGGACAATTTGCCGCTACAGTGCGGTCTAAACGTCCACCAGAACCTTATCAAGGGAAGGGCATTCGTTACGCTGGTGAGTTTGTGCGTAAGAAAGCCGGAAAAACAGCTGCAACGAAGAAGTAGTAAGGTTTAAGCAATGAGAAATGCAATTTTAAAAAAACAGATGTTGCGAACAAAGCGCGGTTACCGTGTACGTAAGCATATCAATGGAACAGCTTCGAAACCACGCCTATGCGTCGTTAAGAGCAACAACCATCTGCAAGCGCAGCTAATCGACGACAGTAACGGAGCAACGCTTGGCGCTATTAGCACCTGTGCAAAAGAATTCCGCGGCACAGAATTTGCTAGAAAAAATAAAGCATCAGGTCGTAAACTTGGCGAGCGTATTGCTGAGATGGCAACAGCTAAGGGCATCAAAACAGTTATTTTTGACCGTGGACCATTTAAATATCATGGAATCCTGGCAGAACTCGCTAATGCTGCACGTGCGGGCGGACTTCAATTCTAATTCTGCTGCAAGTTGCATCAGAGGAATGAATCCATTTGCGAAAAGATTAAGAGCGTAGAGCGTCAAGTAGTCAAATAACGCCAGACTGCTGAAGAAAGCCTACGAAAAATTATAGGATAAGTACATGGCAAAACACAATGACTCTCAGTCCCAAAAGAAAGATAAAGCCAACAGCGATATCGTTGAAAAGGTGCTGCATGTAAACCGCTGCTCTAAAGTAGTTAAAGGGGGACGCAAATTCAGCTTCTCCGCTCTAATTTTAGTGGGCGATAAGCAAGGGCGCGTAGGATTCGGATTTGCAAAGGCTAACGAGTTAACAGACGCTATCCGTAAAGGTGGCGAATTAGCTCGCAAGAACATGACATCTTATGCCAGAGAAGGCACAACGATCCCACACGAAGTTAAAGTTCATTGGGATGGCGCTACAATCTTGTTCAAGCCAGCACCTGAAGGAGCTGGGGTGATTGCAGGATCTAAAGTGCGCGCTGTTTTGGAAATGGCAGGAATTAAAGACGTCGTTGCAAAGAGCTTGGGATCTAGTAATCCGATTAATATCGTAAAAGCAACATTTCGTGCACTAGCTGCTCTACGTACCCGTCAAACGATTAAAGCGATGAGAGGCACTGTATGATGACAAACCTAGCTAACTTAACAGACAGCTCACGTCCACGCAAAAGCGTTAAGCGTGTTGGACGTGGTCCAGGATCTGGTCTTGGTAAAACCTGCGGACGCGGTGAAAAAGGAGCGGGATCCCGTTCTGGTTACAAGCGTCGTTGGGGGTATGAGGGAGGACAATTCCGTACATACGCTAAGATGCCAATTCGAGGATTTAATAACACACGTTTCCGTCAAGCGTACGACTCTGTAAACTTGGGCCAAATCAACGATGCATTCGAAGATGGCGAAGTTGTAAACGTCGAAACATTGGCAGAGCGCGGATTTTTAACCGGCAAAACATACGGAATTAAAATTCTCGGCGATGGAGAACTGAAAAAGAAAGTCACTATTGAAGTAGCTGCTCTTTCTAAATCAGCTCAGCAAAAATTGGAAAAGGCAAATATTCCTTTTACGTTGGTATAAGACGACCCAATCACTTGTGAGGAACGATGCTGCACGAACTGCGAAATGCGATTAAAATACCTGAGTTAAAAGAAAAGATCATCTTTACGGTGTTGATGCTCGTCATCTGCCGAATCGGTGGATTTATTCCCGTTCCTGGAATCAATGGCGAAATCGCCATCGGTTTCTTTAAGCAAGCAGCAGGTGGGGCTCAAAACCTCTTTCAAATGGTTGACATCTTCTCTGGAGGTGCCTTCTCTCAAATGACTGTGGTTGCCTTAGGAGTTATGCCTTATATCTCTGCATCGATTATCATGCAGCTAGTTGTTGCCTTGTGGCCTTCTCTACAAAGAGAAGTGCGCGAAAATGCTGAAATGGGACGTCGTAAAATCAATAAGATGACGCGCGGCCTTACTGTCGCATTGTCCTTCTTGCAATCAGCGATGTTTGCAAAGTACGCACTGCAACTAAACCTAGCGCGACCAGGAATCGTAGCAGGCGAACTTTTAGATGTGCAAGCTTTTGGTACGCCTTGGCTGTTCTATCTGATTACGATCACAGCTATGACAACAGGTACAATGCTTCTGATGTGGATCGGGGAACAGATCACAGAAAGAGGGATTGGCAATGGCATGAGTTTAATCATTACCGTAGGCATTCTCTCACAATTGCCAAGCGCTATGGGCATGATTATGCAGCAGTTGAACCTGGATTCCCAAGAACCAGGTCAAATGAGTTTTGCCACTGTACTAGTACTAGTGGGCATATTTGTTGTTGTGACAATAGCGACAATTATGATTATTCAAGGTCATCGCAGAATCCCGCTGCAATATGCGCGACGCGTGGTTGGCCGCAAAGAAGTTCAAGGTGGAACGTCCTACATTCCACTGAAAGTTAATTATGCAGGTGTTATTCCTGTGATTTTTGCCTCTTCTCTTTTGATGTTTCCTGCAACAATTGGCGGACTCGTCGGAACAGGCAATTGGGTTGGTGAAATGGCCTCCTGGATATCACCAGGAAGTACATCGTATATGGTGCTGTTTGTTTTGTTGATCTTGTTTTTTACCTACTTCTGGACCGCGACGCAGTTCAGACCAGATCAAATTGCATCGGATATGAAAAAGAATGGTGCGTTTATTCCTGGCATTAGACAGGGTAAACCGACTCAGGAATACCTAGAGGCAACAATGAACCGAATCACCCTATTGGGAGCGGTCTTCTTGGCTCTAATTGCAATTCTACCAAGTATCATTGGTCGATTTTTAGCAATTCCTCAGTCAATTAGTTATTTCTTTGGTGGAACGGCCCTCTTGATTCTCGTCGGAGTTGTCTTAGATACGATGAAACAAGTAGAGTCACACCTACTCATGAAGCGATATGATGGCTTCATGAAAAGCGGGAAAATGCGCGGTAGATAGGGTCTAGACGCGGAGTTCACATTCAGGTGACGTACGTGGTTAACACGGAAGTTACTAAAAAGTGGCCTGTGTAAGGATAGAATCTGAGTGCAAAATCATAAATTTTAGCTAGAACTGTGTTCTAGGTGTTGCAGGAAAAGCAACGTTTTGATAGAGTGTTTACTTTGTTTAGGAGTTTTCAATGCCCAGAGTAATCGGTGTCGACTTACCGGATAACAAGCGTTTAGAAATTAGCTTGATGTACCTTTACGGAATTGGACGTCAGCTAGCCAATGAAATTATTGAGCGACTTGGCTTCGATAAAAATATGCGTGCCCACAAGCTAACGCAAGATGATCTAGCCCGTTTGAACACATTGCTACAAGCAGAATATGTGGTTGAAGGGGATCTTCGTCGTCAAGTACAAAACAACATTAAGCGATTAATTAGCATTCATTCATACAGAGGCTTGCGCCACCGTGTAGGATTGCCAGTACGTGGACAACGTACACGCACGAATTCCAGAACGCGCAAAGGTCGTCGTAAGACTGTTGCTAACAAGAAAAAATAATAAGAGGAGTTGCTAGCTTTGAACCAACCAACAACACCGACAAAAAAGCCTGTTAAAGCAAAGAAACGCTCAGGGCCAACATCTCCTTCAGGAGTAGCTCACGTTAAAGCAAGCTTTAACAACACGATTGTGACAATTTCAGATCCAGCTGGACGCGTTATTGTATGGTCTTCAGCGGGAAAAGTAAACTTTTCCGGTTCACGTAAATCTTCAGCTTTTGCCGCAACAGTTTGCGCTCAAGATGCTGGTAAAGCAGCAATGCTCGCTGGTGTACGTGAAGTAGAAGTTGACCTATGTGGAGCTGGAGCAGGTCGTGAATCTGCTGTGAGAGGATTGCAAAGTGCTGGATTAGGCATTAAGGCGATTAGAGACACAACACCAGTTCCTCATAACGGTTGCCGTGCGCGTAAACGTCGTCGCGTTTAAGCATTAGAATACGCGTAGGCTAATAACCTGGGGTTCAATAGGCTGAAAAAGCAAAAGAACCCATCACAGGTTAATACCAGAAATTTTATTACTTGCGACTTTGGCAAGATAGCATTTGGAACACCTACCTTGGTGGGTGTTCTAAGTCCTTTTCTAGCTGAAGTCCATAATTAGGAGTTCCATTATGTCCGTTAAGTATGGCAAGTTTGAGTTACCTCAACAAATTACTGTTGATGAAAAAACAGCTTCATCTACGCATGCTCGCTTTGCTGCAGAGCCTTTTGAACGCGGTTTCGGACATACCATCGGAAATTCTTTGCGTCGCATGTTGCTCTCCTCTTTGGAAGCACCAGCAATTATCTCTGTGCGCATCGAAGGGATTCCTCACGAGTACATGTCAATTGATGGAATCATCGAAGACATGACCAACATTATCCTTAACCTTAAGGGTGCACTCTTACGCAAACTACCTAAAGAAGAAACGTCGTATGCACGTGAAACGCGTTTCATCACCTCTACATTGGAAATCACACAGGACGATTTAGACAAGAACAAGGGTCAATATAGCGTGACTCTAGGTGATGTTGTTGCTGACGGGATCTTTGAAGTGGTCAATCCTAAAATGCATCTCTTCACAGTTACAAAACCAATGAAGCGTCAAATCGATCTGCGCGTTGCTATCGGACGTGGATATGTGCCTTCTGAGCGCCATGTATTGCGCGATAAGACATCGGATGAAATTTTAATTGATGCTTCCTTTTCCCCAGTTCGCGTCGTCAACTACTACGTAGAAAATCGCCGCGTTGGACAAGATACGGACTTTGATCGCTTGATCTTAGAGGTTACGACAGATGGACGCATAACACCTGTCGAGGCGTTATCCTATGCTGCACAACTAGGTTTGAAACACTTTGATGTGTTCACTCAGTTAGATGCACAAGCTCTCTCTTTTGACACAGGTGAATCTGAGATTGCTGGCGACCAAGACGAAATTATCGACAAGCTTTGCTTGCGTATTGATGAGATTGAACTCTCTGTGCGCTCTACAAACTGCTTGAGCGGTGCAAATATCGAAACAATTGCAGAATTGGTATCCATTCCGGAACGCAAAATGCTTGAGTTTAAGAACTTTGGTAAAAAGTCTTTAAACGAAATCAAAGATAAGTTGCAAGAGATGGGGTTACATTTGGGAATGGACCTCAACCGTTACGGCATAACACAAGAAAACGTGCGCGATCGCATTCGTCAGTACCAAGATGAGCGTAAGCAACGCACAGAAATGATTAAAATCGAAGATTAGTGAGTAGGTGGTTAAATGAGACACTTGAAGAATACATGTAAATTGAACAGAACAACGTCACATCGTCGTTGTATGTTTGCAAATATGCTTAAATCATTGATTGAGCATGGACGCATTGAGACAACGATTCCAAAAGCGAAAGCGTTGCGTCGTTATGCTGATCGCATGATCACATTAGCAAAAGAAAACACGCTTGCAACACGTCGTAAGGCGATTGCTGAGTTGATGATTCAGTTCAACTCATTGTCAGAGCAAGATAAACGTGCAGCACGCAAAGGCGACACGAGCTCTTACAACACAGATCGTCAAGTGATTGAGCATCTCTTTTCAGAGCTTGGACCACGTTTTGCAACACGTCAAGGTGGTTACACACGCATCCTGAAAAACAGCCAACGTCGCGTTGGTGATGGTGCACAAACCTGTTTTATCGAGTATCTCGAAGCTTAATTGAGGTGGGAAAGCAACGACTGCGTCGTTGCTTTCCCACACATCTTTTTTTGTTTTTTCTTTTTTCAGATTTCTTTTTTTTATTTGACGGACGTGATGAGGCAATTGCGTAAGTGATAAATTGGTTTTTTCAACAGAAGACATAGGCATTCCTATTTGGAGTGCGGTGGCTTGCCACCGCTTTCATAGGGGTTGGCTTGCCGACCCCATTCATAGTACGTTGTGACATCGGCAAGCCGATGTTTGTGAAAGCGGGACCAAGGTCCCGCACTCCAAAAAGCACATTTGCCGCCTGTGCTTTTCTATGCCTCATTTGATTTTTGCAATTGCCTTAATCAGTCCAGAAAAGTCCATTTCGTCCATTCTGTCCATTCCGTCCATAAAGTCCATTTGTTTAAAAAGATAGAAAACAAAAACAATGTATGCTATTATTTCCGGTAATTATAATCTAATTACAAAAGTAGGAATTAATGTCATCCTCAGAATTATCCCTTTTACCGTTATCGGTCCAAACTCAGCCACTGCCGTTAACAACGAAAAACGTCGCTGCAGAGCGCTTTTACAAGGTTGCATGGGTGGCTGGTAGCTGCGCCTTGACAGCCTTAAATTACTACAGTTCGTTTTATTTTATTGTGGGTTGTTTTTTTCTCGGTGACAAGATGGTTACCTCGTTCGTAGATGCAATGAGCGAACCCTCAAGGAATGATCATGTCAAAATGCGCAGGTGGATGATTGTTGCTTGTATGATTCTCAGTGGGGCTTGTCTATCGGCAACCTTGGTATGGACTCCATATGCCTTAAGTAATGCTTATTCCTACCTAAAGATTAGCGATTTGTATAATGCTATTTATGAACTGACTGTTATGACAGGTTCAATAGGGTTTGCCGGTTCCTTTGCTAAGGAACTCTATTCTAGAGGGTTGGAACTTCTTAGGCAGCCTGTCTGGCAAGAAATGCAAGAGTATCTAAAAGCGCAAATTCCTATAGAAAAACGGATTAAAGCACTCAAAGTTTCCTTGGAGTCGCAGAACAGCCATGGAACTTCAGCACAACAAGCTGAGCTTCGCGAAGAATTGGAAAAATTGGAGCGCGATAAGTTTGAGAAATGGCAACTGTTTGCAATTTTATGTGCTCCAGAAACGATAGGCTCTTTCGCAAAACCCAAAAATCAATCTATAGGATTTGCCTTTTCTTCTTTAGAAGCGAAGAAGAGAATTTTTAAGGATCAAATCGCGGCCTACAATGCTACGTCAGCACACGTTCCTGTAGAAGAGCATGGGAGATTTTTTGAGGCAATTCTCAACGTAATGGTGAATTTACCTTTAGATGATCAGGTAGAGCATCTTGGGACAATTATCGATTTAGCCTTATCAGTGAATAATAATAGCATCAACCAAAAAGTGATTACCCATGCAGAGCGAATTGTGACTGATGATCGCGATGCGCGTTGTCTACCTGATCTAGCAAGGTTGAAGAATCGATTAAATATACTTACAGATGTGCGAGTAAATGAAGCAGATGTGCGAGTAAATGAAGCAAATCGTATAGCAAGAGAAGAATGGTCGAAATTCCAGCACGGTACTCAGCAAAGAATATCACAATGGCTACCAAAGTTTGCAATAAGGAGCCTATTAGTACTTATCGAAAAAAAAGCCACACGCGAAGAAAGTCGTGCAGAATTGATACGTCTCTTAGAGTTATTTCCAGATACAGCCAAAGCCCCATTTTTAGAGATGAAGAGTTGTCTGGAAGATGAACAGAGGGAGGATTGGCAATCAGTCATTCGCTCACAATGCGAAGCAATGCAAAAGGAACTAAATGCATATGACACTAAAGAGTTGCTTAGAGAGCTATATTCTATCAAAGAAAAGACTCTTATTGCTTACGCAGCATTCCAGCGCTTTGGTTTTGAGGATCCAGACAGTAAGGCATTTCGAGAAAATATCGGTAAGTATGCGTCAGCAGTGGTTCCTTTAGCTTCACATGTAGCAGCCTCGCAAATAAAAAAGATAGATGATTACATAGGAGTTGGGACATTTGATTATTTTCTTACAGAATTGACCAACGTAACGAAGGAGGAGGCTGAAAAGTTGCTTGAAACCTTAAAGGGTATTTATGTTGTGCCTCAAGGTGAATTGGATGCGGCGATGGAGACGGATGGAATTGGTTACATGAACCAGTTCATAGAGAAGGTATTAAAGGGAGATATTAAAGCAGTAGAGAAACAAGATATTGAAACATGTGTGAGGTTGTTAAAAGAGTATAGGATTGTGCAAGCAGAATCAAAGATAACTATTAAAAGTGTAAGTCTTTCTAAGAAATCAGCATCAGAAGCGATTCGTTATACAACTAAATTGACACAACTAGCCTTGAAGGTTGTCTATCTAACTACGGTGATTTTTATTAACATTGCAACGATTATACTCTTTCCAAAAATGTTTGTGGGAGGTGTAGCTGCAGCACTGATGTGGCGCTTTGTACCGATTAAAATCAGCAATCCGGTTATGGAGTATCTGATTTCAACCAGATTAGGTCTAAACATAAGAAGATTCTATAATAATGTGTTAATCAGACCCTCCATTATCAATCCTACAATGCAAAGTTATGAAGCGGCCGATTTCTTAGGAAAAGTGCGCATCTTAAGTGTGAAACTACTTATGGGGCATGCGGTAAACAACATATCGGTAGCCTTTTTTTTAGTGATGGTGTTTTCTAAATGGCTCATCGCATTACCAATTTTAGGAATCGCTGACAGCGGTCTTGGTGGATTTATGCGGGGAGTTGCTCTCACAGATGAAGGCATAGCCTTAGCTAGTCGCACCTGGAGGCAGATCAGGGGCCCTCGTCGTATCGAAATTGCACCTGCAGCAACGTAATTCGCACTTCTGAGTAACTACAGTTATTTTTCCTATATGGTAGCCAGACCGTCCCGGTCTGGTCGTCCTTTTTTTTTACCAGGCCGGGAGAGGCTGTGAAAAAATTTAAGCATATGAAAATCAGTATTTTGTAGTGTCAAATCTTTATTTGAGTTATACTACCTCTTTACAGTAAAACCTTTTCAAGACTGGTCTTGGAA
>JACDHD010000089.1 GCA_013821265.1 Parachlamydiaceae bacterium | reverse complement strand
ATTCTGACACTACAAATTCATTTTCGCAAAAGCGAACCTTCTTTTGTCTCGTAGGTGTTTTGAAATTAAAATTATCAATATTATGATTTTATGATTTGATGGGTGAACTTGGGACAGAGGCACAGAGAAGCACAGAGAGCGAAAGGGGGATCTGTGGCTTGTAAGCTAATTGTGCTAGCCTTTCCGATATCTTTTTAACAAGCTGAGGCTTTTTAAAAAACAGCATCCGCATGGGCTGTCGCCCAAGCGGAATATTTTTTTCATCTTATACGTTGCGTTATTACCTAATTCGAGTTTTTTCGTTAAATTCATTCATTCTCAAATTTGCAAAGTTGAAAGTGTGCTTTCTCGCTCTCTGTGCTTCTCTGTGCCCCTGTGTCTCTGTGGTAAAAAACAAAACGAATATTTTTGCAACTATTAAGTCTTTTCGGTTTCGCGGAAACGCCCCTCAATCTGCACTAGCGTGGTTCTTAAAGCGTGCTCTGCATCGATGCCCATTTCCTGCGCTTTCGCAACAAGATCCCACAACGCATTCCCCAATGCTTCTTCGCTTTCGAATGGATTCGAATGGTTCTTTAGAGGAACAGCATAATTAGCATCGTATAATTTTTTGTGCACTTTCTGAGCACGTGCCAGTGCTGGAAGCCCTTTTGGAACACCATCTAAAGCGCTTTTTCGATGTTGGTTGCCTTTTTCTTTCTTTTTTATCTCGTTCCATTGAGCCAGCAGTTCATCGACAGTTTCAATTTTTTTGGCATCTCCAAACACGTGAGGATGCCTTCGGATCAGTTTGTCATTAAGATCTTTGAGGACGTCATGCAAGGTGCAGCGCTTTTCCTTTTCCGCTAATTTGCATAAAAACAGCACGACAAAGAAGAGGTCACCCAATTCTTCTTGAATGTGTTGGTTGTTTTCGGAGTCGATTGCTTCGACGAGTTCACTGGCCTCTTCGACGATGCAAGGACGCGTTGACTTCATCGTCTGTTCGCGATCCCAAGGGCATCCGTTAGGTCCAAGCAGTGTTTCGGTGGTTTTGATTAGATCTTGAAATTCGTTCATGGAAAAAAGAGTAGCATACTTTAATTTTTTATCGGAAGGGAATGATGGTTGTTGAAAAGAACAGGATAAGAGAAATTTCTTATCCTGTGTGCAATCATTGCGATCTAGTCCCCTTGATATTTTGAAGCGGAAGCTGTTAATCGCTCTTCGGTGAGGCCGGAAAGGGGGGTGAGAATACTTCGGGGAGACCCAAAAGCACTTGTGTTATATCGTACATTGTTACTAGAAGGTGTTGTGGAAGGTTCCCAATTTGCTAGTCTCTTTCTGAAGAGGGTGACAACGGCGTCTGCAATAAGTAACGCGAGTCCAAAACCTACCAACTCACCGACCCCTCTGGCAAACTCTGAATAGAAACGATTTTTGCGTATAGGATAAAGATAAGAGGAATGTTGTATTCCCTGGTATGCTCGGACGATACGAAAAGCACCCCCAATAGCAGCAACCCAAGGAATATTCTTCGCTGCATATAGAAATGAGGGAAGGGTGATGCCTGTAAGATTAACAATTTTAAAATAAGCGGATGTGTAACCCATGTGTAGCAGAACAAGTCTGTGGGGGAGTTCACTTTTACCAATTGGTGGAAGTACTCCAAATGCATAAGCGTAAGGAGATTCAACAGCAGATTTTACGCTTGCTATGGCTCGGTCAATAGTGGTCATTTTTTGCCTTTGTCTAAAGTGAATAATTAATTCAAGCGATGTCTTAAAACTGTGATTGTAAAGTCTGTAAAGAACAGCGTGAAACCAAATCCAGACATCTCAAGGGCTCCTCTGATAATATGTGAGCAGCATATTTGTAATTTGAAGTCGCTTGGTAGCCATTTGTTGTGATAGCATTCATATAGTGCTTTCACAATGCGCATAATACCTGCAGCAACAGCAATCCAAGGAATATTTTTTGCCGCATATAGAATTGAGGGGAGGTTGATGCCTATAAGATGCACAATTTTAAAATAAGCTGAGGTGTAACCCATATGTTGAAGAACTATTTCGTTTTTTGGTCGAGACAGAACGCCTCTATTGTAGCCAAAAGCGGCAGTAAGGGGGTCAGTTATAGCATTGTAAGTGATAGTTGCAATGGCCATGTTTTTTTCTCCATTTTGAATTAATAATCGATAATGATACATAGTTGTAATTGTGCTGTCAATCTATTTATTATCTACTGAAAAGACCAAATGCTGGACTTTGCACACCTTAAGAATATGAAATGATTATTGCTACTGGAGTTAAATAAATGGATGATGACTTTTGCAAGGACCTATTTCGTCAGTTCATGTCCAACTTCTCTACAGGTGCAGACGGTAACATGGGTTTGCAGTTACCTCTTTATCTCCTTTTGTCTTTTAGGACGCAAAGGAGTTCGGCGAGGTGCATTGCACTACTTTGTGTCCCATGCTCAATTTGACTTCGGCACGACACCCCATCCGCCACAATAAATGTTCCTGCGCTGCTTTCTCGCACATGGGGAAATAGACTCAATTCTCCAATTTTTAAAGAAAGCGCATAATGCTCTTTTTCATATCCAAACGAACCGGCTAATCCACAACAGCCTGAAGGGATTTCGGAAACTGTGGCATTTGGAATGGCGCGCAACACCTTCAGTGTCTGTCCTGTTCCCACCAACGCTTTTTGATGACAATGAGCGTGCAATTTGATGTCTATTTTATCTTGATGGGTAAATGGTAAGGGCAATTTTCCTTCTACAACATGTTGTGCAACAAATTCGTCAAATGTGGTGCATTGCTTGATAACTGTTTGTAGATTTTTTATATCTGCTCCCAAAAGGGCTACGAAGTCATCTTTAATCGTTAACAAGCAGCTTGGTTCCAATCCAATAATCGGTAATCCTTGCTGAGCGTAAGGCAAAAGGATTTTTAAAACGCGTTGTGCCATCTCTTTGGCTTGAATCAGCAATCCTTTTGACAGAGCGGGTCGTCCACAGCAATGCCATTCGGGAACAATCACCTTATATCCCAACGCCTCTAAGACATGTACTGCAGATTTTCCGATTTCGGGATGATTAAATTCTGTAAAGGTGTCGTTGTACAAGACAACAGATTTTGTATGAACATACTGCTGATGCTCTTTAAACCACACAGAGAACCGCTTTTCCGCCAGAAGAGGAAGAGATCGCTCTTTTGTGATGCCGATCCAATCTAGGATCTGTTTTGTTACAGCTGACTGCATCAATTTGTTAAATAATCGAGGAAAGCGAGATCCGACAAGATTCATTTTTCCAATGAAGGCAAAAAGGCGACTGCGCAGGGGGATACCATGTTCATGTTGGTAATGGTAGAGAAATTCTGCTTTCATCTTGGCCATATCCACTTCAGAAGGACATTCGGTTTTACATCCTTTGCATTCAAGACAGAGGTCCATGACGTCGTGGATACCTTGACTCGTCAACTCTTGTAGAGGTAATCGGCTATGGATGATTGCTCTCAGAGCTTGTGCGCGAGCACGTGTGGTGTGAAACTCATCTCCAGTAGCTTGAAAGGAAGGGCACATCACTTTTTCTGCTTTGCGGCATAGCCCATTTCCATTACACATGTCAACAGCTAGTGCAAAGCCTCCCTCTTTACTGAAATCTAAAAAGGTGCGCAGAGCAACAATAGGTGTTTTGGGATCTATGCGTAGATGCTCTAAAAATGGAGTGCCGTTTACCACTTTGCCAGGATTCATTCGGTTGTCGGGATCAAATGCCTCCTTAATCGATAAAAACAGACTGTAAAGGTGATCGCCAAACATCTTTTTGTTTAGCCAGCTGCGCACGCGGCCGTCACCATGTTCTCCACTGAGGGCTCCGTTATGCTGCAGCACCAAATCCGAAACATCATGCATCATCTGTTCCATCAATTTGATCTCTTTTGGATCTGTCAGGTCTATGTAGGGGCGGATGTGCATGCAGCCCGATCCCACATGGCCATAAATTCCTGCTGTTTTTCCTTTGCTAGCAAGGTATTGTGAAAACTGCTGCATAAAAGAGGCTAGTTGTGCCGGTGCGATGCTGATGTCCTCTAAAAAGGCGATGGCACGGCTGTAGCTTCGTTTTGAGAGCAGTAAGCCCAGTCCCGCCTTGCGTAGTTCCCACACACAAGCCATTTGTGTGGGTTCTATTATGAGTGTTAACTCATTGCCAATCTTTTGTTGTTTCATATCGTCTGCAAACTGAGCAAGTTTTGTAGAAACATCTTCCTGACTATTTCCACAAAATTCAACGACTAATAGAGCTTTTGGAGAACTTTTGAGCCAATCTAATTTTCCTCTCATTGACGGAGCATGGCGTCCTGCTTCGATAATTTTGTCATCGATAAGTTCTACAGCTGTTGGATGATGCTTTAAAATTGTTTCAACAGCGCTGAGGCTTTTTTGTAGGCTGTCAAAGTAGATGACACACAAACCCAAATTAGTCGATTTTTTACAAATTTTTAGTGTGATTTCGGTTGCGATGCCTAGGGATCCTTCAGAGCCTGCAATGAGTTTACTGAGGTTGAGTGTGTCATCTAAAAGTGAGTCTAGGTTATATCCTGAAGAGCGCCGTGGAAGATGAGGAAATTTTTCAAAAATCTCCTCTTTTTCATTTTCTCGAATTTGTTGAATCGTTTGGTAGATCAAACCTTCAGTATTGGTCTGCGAGCATTTGTTTTGAAATTCTTCTGGAGTCAGCGTGCGCAAGTGCAACATTGTACCAGAAGCCAACAGTAGCTCTACAGCTAAGGTGTGCTCTTTCATGGTGCCATAAAGTAGAGAGCGAGCGCCGGCGGCATTATTGGCTAGCATGCCTCCAATTGTAGCGCGATTGCCAGTGGAGGTGTCTGGACCTAATCTGTAGCCCTTTTCAGCAAGTGCTGCATTGAGTTGGTCTTGCACAACACCAGGTTCGCAGATCACATATTCCTGTTCGTAATCGATTTTTAGAATGCGGTTAAGGTATTTTGAGAGATCGATAATTAGCGCCTTGCCGATGCATCCTCCAGTGATACCAGTTGCCGCACCGCGCGCGATCACGGGGACGTGAAATTCTTTGGCGATCAGGATCGTATCGATGAGAGCTTGTTTGGTGCGTGGAATGACAATTCCTAAAGGCTCAACTTCATAGATAGAAGCATCAACGCTGTAGACTGCTCGATGGACGGGGTCAAAGTGGATGTCACCATCAACGCGTTGCTTAAGGGCCTCTGCTAGTTTGACCATGCTTAAACCTGTAATACGCCGGTGTGAAAGCTGAGAGCTTTTGGTGGGGAGCGTTTGGCTAGTTCAAGAGCAAAGGTAAGAGCTTCTCTGGTTGTGTGTGGGAGAATTATGGCGTCTACCCATCCGCGAGCGGCCGCGTAGCGAATGTCCATTTGCTTTTCGTATCGCGCCTTGATTTCGGCGTGCATTTTGTCGCTCTCTTTTTGATCGAGTACTTGGCCTTTGCGTTCAGCGGCGCGTTCCTGTACGGTGAAGAGAGTGTCTGCAGCTTGGTCGGCTCCCATGACCGCATAGCGTGCACTAGGCCAAGCGAAGATGAAATTGGGATCGTATGCTTTTCCGCAAAGAGCGTAGTTGCCGGCTCCGAAGGAGTTACCGATGATGATAGTGATTTTAGGGACGATGGAGTTACTGAGAGCGTTGACTAACTTGGCTCCGCTGCGGATGATGCCCGATTGCTCAGCTTGCTTTCCCACCATAAAACCGACCACATCTTGTAAAAAGATGAGAGGAATTTGCGTTTGATTGCAGTCCATGATAAAGCGAGCAGCTTTGTCTGCGCTTTCTTTATAGATAACGCCTCCCACTTCCACTTCACCCTGTCCTGTAATTGTGTGTTGTCGTTGGCTAGCGACAATTCCGACAGGAATGCCATTGATTTTAGCGTAGGCGGTGAGAAGTGATTTTCCGTAAAGAGCTTTGTACTCTTGTAGGGAATCGGCATCGATGATGGCATCCAGTAGTTCATGCGTACCATAAACACGCGAGCAGTCTGCAGAGACGAGATCATATAGCGTAGAGGGATCGCGTTTGGGTTTTGTTTGTTTCTTTTTTTCAGAAGGAAGAGAGGGGAGGTTGTCCACAAGTGCGCGAAGGCGTTTTAAACAGGCAGCGTCATCAGGTTCATAAAAGTCCACTGTGCCGCTGATGCTGGCGTGCATGTGAGCTCCGCCCAGTTCCTCGGTTTCGACAACTTGGCCAATGGCGGCTTTGACGAGTGCTGGACCTGCAAGATAGAGGCCACTGCCTTCTGTCATGAGTAGTTTATCGCATAAGACAGGAAGATAACCGCCTCCAGCGATGCAATTGCCCATAATGGCGGCGATTTGTGGAATGCCACAGGCGGAAAGAACAGAATTATTGCGAAAGATGCGACCAAAATCATCTTCATCGGGAAAAATTTCATCTTGGAGAGGCAAAAAAACTCCTGAGGAATCGACTAAGTACAGAATAGGCAGGCGAGATTCATAGGCGATGCGTTGAGCTCTTATAACTTTTTTAACGGATTGCGGAAAGAATGCGCCGGCTTTGACAGTGGCATCGTTGGCAACGATCATGCACGGCTTTTGGTGCACATAACCGATTCCTGTGAGGACTCCGGCTGCGGGTAAAGGCCCCCATTCCGTATACATTTCGTAGCCGGCCCATAATCCTAGTTCGAAGAAGGAAGTGGATGGATCTATTAGAGCTGAGATGCGTTCGCGTGCGGTCATGCGTCCAAGTCGTTTTTGCCGTTCCTGTCCAGATGCACCGCCGCCTTCGCGTAGAAGAGTTTCTTGCTTCTGGAAGGAATCGGTGAGAGCTTGCAGGGATGAGTTGGTTTTTTTGGGGGGCATGTCGTGGGTCTCCTATCGCGTATCGATAGCAGGTTCCCTATAAAAGAACAAGGTGTACCTGGTCTGACTTTCCCCCGTCCTTTACCGTGCCCGTGAGCGTGCCCGCATCCTATTACCCATAAG
>JACDHD010000119.1 GCA_013821265.1 Parachlamydiaceae bacterium | reverse complement strand
CTTACGCATGTGGCTATATGCTAACGTTGTAAGTGCAATAGACACTTTCTGCTTTGATAAAATAATTTGTCGTTCTAATATCATGCCTTCCTCAATCCACAATGATACCGCTTCTAGCACTTTTGTAGGTCAGCATGAAAAAAAACCGAGAGATAGGTCCTATCGAGCAAGAATTCGTCTACAAACAGGGAATGAGGGAGCGGTTGATCGAAGCTTACCAAATCACCGTGAAAGCACCCCAGACAACAAAGGAAAGCTATAATGAGTATAGAGCTAACTCACACACCAGAAAGGCGCCGCGTAGCCATTTATGCAAGAGTCTCCTCATCTAAGCAGTCAGAGGAGGGAACTATTAATAGTCAGATTAGCTTGTTGGTGGACCATGCAAACAAACAAGATTTTCTGATACCTGATGGTTGGATTTTTAAAGATGATGGTGTAAGTGGATCTACTATTCAGCGTCCAGCCCTAGATGCGCTAAGGGATCTAATTGCGGGAGGAAGCCCTGATATAGTTTTGATTTACCATCCCGATCGTTTAGCTCGTAAATATGTCTATCAGGTTTTATTGCTAGATGAATTTGCAAAATCTGGAGTAGAAGTTTCTTTCTATAAAAATAAAAAAGCTGAAACCCCTGAAGAACATCTTTTAGAGCAATTTCAAGGTGTCTTTGCGGAATATGAGAGAGCTCAAATTACAGAGCGTTGTCGAAGAGGTAGATTACATAAGGCAAAACAAGGTTCTGTGACAGTGCTTCCGAATGCGCCTTATGGTTATAAGTATATCCGAGACAAGGAAAGTGGCTTAGCGCGTTATGAAATAGACAAAGAGGAGTCAGAAATTGTTGTAAGGTTGTTTAAGATGTATGGAGAGGAAGGAAAAGGCATAAATGACCTTAGTTTATACATGAATCAAAGCGGAAGAAAGCCACGAAAGAGCCTCTCGGGATGGGATCGAGAGACTATACGTCGAATTCTTCGAAACCGTGCTTATACAGGTTTAGCAGGATTTGGCAAAACTGAAAAGCATGTAGGTGATTTGCAACGAATAATGCGAACTCCTAAAAGTGGCCGTATACAGATTTCAAAGTCGGCAAGAAAAGATTGCCCTGAAGATCTGTGGATCAACATACCTGTCCCAATTATAGTCCCAGATGGACTTTATCGCATAGTTCAAGAAAAGCTTAATAACGCCCAACAATTTGCATCCCGGAACACTAAAAAGCCCTCAATTCTTCAGGGCATACTAACCTGTGGCAAGTGTGGATTGTCTTACTACAAAAAAGCGCGATCAAATGCTTATACCTATTACAACTGCAACGCCAATCTCAGCAAAACATTAGAATCATGTGGAAATCGCTCGATCCGACAAAATGAACTCGATGATTATGTATGGAATTGGATTATATCAATTTTACGTAATCCTGAACTTATAGCGACTGAAATTAAGCGAAGGTCAGCAGAAGATCCTGATCGCCACCTTATGGGTGAAAGAAAAATGAATATGTGCCGCGAAAGAAATAAGCTTTTGACCAGCCGAAATAAGCTGCTAGATGCTTATGCTGAAGGGGAATGCCTCTCTTTAGAAGAGCTAAAAAAACGCATGCATGTAATAAACCAACGGCTGCAGCAAGTAGATAGGGAGCTAGCCGTCATTGAAGCTCAAACAGCTGACAAGGAACGGGCAAGGCAAAGTCAATTAACACTTATGAAGTTTGCAGAATCTTTAGACAGCTCTTCTTCTCAGTTGACCGTTGAGGAGAAGCAGCGTGTTGTTAGGGGTTTAATTAATGATATTGTAGTTTATGAAGATTCCATTAAAATAAAGCACTGTATTCCAATGGGAAACGATCCAAATCAAAGCCAACAAAAGTGTCCATTGCGCGAACAACGTTCTGCCGCCGCATTCGCGGCTATGGTGTTCATATTTACTGCACAAAAACAACACCCTAACCCGTAGCTGCCGCTGTCTTCGCTGTGCTCGCGAGACTTGCTGACGGGCTACAAAGAGAGATCCACTATCGTGGATTAGCTGCAATGCTCCCTCAACAAGTTGCATTCTAGTATGTTAGTTGAAGTTAGCCTTAATGGGTTTGTAGCTAATCCACGATCGTGGATCTCTCTCTGTAGCCCGTAGAAAGGCAATCGAGCGATAGCGAAGACTGCCGCAGCTACGGGTATGGAAAAGAAGCTTTCATAACCCTGACAAGGCATATGCATCAAGCTAAAAAAGCTTGCCTGAATGGTGTTTTCAGAGGCACTATCTGAAAAAATGAGCTCTACACGATATTTAAAATGGTATAAAAAAATATGATAAAATAATGGTGCTCTTCTATAAAGTGTTGTTTTTACCAAAAAA
>JACDHD010000030.1 GCA_013821265.1 Parachlamydiaceae bacterium | reverse complement strand
TTTCTGTATCTGCTAGTGGGATGCTTGAGAGTTTTTCAGTGCCTTGATTGCAATGTAAGCATGTTGATATGCATAGACAAATAGCAAGTAGGAAACATCGCATTATAAACACATCCTTTTAAAACGAGTCTTTCTTAAAAGGATTAAATGTTTTGGCTTTTTGGTAAAGCGTAAAAAATTTCTTAAGACAAAGAACTGGTGGATGTTATGTTATCTCTTAGTTCTATAGATCGTTATAATGAAAGTGGGGTGCATCGATACCCAAAGACATAAATACAGTAGCGGTGAGAGAAAACTACGAACACGTTTCTGCTACCACTAAGGCTGCACAAGGCGCCCAACAAATAGAATTGTCCCAGTTGACTTCTCCATAATAAAATAAATAAATGGATGGTCCGCTTGGAATAACACAGGTGGTTGTGTATGCACAGAGGTCAAATTCATAGAAATTGCTGTTGCTGCCGCAGCTTCTGTTCCCGATTCATCCACAGCAATAAATGCCTTATGCATCACTTTACCAATAGACAGGCTCTCTTTTGTCATCTTTGCAAAACTTGCTTGTGGAGTAAACGCAATCGGCATTCCCATCGAACTCAAAGCCTGATTAAGCACCACAGCTTGTGTTAAAGTAAATTTTGGCAAGCGAACTTGAACGCGATTTAATTGCAGCTGCTCTATCCAATTATTTAATTGTTCAATGGACAAAGAAGCTTCTACTTCCGCCAACCCATCACGTTGATTTGGAAGTAGGATGATCATGGATAACTGCAGTGCACTGGACTTAACCGCTGAATAGGGTAGCTCTAAAATTGTACAGGTATCATTTTGATGAATCAAAAATGTTGCTGTCTGATCCATCATTGGCACAGAAAGCGTTTGATCTGGATTTGGAAAGAAAGGCATCGGATGTGTATCAACCACATTAAATACACGTTGCCAACGCGCCTTCATATACACAGAAGAAACCAACATCATTCGAGTAGCGGATGTAATCATCCCAGTAGGAATAATATCCACAATCTTTCCATATGTTCTTTCAACCACACGTCGATTAATGTCTTCTCTAGCAACCTCTGGTTGATGAATAAAGTCCGTATAACGAACGCGCTCGCGATCTTCCATCGGCATATGTTGAATGAAATCAGGCAACAGAGCCAACCCCGTTTGGAGCCACATGGTATTTGCCAAAATCAAACGAAAATCAGTATCTGATGTGCGATTATAACTCGTTAAACTTCGGGCTAGTTGATAGGAAGCTGTCTGCTGTTCTTTCTGACTGAGAGAAAAATTTAATGTCTGCTTGATCTGCTCTTCTGTGGCCCCATCAGCTCCTAGATAAGGAATGACAAAGGAAGATGAAATGCTTATTGGTGAAAAGAACAAGTTTTCCTTAGAATCTGCACTCAGCTGGCTATACAGTTTCAAAGCAAAGGCATTGTTATCATTAACTACAAGTTTGAGCATCTCTTCGGCTGTTTTTTCATCCCCATTCCTTGGTTGTATCTCCTCAGCTCTCAACAACATGCTTCCAAATAGACAAATGCTCAAAACAAGAAATCGCATATCAAGCCCCCAGTAAAATTGCCAATACACTCACAAGATTGAAAGTCCCATGCAGAGCTATAGACGCCCACAATGAGCGCTGCCTTTCATACACAAATCCCAGAAAGCAGGCTAATACAAACAAAGAAGTGATTAACTCCACATTATCAAATCCTTGACTTGGAGCAAAATGAAATAAGGCAAATGTTAATGAAGCTATCACAATAGCTACAGACCGACCCCATAACTGCTTTATCCATGTTTGTAAAAACCCACGAAAAAGTACCTCCTCCACAACGGGCACCACGACAACAATAAAAATCGCTGTCAACGTCAATAACACGGGATGCTCCATCGCCATGCGCAAAAACTTCACTGCCACCTGTTCATTTCGCGTGATAACAAAGCCAAACCAAGAAATAATAATCGCAATGCTTTGACTGATCACAATGACTAATGGATAGCACACAAACCAGGTTAACATACCTATTTTTATGTCTGAGAACGCTGAGAGCCATCCTTTCCAAGCACGAGCTCCCCACACTGTTTGTCGCGCAGAGGAACCCAAGAGCATGCAGTAACTAAAAACAGCCAAAGAAGAAATCGCTATTCCCAACAAATTCACCCAACTTTGAGTCACCTCATCCAACTTCTGTTGCGCAGGATCATTCCACATGCCTGTTTGGATGGAAATCCAGATGTAAGCGATGAGGGGTGATACAATCAACATACCGGACAGAAAAGTTGCAAAAACTCCCAACACTTCCAAAACGTGCAAGCGCCTACCAGGAGCTATTTCTCTCGCATACGGTAATGTAAAAAAGTGATTTCTAAAAGCAACCAAAAACGTACAGGCAAAAAAAAGCACAGCCCCCAAAAGTAGCTGTGCATGGTCATGAATAGTAGGTACAACCTCTACATTAGTCTCAATAGGCACTGCGAATCACATCCTCTAAGCGTCTAGAAATCGACATAGCTGTTTGGCGATGCGCTTTTCTAATGCAATTGACCCAATGTGCGTTCTCATCCGCCCAACGAATAGTTTGCTCTGTACATACGCGTGGAACCATATATGTCTTTGTAACAATTTCTTGCAAAATGATACGAGGACTTCCTGCACGTACATCTAAGACCTTAATGCGCACTTTCACAGTTAACACCGATTGATTTGGATAGTTCGGCATGGCATATGGAGAACTAATGACGCTCTCATATGGCTGTAGTTCCTGTTCGATGATTTCCATGACGACAAAGAAGTCTGTATTGCGACATGCCTTAGCAATTTTAGCATCGCTATCAAACAACTGTGCCTTGTCAATACTTTTTAAGGCTGTATCTACTTCGTCAGCTTCATAAAGAAACAGCTGTCCGTTGTTCATCAGCTCATAGCGTATATCGGAGGTAATCTCTGGAGCACACTTCCAAGGCAACTCTAAACAAGAAGAGTCCAGCACAGACATGAATGCCACATGAGGCTTATATGTTCCATCATCATGGCAAGGAAAAAAGTCCACGTAGCGTGGTCCACAGCCGCATAAGGCAACTAGTAACAGTAGCAAAGAAAATACACGTTTCATCTTATCTCCAAAAATTATGATTCAGAGACTAAGTATATCCATTCAAGCGATTTGCGCAAGCACAGAAAGGACCTAAACCCTCACTCCCTGTAGAAGTAGTTTATCTCCTCGTTTTTGTGGGGACCAATCACACGCCAATTTAAACGAATGGTATGTTCTTCATTAAAAACCTGACCGAAGTAGCTATCACTAGAGCATAGATGAGAATCTGTCGATGTCAGTGTACGCTGCCCTGTAGGAGCAAGAAAAAAAAGAAAAACCGGATGATTCATTCCTCTCCTTAGATGTTCCAAAGAGATCAAAGCAGTGGTGCGATCTAACGTCCAGCGGAACACATTGCTAAAATCCACATTGCGTCCTTCTACGTTACGCCAGCAACCCTTTTCTATAAAAATCAAAGTATCTTTCTCTTGAGTTATTTCGACCTCCCCTTGTCCATTGCCATTCCAGCCTCCTTCTGTATTCGAGAACGTTTTAGCTTGAAAAGTTAGCGTTTTAACTGAAGCTAAACGATTCCAAAAACGCAATAAAATCCGCATATTTTCGGCATATGTGCGTCCCTCATCTTCCCTCCTGATGATGCTATAACATTTTTTTTCCTGAGGTGGCATTAATGTGTAGACTTTTTTGAGAAGCGGCTCCAGCTCTTCTAACAAAGGAAAGGCAGGATTAAATGTATAAACGCGTGTTTTGCCCTCGTAATAGCTCATCACTACTCCACCCTTTTCTAAACGAGATAATGCTTTTTGGATGGGTGTCAGGGCGGTATTTAGCTGCTTATGGAGCTGTGTTCCATAACATTTTCCATTTACAAAGAGAAATAGAAGTACCTGAGTTACATTTCGACTGCCGCACAATGCATCTAACATAAAATATACACCTCACTGTCGCATGGCTCTACCTCAAAATAAGTTGATCTCATTCGAGACGCATATAGAAAAATAGAGCACAAACCAAATGATATAACCTATTTCATAGTTTAAATCTAACGATTCCAACCAGATTTTTTGTTGAAATCATGTTTTTCTGAGGATAACCTAATGAAAAATTATAGGATTTTCATGAAAACACTAGATAACCTTATTCACATTCACGATCAACCTCTCTTAGAACTGATTGCGCAAGCTCATTCGATTCATTCTATCTACCACAACCGTCAAGAGATCCAAGTATGCAGCCTCATCTCCATTAAAACTGGAGGCTGCCCTGAAGATTGCAAATATTGCGCACAATCTTCCCGGTATCAAACAAGCACTTCCGCACAGCCAATGATGAGCACGCAACAAGTACTTCTATTGGCACAGACAGCGGTTGCGCAAGGTGCAACACGCGTCTGCCTGGGTGCTGCTTGGCGTGAAATTCGCGAAAACAAACAGTTTGATCAAGTCGTACAAATGGTTAAGTCAATTACTGACCTTGGCATTGAAGTATGCTGCACTCTGGGAATGGTGCAACCACACCAAGCAGAACGGCTCAAAGCTGCGGGTCTATATGCTTATAATCACAACCTCGACAGTTCGGAATCTTTTTATAAAACAATTATCACCACGCGCTCCTATCAAGATCGATTAAAAACCCTTGATATCATTGAACAAGCAGGCATCACTGTTTGTTGTGGGGCTATTTTGGGCATGGGTGAAACAAAACTTGACCGACTACAATTTCTACATACCCTTAGTCAACGAACAAATCCTCCAGAATCGATTCCAATTAATCGCCTCGCAGCCATTCCAGGAACCCCTCTCGAAAAGCAACCGCTTCTATCGATCTGGGAAGTCATACGCATGATCGCTACAACACGAGTTATATTTCCAAACGCCATGGTTCGCTTATCGGCGGGTCGATTGGAGATGACACAAGAACAGCACGCCCTCTGTTTTTTGGCAGGAGCTAACTCCATTTTTTCCTGCGAACGGTTACTTACAATAGCTAATCCAAGTGCAGATAGTGACACAGAACTATTCGAATTACTCGGACTAAAGAGACGTCCAGCGTTCTCAAAAGGTAATCCATGACAGGAATACAAGAAGCACTACAACTTCAGCTAAATAAACGTCGTTGCAAGCACACCCTGAGAACCCTTTGTATACCCAACAAACATTTAATCGATTTTGCATCCAATGACTACTTAGGCTTGGCGCGTTCGCAAACACTTAAACAAAATTGGTTTCAAGCTTGTCATTCTTACTCCAATGGAATGGGATCAACAGGATCGCGTTTATTGACTGGCAACAGCAGCCTTGCAACTAATTTGGAACAAGCAATTGCTGCCTACCATGGATTTGAAGCCGGATTACTCTTCTCGAATGGTTACATGGCCAATATAGGGCTTTTGTCTTCTGTTACTACCTCTCAAGATGTCATTTTCTACGATCTCTATAGTCATGCCTCCATTTACGACGGCTTAAAGTTAAGTGTCTCAACAGCATTTCCTTTTCGACATAACGATCTCAATCATTTAGAAAAGCGCTTACAAGGCTCTAAACGCTATTCACAGCGTTTTGTTTGCGTAGAATCGATCTATTCAATAGATGGCTCTATTGCCCCTTTATCAGATATCGCACAGTTGTGTGCACAGTACCACGCGAACTTAATTGTAGATGAAGCACATGCAATCGGTGTCATTGCTCCCCAAGGACGTGGTTTCAGCGCCCTTGAGAAACTTCAACCCTTTGTTTTTGCGCAAGTTTGTACCTTTGGGAAAGCTTTAGGAGTTCACGGAGCAATTGTCCTAGGATCACAAACAGTAAAAGACTATCTCATTAATTTTAGTCGTTCTCAAATATACACCACAGCTCTTCCTACAAAAAATCTTACTGCCATAAAAAGTGCCTACGACCTTTTACCCACACTGGAGTTAGAAAGACAACAACTGCAACGGCTTATTCATTACTTTTGTACTTTCGGGATTACCGATTCCACATCTCATATTCAATGTCTACCAATGCGCGATGAAAAAACAGCTAAAAAAGCTGCGCAAAAACTGGCAACGCATGGATTTGATGTTCGTCCGCTATTGCCCCCAACAGTACCAAAAGCATGTCTCCGTATCTGTTTACACTCCTTTAACACCATTCTTGAGATTGAACAACTTATTAAAAGGATCTCCTCCCTATGAAAAACATTGTCGTCGCAGGTATTGGAACTGATGTGGGAAAAACAATTGTCTCTGCAATTATTGTTTCTGCTTTGCAGGCAGATTATTGGAAACCCATCCAATGTGGACCCGATTCCGATGCAAAAAAAATTAAACAGCTTACAGCGGGATTACACCTAACAATTCATCCCTCCACATACAATTTTCGAGCAGCAGTATCTCCCCACCACGCTGCAGCATTGGAAAACAGTTCAATACCATCTTATATTCCTCCTCCAATCACCTCGCGTCCACTGGTGATCGAGTCCGTTGGTGGTATCTGCGTTCCACTCAACTCTACATGTCTCTCTATCGATTTTTTATCTACGCAGCAAGCGTCATGGATCTTAGTCTCCAAACACTATCTAGGAAGCATTAATCACACTCTTCTGACTGCTGCCTACTTAAAAAGTCGTAATATCTTGGTTCATTCTCTGATTTTTAATGGAGAAACCGTTCCGGAAAGCGAGCAAGCGATCTTACAGTTTACTGGTCTGACTTGTTCAGGAAGACTACAGCAAGAAACAAATATTAATCGTAGCACCATCCAAAGGTATGCAGCTCTATGGAAACCGCAATTACAATCGCTTCTTTAACGGAACGCGACCGCGCATGCATTTGGCATCCCTTTACTCAAATGCAGCACTCTTGTGCGATCCCACTAATCAAAGGACAGGGAGCCTATTTATATGATGAAAAAGGAAGGGCTTTTCTCGACGCTATCTCATCCTGGTGGGTAAACCTTCACGGACATGCTCATCCTTACATAGCAAAACAGATCGAGCAGCAAGCACATCAACTAGAACACGCTATCTTTGCTGGCTTCACCCACGAACCAGCGATTGCATTAGCAGAACGTCTCCTAAAATTATTGCCAGGGAATATGTCGAAGCTCTTTTATTCCGATAATGGATCCACTGCCGTCGAAGTGGCTTTAAAAATCGCCATTCAGTTTTGGCATAATAAAGACTCACATACTAACCGAAAAAGAGTGATTTGTTTCTCAGAAGGATATCATGGAGACACCTTTGGGGCGATGTCTGTAGCGGGAAAATCGGAGTTAAATCGCCCTTTTTGGAGTCATTTTTTCAAGGTTGACGTCATTTTACCTCCTTATGTAGGCAAAGAAGCACAAACACTACAGACCCTAAGATCGATTTTAGAGCGTGAAGAAACGGCCTGCTTTATCTTTGAACCACTTGTACTTGGGGTCGCCGGTATGCGAATGTATCGTCCAGAGGGTTTAAGCGCCATATTAGAACTTTGTCATCAATATGGCGTCATAACGATTGCTGATGAAGTGATGACAGGGTTTGGACGCACAGGTCCCCTCTTTGCAAGCAGCACATTAGAAATCAAACCTCACATGATTTGCCTTTCAAAAGGCATCACTGGAGGCTTTTTACCTCTCGGTGTCACTGCATGCGAGGAATTTATCTTTGAAGCATTTTTGAGTGAAGATAAAACTAAAACCTTCCTCCACGGTCATTCTTATACCGCTAATCCCTTGGCTTGTCGTGCAGCTTTGGCAAATTTGGACCTCTTGATCACTTCAGAATGTACGCAACAGCGCCAGGATATAGCTTTAAGCCATCAGCGCTTTTGTCAGGAATATAACGAACATCCTCCATTTAAACGGTGTGAATCTCTAGGAACTATTTTAGTAGTTGAATATTTGTCTAAAGAAACTGGCTCATACTTCCACTCACAGCGCGATGCGCTTTACTTGTATTTCCTTAAAAATGGCGTCCTAGTACGCCCCTTGGGCAATATCGTCTATCTTATTCCACCTTACTGCATTACGCAAGAAGAACTGCAATTTGTATACTCATTAATCCTTAACGCGGCGGTCTTTTTCTCATGAAAACATTTATTTCATATGAGACAGAATTGAAGCAATTGTTTCTATCCATTATTGCATCTCCCACACAACATGCAAAATGGCTCAACACACTTTCCTATCTCGAAAACTGCGGCGCACGAAAAATTGCTGCTTGCGAGCACCCCACACTTGTAAAAGAGGAAATGCTTAAACATGCCGCGGAAGAATTTCGACATGCGCATCATCTAAAAAGACAAATCGAAAAGATCACTTCAGATTGTTTACCGGACTACTCAGCAGATTATACTTTAGGAAATACGGGGTCTCTACACTATTTACAAATGCTAGATGTAGAAACGTGCCGCTATCTGAAAACTATCAAACTGGAAAATTCAGAAATTCGTTCTCACGCCTACGCGCTGGTCACTTTTGCCATTGAATTGCGCGCAGAAGAGTTGTACAAGATATATTCAACCTGTCTTAAAGAAACAAAATCACGTGTCTCGGTTAATTCCATCCTTTTAGAAGAAAAGGAACATCTTAACGAAATGAGAGAAAATATTGCTGCCATGCCAAATGGTGAGCATCATGCTAATGTGATTTGTCGTTTTGAATCGGTTCTTTTTTCCCGCTTCTATGCAGCAGTAAAAAATCGATTATTGGACCAATTAGATTGATTGGACGAATTTAGACGTTTGCATAAGTCCTTTGCCAGGCCGTAAGGCCTGAAAGTAACCAGGGCGTCCCTCCCTGCAAATATTGGACGGTTGGACTGTTGGACAAAAGCAATGTTTCCAGGATCTGGACGTGATTTTTGTTTACGCGTTGGTTATTTACATGTAAAAAAATTCGTCCAATTGAGGCAATTGCATAAGTCAAATGTTTGTATTAGCTTTCTTTTTATTTTTTTTCCACCGAGACACAGAGGCACAGAGCAGCACAGAGAGCGAGAGGCTATTTTATGGCTTTGGGCTTATTTGAGAATTGACTTTTCGATCTCTTTTTTAAAAAGCTGAGGCTTTTAAAAAAAACAGCCAAGGCGAAATTGTCTGACGACAATTTCGCATTTACATTGCTGCGCAAAAAAGATGTTATGTTTCAGAGACATCTACAACTCGCTCTCTGTGCTGCTCTGTGCCTCTGTGTCTCGGTGGTAAAAATAGATCGAAGACTGATGCAATTGCCTCAATTCGTCCATGTCCAATAGTCCAACCGTCCAATATTTTGCAGGGCGGGACGCCCTGGTTACTTTCAGGCCGAGGACGGCCTGGTTAAGCAAGTCTGGCACAGACACAGGCATAGGCACGGGGCATGGGCAAAGGCTGGGAGGGGACAAAAGGACGGAACTAATTCCCTAGATTCTCTTTAAGCTTAAAGGACAAACGATGAATGGGACTCGGGCCCAAGCGTTTTAATGCTTCTACATGCGCTGGGGTACCATACCCTTTATGCTGCTTAAAACCATACTGAGGCCATTTTTTGTCCTCTTCAACCATTAAACGATCTCGCGTCTCCTTAGCGATCACTGAAGCCGCTGCAATCGAATGCGAAAGGGAATCTCCCTTAATGATCTTTTGACTAGGAATCGTCGGATGTTCAAGCTTCAACCCATCTACAAGCAGGCAATCCGGAGACATCACAAGCGCTTGTATCGCTTGCAGCATTGCCTTAATGGTGGCTTGCAGAATGTTAATTTGATCGATTTCTTGATGAGACACAATCCCTACTCCCACATGAATGCGAGAGTCGGACATTATCTGTTCGTAGAATTCACAACGTTGAACGGGAGAAAGCTTTTTGCTGTCGTCGATGCCAGCAAGGAAAATCCCTTGGGGGATGATGCAGGCTGCTGCAACAACAGGGCCGGCCAAAGGACCGCGCCCCGCTTCATCGACTCCTGCAATAAGCGAGTAACCTTGAAGTCGCGCTGCCTCTTCATAAGCATGAAGAACATGCAGGCGCTTCAATTCAGCTTTGCTGATTTTCTTTTTTATTACAGGAGCCATTTGTCGAGATTAGCCTTCAGCTGTCTCTTCTTCTTCTTCGCTTCCTCGTTTCACCATTACGTGACGGCCACGAACTTTAGCTGCCTTACCGGAAGTTCCACGTAGGTAATAAAGCTTACCACGGCGTACTTGTCCCTGTTTCACAACTTCAATTTTTGCAATGCGTGGGCTGTGCAATAGAAATACGCGCTCCATTCCTTCGCCATAAGCAACACGGTGTACGGAGAATGTTTCTGAAATGCCAGAACCTTTACGTGCAATCACTGTGCCTGTAAAAATCTGAACACGTTCCTTTTCCCCTTCAATAATACGAGTATGCACGCGTACGGAATCTCCAACGTTGAAATTTGTCGTTTTCTTCCGTAGCTGCTCCTTTTCCAGCTTCTCAATAATCGCAATCTTGCTCATTGAATTTCTCCTAAGTTTAACATAAGTCGGGGCGCACACGCTTTGTTTTCTCCAAAGCCGCTTGTCGACGCCACTCGTCAATTTTTTTATGGTTCCCGCTTAAAAGCACTTCTGGAACCCTTTTTCCTTCAAAAACCTCTGGCCTCGTGTAATGGGGACAGTCGAAAACTCCTTCTTCAAAAGAATCCTCATCAGCCGCAGAATCATGTCCCAATACACCTGGTACAAATCGAACCAAAGCATCCACTAAAACAATAGCCGCTAGACAACCATTGGTTAACACATAGTCACCAATGCTTATCTCTTCGTCCACATCACTTTCTAGCACACGCTCATCAATCCCTTCGTAGTGGCCACACAGAAGGATCAAATGCTCCACCGCTGCTAATTCACGGCACTTCGCCGCTGTCAATGGCTGTCCCTGTGGAGACAAATAAACCACTTTCGCTTGCGGAGTTCGTACACTGCGAATTGCCTTAGCAACCGGTTCCGGCATCATCACCATCCCTGGGCCTCCCCCATACGTTCGATCATCCACTCGATTGTGGCGATCTTCCGTATACTGCCTAATATCATGTAGGCAGATCTCTAAGAGTTGCTTTTTGCGCGCCTGCTTGATGATGCTCTCATCAAAAGGCCCCTTAAAGTATTCGGGGAACAGAGACAAAATGTCAATGCGCCTCGGCTTATGCAGCAGCTTTCTTCCTTGCTTTGCGCTTCACACGTACTTTTTCACGGGCAGCTAACACTTTTTCTGTTTGCTTGCGCACTAAAGTTGGGTCTACACGCGAAACCAAAGTCTCTACGCTATCTGTAAGCTGAGCACCCGTATCCAACCAATGTTGAACGCGATCTGTTTTAATCAGCAATTGCTGATCTTCTGGTGCTAATGGACTATACCAGCCCAACGCTTCTAAGTATTTGCCATCACGAGGTGAACGCACATCTGTTACCACTACACGATAAGTAGCACGGTTGTTGCGGCCTTGTTGACGCAATCTGATTTTTAACGCCATAGGGATCCTCCCATCATTTTCTGTAAACTATTCATATCCGGCATGTTTTTAAAAAATTGTCTTGCTTGCTTAAACGATTTTGCCAGTTTATTAACGTCAGCAATTGTTGTTCCACTGCCTTTTGCAATACGCGTCCGACGTGGAACAGATAATTCACACTTTTCTATGCGCTCATTAGGCGTCATAGACTGAATAATAGCCTCCACCTTGGCAAACTCTTTGTCACTATGTTCTAGCGCTTCAAATCCCTTGCCAACACCTGGAAGCATACTCATGAGGCCTTTTATAGACCCCATCTTCTTGACCATTTGGATCTGTCCCAAATAGTCTTCATAAGTAAATGTCGCCGAGCGAATCTTTTGTTCCAATCGCTTGGCTTCATCTTCGTCCATATGCTCTTGAGCCTTCTTTACCAAATTAATGGTATCGCCCATGCCCAAAATGCGATCTGCCATTGAAGAAGGATTGAACACCTGGATATCATCCAGCTTTTCTCCAATCCCTTCAAACTTTAAAGGCTTGCCAGTCACTTCTCGAATCGAAATGGCAGCCCCAGCTCGCGCGTTACCGTCGAGCATCGTTAAAATCGTTCCTGTGATTGCCACGCGCTTATCAAACGTCGCAGCTACAGTCACAGCATCCTGACCTGTCGTCGCATTGGCAACAAAGAGGATTTCGGCCGGATTAACCGTTGCCTTTATCTGCTCTAGTTGCTGCATCATTTCTTCGTCGATGTGCAGACGGCCTGCAGTATCTACGATCAGTAAATCAAACCCTTCGCTCTTCGCACGCTCTAATGCCGCTTTGGCTACTGCCACAGGATTTTTTTCTCCCTGCAACACCATCACAGGCACACCGATCTGCTCACCCAACGTTTGAAGCTGAGCTACCGCTGCAGGTCTCTGTAGGTCACACGCAGCTAAGAGAGGCTTTTTAAATTCCCCTTTCTTCTTCAAAAACTTTGCAAGCTTCGCACAGTGTGTTGTCTTTCCCGATCCTTGAAGCCCGCACATCATAATGACCGTGGGACTGGTTTGGGCCTTGATGAGCTCCTCTGTACCACCCATAAGGGCTACAAGCTCATCATGAACAACTTTTATAAACTGCTGGCCTGGTGTGACTGACTTAATAACAGCATCGCCAACGGCCTTTTCCTTAATTTTCTTAATCAGGGCCTTGGTCACAACGTAGTTAACATCAGCTTCTAACAACGCCAAACGCACTTCGCTTACAGCTTCGGAAATGTTGTCTTCAGTTAGCTTTTTTTTTCCCGCTAACTTGGAAAACAGTCCCTGCATTTTCTCTGTTAAAGCACCAAGCATAAAACCTTATCTATGAGACTGTAAAACTGCTCACACAATCGATTCAGACGAGCAGTTTCCGCCACAAAATATTCAATACAAAACATTCTACCAAAACGTAAGCAAATAGAGTACTCGACAAATCATTCTATTTCAAGGAAAAAGAAGCGATCGTGACCAGCCCAATCACATTCTACACGTCGCTCGACCCAAGGCGCTTGATTAAATAATCCCTTTATAGCCTCACCTTGCCCCGTGCCCATTTCAAACCAAACCTGACTTCTTGGCCAAAGGTGCTCCGGTAATTCCTTTGCTAAACGCATGTAACATTCCAATCCTGTGTCCCCTGAAATCAAAGCCATCTTAGGCTCAAACTCCCGAACCTCTGCTTCTAAGGAAGGTAACTCGCGCGAAGCAATATAAGGAGGATTACAAACGACGTAATGTGCCTTTTGTCCCTGAAACGGTTGCAATAAATCCCCACAAACAAATTCAACAGTTACATCATTAGCAAGAGCATTTTCTTTAGCCACTTGCAGCGCCGCGGGAGATAAATCGGATAACACCACTTCCAAATCGGGCATCTGCTTTTTTAATGCAATTCCTATGCAGCCAGACCCACAGCACACATCCCACAGTACTTTTCCTTTTAAATCGAGCTTCGCCAATTTTTTTATAATTTTATCGACTAAAATTTCCGTTTCTTGACGTGGAATGAGGACATCGCGTGTGACTTTTAGTGTGCAGTCAAAAAACTGTACGGATCCATGAATGTACTGTAAGGGTTCTCCCTGAGCACGCCGCTTCAGATATTCGCGGCAACGCGTTAATTCGAGCTCTGTTAAGGGCCGTTCTGCCTCCACATATAGCTGAATGCGCGAAAGCCCTAGGACTTCCCCAATCAAATCTTCGGCTTGACGCCGCGAATTGCGGACCTGTTTCTGCTGCAAGTAATCAGCGGAGAGTTTTACGATTTCAAAAATTGTTTTCATAATCTATGATGACGTTTTATGCTTTCAAACAAAAGGAGATCCTTGTGGATTATACACTCATTGGCCCTATTGCTATTTTTATTGCAGCCATTCTCAATCAAATTTTGGGTGCCCTTTGGTATTCCCCAAAATTTCTTGGTAACGCCTGGGCATCCATTTTAGGATTAAATGAAGAATTTCTCAAGCCTACAATTGGTAAAGTTCTGAGTTCTTTCGGTATTTCAGTTGTGACAGCATGGGTTTTGTCACTATTTCTGCAACTCATTGGCGCCACAACCATCGCAGAATGCATGATTATTGCGTTCTTTCTATGGCTCGGTTTTATTGCTACAACACACCTATCAGGGGTTATTTGGGCACACAAACCGTTTAAAGCATATCTGATCGATACACTCTTTGCCTTGATCAGCCTTGAGGCAATGGCAATCGTTCTATCTTTTTGGTTGTAAGCTAAAGCCGTTTACAGTCTTTTCCGTGCCCGTGCCCGTGAGCGTGCCCGTGCCCGACTTGCTAAGGAACAAAGGAGAATCGGATGTTCTTCACGTTTTCTCGCCCCCATTCTAATATTTAGGAATCGGGCACGGGCACGGGCACGGGCACGGGCACGGGCACGGGCACGGGCACGGGCACGGAAAAGGACAAAGCAAGTTCGGACACGGAACAACCAAGGCTAAGCCTTAAATTCTTCCTGCCTGTAATGTGCTACAAGGGCAGATGCGATATCGCCTAAATCCCCATCCATCACGCGATCCAAATTGTGTTTGGTCAAATTGATGCGATGGTCTGTGATACGGTTCTGGGGGAAGTTATATGTACGTATGCGCTCAGAGCGATCCCCTGAACCCACCTGCGTCGCACGATCACTTGCGCGCGCCTCTTGTATCTTGCGCTGTTCGCGTTCTACAATTTCCGCTTTCAACCAGCGCATCGCTTTGTCTTTGTTTTTATGCTGACTGCGCTCTTCTTGGCAGTAAACCACAATGCCTGTAGGAAGGTGAGTCAAGCGCACAGCACTATCAGTGGTGTTGACGTGCTGTCCTCCAGCTCCTGATGAGCGGTAGGTATCGACGCGCAAATCCTTTTCATCAACGACAACTTCTGTCTCTTCATCTGGCTCTAAAAGTACCGCTATAGTGATCGCAGAGGTGTGAATGCGCCCTTGCGCTTCTGTATCTGGTACGCGCTGCACACGATGAGTGCCGCCTTCATAGCGCATGAGGCGGTACACATTATGCCCCGCCAAACTCATGATATACTCTTTAAAACCGCCAACCTCAGAATGGGTGCAAGACAAGAGGTCATAACGCCAGCCATTTACATCTGCAAAAAGCTTGTACATGCGCACACAGTCGCCTACAAAGAGCGCGGCCTCGTCTCCACCAGTTCCTGCACGGATTTCCAAAATAATGTTTCGGTGATCATTCGGATCTGGTGGGACTAATAGATCTTCTAGTTGCTTTTGTAGCGTTGGGATGCGCGGTTCAATTTGAGCAATATCCTCGCGTAGGAGGGCGCTAAAATCGGGATCTCTTTCTGACTTGAGAAGGGCTTGATTTTCTTCTAACTGCTTTTTTAAGCTGTTTAATTCTTCGCTAACCTGTTTGACTTCTGAAAGATAGGAATGCTCTTGAGTTAGCGTACGATAGATTTTTTGATCGTTTAAAACTGCAGGTTGTCCCAACTGCGCTTCTACTTCCGATAAACGAGCCAACATGAGTTTAATTTTTTCTTCGATCATAGGTATAAAGGGGTGTTATATCGGTAAAAGAAAAGGTTAGAAACGATATTTTTTCTTGTGCACTCAGGAAACAAGGAGCCCTTGTTGAGTGCACAAGAAATATAAGAATAAGACTACTTCTTTGGGTTTGCAGCTGCAGCTTGTTTTTTCTGTTGCGCGGCATAACGGTTTTTGAACTTCTCAACACGACCTTCCGCGTCCAATAGCTGACTGCTTCCAGTAAAGAATGGGTGAGATGCAGAAGAGATTGAAAGGTAACATACAGGATATTCTACCCCTTCAAAAACCTCTTTTCCCTCTGGTGTAATGGTCGATCCACACAAAAATTTGTAACCAGTAGAGGAATCGACAAATAGAACGATTTGATACTTTGGATGTGTATTCTTTTTCATGATTGGCTCCTTGATAATTGTTAACGATCATAGAGATTCGGCACAAAAATTGCAAGCCCTTTCCATCCTTTTCCGTACCCGACTTGCTCGTCCTTTCCCGTGCCCGTGCCCGTGAGCGTGCCCGTGCCCAATTTGCTAAAATAAAATGAGCAAACTGAACAGTTAAAAATTTCACATCTATGCATTGCTTTTTAGCAAGTCGGGTACGGGCACGCTCACGGGCACGGAAAAGGACAACGTTCGGGGATATTAAACCTCTTCTGCCACCACCCTTCCAGGAGCAAATGCCAATTTTTCAAAAACGATGTACAAAATAGGTGTCACATACAGCGTCAATACCTGCGAAAATAGCAATCCACCCACAATGACTAAGCCCAAGCCGCGATGCATTTCAGATCCCTCGCCAACACCGATGGCAATCGGAACGGCTCCCATGATCGCTGCAAACGTCGTCATCGTAATCGGACGGAATCGAACCAGACATCCCTGATAAATCGCATCCTCAGCGGTAGCTCCTTGACGACGCTGCTCTAACGCATAGTCGATCATCATGATACCGTTCTTTTTGACGATACCAATCAATAATAGGAATCCCACGATACTAAAAATAGAAATAGGCTGATTAAATAAAAACAGCGTCAATACTCCCCCCAAACAGGCAAAAGGCAGCGAAGATAAAATGGTCAACGGGTGAATAAAACTTTCGTACAAAATTCCCAACACAATGTACATCACAAGAGCCGCAGCCAAAAGCAAAATTAAGGTGTTGCGCATCGTGGAAGCAATCGCTTTTGCCGATCCACTAAAAATTCCACTCACATTGCTTGGCAACACACTGGCTGCAATCTCTTCAACTTTGTTTAGTCCCTCATTCGCAGCCAATGTTTCAATAAAGGAAAAACGGATGGTGGCTGAAGGTAACTGTTCGCGGCGCACTAATGCTGGTGACCCCATTTGCTCTTTCCACTTCGCAACTGCACGTAGAGGCACAAAAGTGCCATTGCTGCCCGACAAGTAGAGAGCATTCAACGCATTTGAATGATTTTTATACGGAGACTGCAATTCCATGTATATTTTGGTGCGATTAGATTCCTTATAGATCGCTCCCACAGATGTTTGACTATATGCTTGTTGCAAAAGACATTGAATCTGCCCTTTTTGGAATCCAAGTTGATGCGCAAGATCTTCATCCACCTCTACAACGAGTCGTGGAGAGACATTTTCAATCGAATTTTTTACGAAAGACGTTTGTCCGGAATCTTGTAATGCCTTTGTAAGTTTTTGCGTCGCCGCTTCCACATCTTTAAATTCTAACCCACGCACCACAAATTGAAACTGACCTGCATTGCCAAAATCGACATCGAGGTTAATCAACTGATACGCTTGAACAAACGTTTGGACTCCAGGAATGGCATCAAGGGACTTTTGCAGTTCCCCCATGATCACTTCCTGAGCCGGACGCTGAGCAATCGGCTTTAAATTGATGATGAAGAGAATACTGTCATTCATGAGCAGATCGATCGTTTTTTCTACATGCGGATGCTCTTTTACAATAGGCTCTAAACGCTTTTGATAGATCTTTTTCTCTTCTGCAGAAATTCCATTAGGAAGCCCAACAAAAGCTAAAAGGAATCCGCGATCTTCCGGTGGAATTAAACTAACCGGTAATTTCACAAATAAAAATGCCGTGGCTGCAACGCACGCCAAAGCAGCTAATAGAATCGATTTTGGATAACGAAAGCACCATCTTAATGTTTTACCATATAGCGCAACAGCCTTGGCATTCACTTCAAGAATCGATTTTTGCAATTTTGTTGGCGCTTGATGTTCAGGTAAAAAACGGCTGCACAGCATCGGTGTCAGCGAAAGCGAAATAAATCCCGATGCTAAAATCGCAACAGCCAACGTGATACTGAATTCACGGAATAGCCGCCCATTCATTCCTCCCATAAACAAAAGAGGAATAAACACAGCCACCAAAGATAACGTCATAGACAAAATGGTAAAACCAATCTGTTTTGACCCTTTCAAGCTAGCTTCTCGAGGCGAAAGACCCTTTTCCTGATATCTAACAATATTTTCGACAACCACAATCGCATCATCGACCACAAATCCTACAGATAACGTCAGAGCTAGTAGAGAAAGCAAGTTCAAACTAAAACCAGACAAGTAGATGATGATCAACGTTCCAATCAGCGACATTGGCAAGGCACTACTTGTGATCAAAGCCTCTGAAATGCGCCCTAAGCTGAAATAAATGACAAACACAACTAAAATAAAGGCAAAAATGAGTGACAACTCAACATCAAAAATCGATTCTGCAATCCATGTCGCCTTATCAAACCAAAGGGTCAATTTAATGGAGGGTGGTAGCTCTTTGCGCAAAATGTCCAACACCTCGCGAACAGCACCAGAAATGGCAACTGTGTTGCCATTGTTGATCTTTTGGACTCCAAAAATCAGAGCAGTCGCCGTCTTGTCACGCGTCATAAAGAAGAACTCTTCATCGTGATCAGACTTATCCGAAACCTCTCCGATATCTTTAATGCGTACTTCGGTTCCAGTAATATGCAAATTTAGCAGCTCTTTCGATTGCTGGATATTGCCCGCAAGTTCTAACGTTAAGCGTTTATTATTTGTTTGAATACTGCCCAGAGGTATTTGAGCGGTGTATTGTTTGATCGTTTCCATTACCTGATTAAAGCCCACATGACGCGCTGCCATAAGCTCTGGATTTAACTTCAACCAAATGGAATTTTCTGCTCCAAAAATCTTAACGTTGGCTACACCCTCCACGCGATTCAACCGCGGAAGAATATACGCATCTGCGTAGGTGCGCAACTCTGCAATATTCGCCTGATCTGAAGTCAAAATCAGATACATCATTGGATCTTGACTATCTTCCTGTAGTTGGTAAGCGGGTCTCTGATCCAAATCGCTAGGTAAATGCACTTCTGAACGATTGATTGCCGCCTGCACATCGCGGATCGCTTCATTCATGTCCTTAGCCAGATCAAAGGTCATGGAAATAGAAGAAGAGCCTAAATGGCTGCGCGATGTAATCTCTTGGACTCCCTTAACCTGAGCCAACTCTTTTTCTAAAGGAATGGTGATCTGATTTAAAACGGTCTCAGGACTAGCCCCAGTATAACCTGCAGTGACCTGAATATTTGGACGCTCAATGGTCGGCAAATCGTTAACAGGCAATTTTAAGTAGGCAGCCCATCCCGCCAAAATAATGGCTAACATGACGAACGTAGTCATGACCGGACGTTGAATAAAAGGAGCAGATAAATTCATGAGCTTTCTAGCCTTTTAACTTTATATATACACCGCGGCAGCGGCTTAAACTTCAACCTAAGTAACTTCCTATTTGGAGTGCGGTGGCTTGCCACCGCTTTCAAGGGGTTGGCTTGCCGACCCCATTGCAGTTCGTTGTGACATCGGCAAGCCGATGTTAATGAAAGCGGTGGCAAGCCACCGCACTCCAAATTAGGACATACGATATTCTACTTTACTTCCACTTTAGTTCCTGGAGCTAGCCTCAAATGCCCTTCGGTAATAACCATTTCACCAGCATCAAGTCCTTCCAGGATCATCACTTGATCCCCTTGCTCCACTCCTAATAGGACGGGACGCGAAATCACGGTTTGATCCGCCTGCACAACATAGATGTAAGGGCCTTCCTGATTGTACTTCACAGCCTTTTGTGGAATCTGTTTTGCATTAGCTACAACAGAAACAGGCACCTTCACTTTCACGTTTTGACCTGGTCTTAGAGTATATTCAGGATTAGCGATCGTTCCTCTAACCAACAGCAAACCCGTTTTACTATCGAATTGGTTGTCTAAAAAGGTAAGTTGTCCTTTCACCTCTTTATCTCCATGAAGCGGTTTCACCGAAATTTCAAGATTGCTTTTTGGCATGGAAGCAAATTCGCGCTCTGTTAAGTAAAAATCAACATACAGCGGATCTAGGTCGACCACTGTTACAAGCGAATTTGAGGCTCCTGCAGTCACAAGAGCTCCCTCCGTTGCAGACAATTTTCCCACACGCCCTTCAATCGGAGAAACAATTGTGCAGCGCTCTAAATCTAGCTTTGCCGCATTGAGACGTGCTTGGCTTAAATCGATAAGTGCTCTGGATTTAGCCACTTCCGTTTCCAAATCATCCCATTCGGTTTGCGCAAGAAGGTCCTTTTGAGCTAACCCCTTAAAGCGCTCCATCTTTTTTACAAGTGATTCATGCGTCTTGCGATCGATCGCCAGCTGCGCTTCCGCTTCTTGCTGTTTAATCGCGTAAGGTCGCGCATCGATTTTTATTAGCGGAGTCCCCGGTTTCACCCAGCTTCCTTCGTCCACAAGTACTTCTGTGAGCAATCCGTTTACTTGAGGACAGATCCCCGCGCTAACGGAAGCTGTTAATGTTCCCAACGCCTCAACGTACAAAGGAATGTCTTTAACCGCCGGAGTCGTTACCAGTACAGGCACAGCAGGGATTTCGATTTTTGGCGTTTCCTGCGGAGGTTCACAAGCAGTCAAAACGAGACCTGTTAGTAATAAAGAAGTAATACGTTTCATGGAAGAATCTCCGTACATGGCTAAATTAATGAAACCAGTTAACAACAAAGAAGAAATACGTTTCATGGAAGAATCTCCGTACACGGCACAAAAGTGCCGGTAGAGAAGGCAAGGTTAGCCATCGCTACTAATAATCTTGTTTTAACATCACTATGGCGTAGGCGTGCATGGGCTAATTGACGTTGTGCAATTGAAACCTCAGCCATGCGCTCTTTACCCGCCTTGTATTTTTCCAACACGCCTTGATACGCTTGCATCGATTCACTGAGATTAGAATCGGCATAACCTAACATCTCTTGTGCAGCATCCAGCGAACGACTATGTGTAAGTACTTCCAGTGAAATATTTAATTCTAACTGGAGGATCTCCTCAGCAGTCAAATAGCTATCAGCACGCGCCAAACGCTGTTGATAACAGTTCTCAAATCCATCAAACAGCGGAATTTCAAGCCTAAGAGCGATCTGATAATTGCCACCATGCTCCTTTTTATGAAAGGCATAGTCGGCTCCTCCACGAGCTCCCAAAGAGAGCTTTGGACGATAACTAGCCGCCACTTGTTGTTCACGCGCTTGCAAGCTAGCAAGGCGCGCCTGACTAGCCATTAAATCCGCGCGCTGCGTTTTCGCAAAGGCGATAAGCTCTGCGGTTTTCTGTTTATGAACTACAGGTAATTCTTGAATGGGCAACAGCTGCAAAGGCGTCTCTGCATCTAGTCCTAAGCTAATTGCGAGTTTTGCTCGTTGGATGTCCAGCATCGCTTTATGCTGCGCCACTTCCATCATCGTTTGCGAAAGGGTGGCTTGGCTTGTGTAAACATCGGATACTGGAGTGAGGCCTACTCGATTCAATTCCTGAGCCGTTCTTAGAAGGGTTTCTACCTCATCGCGAGTTGTTAGAATCGCCTGTAGGGCCTCCTGAGCATATAACGTCGCATACGCGTTTTCAAGAACACGCACCATGACACGTTGAAAAGCCCAATTTGCTTGCCAATCGGCAGAAAGAAGAGCTAGTTGCGCAGCATTGACTGCGTTACACCGCTCACCAAAATCGTAAAGAAGCATCGATAAAACAAGGTCAGATCCAACAAGAGTATAATTTGTATCGGGTCCATTGATGAATTTCAAATCGCGCCCATGCGAGGCATGGGTATTGAGAGATACTTTTGGATAGTAAGCGCTTTGGGCAATGCCAACAGCAGCAGCAGCGCGCTGAGCACTCCACCACGCCTGACGTGTTTCCGGATTGTTTTCCAACGCAATGTCAACAAGCTCTGTAAGGGAAAGTGGGTGATCACAAACAGGAGCAGCCATTAAGGTGCTTGTAAACAATAGAGATAATGAGAGAAGTAGTTTATTTAACATATAGATCATTTCCAAAAAGGGTAGTAGAGATGATATACCTCTTTTAGATTTCTTGCAATCTAAGGAGACCCTGCCCCTTTGAACCCCTTCTAAGGGGACTCTGTCCCCTTAGAACCCCTGCCAAAGGGTATGAACCCTCTGGACTCCCATTACGGTGAGGTTTTCGAAGAACAGCCTTTCAGAAGCCTCAAAGCTAAGAAAAATTTAAAACTCTTTATGTGCTATTTGGAGTGCGGTGGCTTGCCACCGCACTCCCAAAAGCACATTCGCTTCTTTGCTTCTCTATGACTCATTTAACTTATGCAATTGATCTCATTAAGTCCTACTACTCCTCTCTTGCAAGATACGATCAATGGCCTCTTGAGCTTCTTTAACGCCACCATCTACGGCAAGGTGATACCACTTTAGCGCTGCACTTATATTGTCTGACCTAGATTCTTCCCCTGGTGGATTGCTTTCAATTATTTTCCCTAACAGATGTTGCGCGTCGGGATCACCCAGAGCAGCACCATCCTGAGCCCAAATCATTGCTAGTGTTCTGTTATCAGGCTTTAAATAGTCATTATCGCTATCATCATCGCTATCATCCCTATTCTTGTTGAGCCATTTATACCAATAAGTCGCACTTGCATTATAACATGCTAAACCATGCTTCTGAGCACCTGCTTTTTTGAAGAGCTCAAACGCTCTTTTTTCATCTTTTGGAGTTCCTTTTCCAAAATCAAAGCAGGCTCCTAACGCAAACATAGCAAGGGTGTGTCGCTTATCTGGATTTCCGACTAACTGTAGCCGTGTAAACGCTTCCTGGTGATCTTCTTCAAATACACCATCACCATTAGAATATTGAGATCCGACACTATACTGTGCAAACGTATCCCCTCTCTCCGCAGCTGCTAAAAGGTCTTCTTTATATTTTTTCCTAAAATCCTCTTCTGACATAACGCTTCCAATATGGAATTTTTTGCACACTCTTACCAAGACATGCATCACAGGTAAGATGTCATACTGCGTGATCATTTTTGCTAATGTGTCCTTCTCATATTCAGAGCACTCTCTATTGAGATTATATAAAGTAATCGTTTCAAAAATAAACGCCTTCACCATCTCTGGAACATATTGCGGATGTTTCATCGTATAGGCAGCCGCAGCAAGGAGAGCCGTTTTTTTACCTCTTTCCGCTCCCTCTGTTGCAAAGACAGTAAGAAGCGCTTCACGACATCTTTCAGCAACGGAATCATCGCCTAAGAAAATAGACAATCCCCAAAGAAGAAGTATGTCGTTCATCTGTAGTACAGTAAAATCAATGCATTCTGAATAGAGATGTCGCACATAAACGTCTACTAAAGCCTGTGGATAGGAAATTTCACACTTCACTACAGATGTTGATTTATTAAAAGCAAAATTCTTAAAAAAATAAGGAACTTTACACAGGATCAATTTGTGGCTTCGAACTTCTGGTCCAGATGCTGCTTGCTCAACGACATCTTCGCCATCAAGCCCAAGAATACCTGCAAAGCGCTCTTTTGTTTCGACCTGCTCACTTCTTCTTTCTTGCGCTTTTTGTTCCTTTTGTTCCGGTTCGTCAGATGCATTTGGAAGGCACTGAATAGTAAAATCAAAAGGATTGTGGGCTGCATATTTTTCTCGAGACATCTGGCCATTGCGTTCAATTGGCTTAGAAAGAACAACGCTTGCTGCTTCCATTAGCTGAACAGACCTCTTGGATGCCTCTTGTGCTTGTTTTTTTCTCACGACTTCGATGAGTTTGTCAAAGCGTTGTAGCAGCTGAGGCTTTTTTGCCCAACGTTCTTTCAAGCGGTTGATTAATGTTCCCTCATATTCGAATGGAGCAGGTCCATTTTCTGTGGGTAATAAATTGCACTCAAAGCACTTTAAGATGAGGTCGCTAACGGTAGCGATACGCCAGTTTTTGGATTTAAAAATTCTTGAAAAGAGCCATGTCAAGAGCCGCATCAGGCATCCTGGAGCCTCAATTTTCTTGATGATATATAAACGTCTTCCCCCTGTATTATTGCGAATGTTTTCAAGACCTTGTGTCAGAATGCCCCGAAAGTCAACCTGTACATATTGGCTAGGTAACTCAAGCAGCCGTTCCAATCCGCTCATCTGACGTGCAAATTCATTCGGATCACGGGCACGATCTATAAAAATTTCGACCGATTTTAATGAATTCATAATTTCTCGCTTCTATTGTGTCTGTTGTGTGAGACGCTCAATACACTCTTTTGCTTTCTCATTGCCTCCATCCGCAGCCAGGCGATACCACTTTAAGGCTTCTTCCATGTTTTGTGTAAGACCGCCTACACCACACTCAAATCCCACAATAAAGATTTTTGAGATAAGCCACATGAGACCCGAAGGAGCCTCAATTTTTGAAATGAGATATGTCTTGCGACCTATGCTGTCAATGCCTTTAAAATCAACGCGCACATATTTGCCGGGAGAAGCAATTAGTTGTTCCAGCTTGCCTGCCATTTGTGCAAATTCCTCTGGGGAAGTTGCGCGACCTGTGAGAATCTGTACTGGCTGTAATGAATTCATATGTATTAAAACCTTTAAATTCTTTATAAAAAATCATAACAACAAAAGCATAATTTGTAAACTATTAAAGTCTAATGATTTATTCACAGCTAAGCAACGAACAAAAAGGACGCAATAGACGCAAAGGACATTTTTTTGAAAACTAAATTATGTACAAACTATTTATACAGTATTTGCATTTTTTTATTTTTCTTTTATTACTATTTTGTTACTTTCGTCCGTTCGTCCATTTTAAAAAGTCCCTTTCGTCGATTCGCAAACCTTTATTCTTGTTGGATTTCAGTGACTTATGTTACGATCAAGCTTTATTTTTACCTAAACATAGGTCCTTATATGCGCAACGCCCCTGTTCAAGACATTTTAGCCGAATATCGCCAGTTTGCTGAATCACAAGAAGAACAAACTCTCCACCCTAAAGCCGCCTTATCCAAAAACCATGCCCGCTACGAAGGACCAGAACAAGACCATAGACTCCCCTATAAACGCGATGTCGATCGCATCATTCACTCAAAAGCCTACACACGCTACGGCGACAAAACACAAGTGGTCTACCTGGTCAACAACGATCACATAACACATCGCTCGCTACACGTTCAGTTAGTTAGCAACTTCGCTCGGGGCATCGCAGAAATCTTACGTCTCAACCTCGATCTCGTCGAGGCGATTGCCTTAGGACACGATGTGGGACATCCACCTTTCGGACATGAAGGAGAGGGCTACCTTTCTACTCTATCTATCGAACATGGCAATGGTCCTTTTGCACATCCTCTTCAATCCTGTCGTCTCTTTACAGAAATCGAACCGCTTAATCTTGGTCTATGTGTTTATGATGGTTTTCTATGTCACGACGGCGGCATGAATGGCTCCCAACTAGCGCCTCGATTCGGAAAAACTTGGGATGATCATTTGAATGATCGCAAACAAAAAATCTCCCATCCAGACGGAAACATCTGGCCAGGCACTCTTGAAGGCTGTTTGGTAAAACTATGTGATACGATGAGCTACTTAGGACGCGACATCGAAGATGCAATTCACTTAGGAATCCTAAATCGTGATCAGGTTCCAGACTCTATCCTGGGTTCATCAAATCGCACAATTCTCAACGTTTTTGCTCAGGATGTGATCCAGATGAGCTACGGTAAAGACTACATCGCTGCTTCTCCAGAAGTCTATGAGGCGATGAAGACGTTGCGAAAATTTAATTTCCAAAACATTTACATTCACCCAAAACTCAAAGTAGAATCAAAAAGGATAAAATACAGCTACCGCATCCTCTTTGAAACTCTGCTAGATGATTTTGACAAACTCAAAGAAGAGAGCTACATCTGGAAACACTTTTTATATAACAAAAGAGAATCCTATCTAGCTAACAGTTCCCCTGTCCAAATGGTTGTCGACTACATTTCAGGTATGACCGATAACTTTTTTATACGGACGCTTGAAACTCTTGTGGTCCCAAAACGAATCGACATATGCTAACTCTTCTGATCGAAACAAGCACCGAACGCGGCATTGTTGCCATCCGCAAAAATGACCAACTGGTATTCCAAAAAGCCCTGCCCTTTGGTTATCAAAATGCACAACTACTTCTCCCCACAATTGAGGAAGGTTTAAGTGATCTAAAATGCTCCGCTCAGGATCTGTCTTTGATTGCCTCTGGAATTGGTCCTGGGTCCTACACAGGCCTACGCATTGGTGCCATGGTGGCAAAAACACTTGCTTATGCATGTCAAAAGCCTCTTATTGGCATTTGCTCTTTGGAAACTTTTGTGCCACAAACTTCCGGACGCTTTGCAGCACTCATCGATGCCAAAATTGGAGGCGTTTACTTGCTGAAGGGGGACTATAACCAAGGAAAGATCGAGTATCTATCCGAAGCGTTAATTACCCCTCTAGACACATTGAAGACCTGGTTAGATGATGTTGAGATTGTTGTCACGCCAAATGCAAGTCGTTTGCGTCCATTGTTGGAATCACAATTTCCCCATCTACAGTGGGAGGAGAACAGTCCCTCCCCACTTCGTATGGGCTTTATAGCCCTAGAGAGATGGAAAATGGGCCAGGTGAACAATGACTTAGAACTGCTCTATTTACGTCAGACACAAGCCGAAATCGAAAAGCAAAAGTGACCTGAAAATCAATTCTTCGTTTTATTTTTTACCACCGAGACACAGAGGAGCACAGAGAGCGAGAGCAATAATTTAAAAAGAATCGCTTTTTAAATTTATATTCTTCTTGCTCTCTGTGCTCCTCTGTGTCTCGGTGTCTCGGTGGTAAAAAATAAAACGAAGACTTTTAAGAAAAAAGGGAAGACGTTAAGCCGGATCCTGTCTTTCGATGCTTGCGCATCAAGAAGCAGTCATTCATCTAGGGATCTTGTCACCAAGATCCTCAAGCGCCTTTTTGAGACACAGCAGAGAACTGTATTGTCCCGGTATGGCTTGCTTCGGATGGGGTTTACCACGCTCTAAGGTCTCCCCTAGATGCGGTCGCGCTCCTAAAGCGGACATTTCACCCTGTGACCAAGCTTGCGCTTGGTCCGGAATATTTTCTGTTGCACTTTCCGTAGCCTTACGGCCCCCAGCCTTTCGCTGGCATCCTCTCTTGCGAAGTCCAGACTTTCCTCTCCCGCTTGCGCGGCAGCGACTGCTTGTCTTCCCTAAAGGTATTATGTCTTGCTTGTAGAACGACGTCGACGTGGTTTTGTTGCCACTGCAGTCGTATCCAACGCCTCGCTCTCTGGCCAGTAGTGGATACGTGAACAGTGTTCACAAAACACGAGACGTTCACCTTTACGCACAAGGTTTTCATCTTGCGCTGTCAGCATGATATGACAACCGCTGCAGCAGCGGTTTTCAATTGCTACAACAACGCGATCTTTTTTATTGCGTAATAGGCGCTCATAAATATGGAATGTTTCAGGATCAGCATCTTGCACCATATCGTCACGCTGAGTTTTTAAGGAGCGTCCTTCGACATTGATCGCTTTAATGCTATCGTGAATTTCTTTTTCGATGGAAACGTTGCCATCTAGTGTGGATTCTAATGCTTGCTGTAACGCCTTTAAGACATCTTCTTCAGCCGCTAACTTATCGTAAGCCTCGCTCAAGCGCTGCTCTTTGGAGGTACGTTCGCGTTCTGTCTGAGACATCTCTTGGTTAAGCGCATTAAACTCATCCACTTTTTTAATGGAATGCTGCTGTGCTTCCAGCTTTTTAAATTTTTCGTTGACTTCGTTAAGTTCGCCTTCTGCCAATCGAATATTCTTTTTCAGCTCAAGGACTTCATGTTCTTTTAATCCGAGTTGCTCTTTGAGTGACTCTTGAGCCGCATTGATGCTACCTAACTCATTCTGACGTTGGCGCTTAAGCCGCATCAGCTGGATCATCTGCATATCAAGTTCTTGAATATCTAAAATTTTCTTAAGCTCTTCTTGCATGAAATATCCTTATTGTCTCGGTTACATTTCCTAACTCGAGGAAAAAAACGCTAAAAATCTGTTGGTAGGATGTACGATATCTGGTATGGGGATAAATTTCAAGGGAAAATCCAATTGACGATTTATATAAAAAGAATTATTTGAAATTTGAGAAGCAATTACTAACCAAGAAGGCTGTATGATGACAAAAAAATCGAATGCTCATAGCGAATCAACTGCACAAAAAAATCAAAGCTCTCCTGTACGAACATGCAATACACCCGCTTGCTGTAATGACACTCAATCTACGACTTTAAAAGGGAAAACACGCATTACGATTAAATACGACGTTGGGTTTCACAATACTCTCTTTATTCGTGGTCAAGGGATTAACGGAATGAGTTGGGATCGTGGAACCCCTTTAAAAAATGTTAAAGCTGATGAATGGGTATGGGAAACCGATAATAGTTTTGCCAATGCTGAATTTAAAGTATTGATCAATGATCGTGTATATGAAGTTGGAACCAATCACACATTGAAATGCGGAGCCAACTTCCATTACAGTCCACGGTTTTAAAAGCCTTTTCCGTGCCCGTGCCCGTGAGCGCATCCTATTACCCATAAGTCCCATTTTGATGTTTTAGCATATGTTTGAGTGGTAAAAAATCTCTAATAAGTTTTAGATAATAAGAAAAATTATTGGAGATCATTATGAGCTGGATTGAAGTAGAAATGGAAACGATTGATTTAGGGGATCATCGCCTGAATCGAAGAAGTTTGAGTATTCTTGAGGGATTAGGGCTCGCACC
>JACDHD010000088.1 GCA_013821265.1 Parachlamydiaceae bacterium | reverse complement strand
TTCACAAACATCGGCTTGCCGATGTCACAACGAACTGTGAATGGGGCCGGCAAGCCGACCCCTATGAAAGCGGTGGCAAGCCACCGCACTCCAAATAGCACATTCGTCCACCCCTTCACTAATAACACAACTAATAACAGACAAAGTTACTTAACTTAACTAATAATCACATCTGTTTCAATTAATTACATCCGTGTTATAATAGTAATTAGTTATTATAACTCCGAGGTGTACGATGAGTACGGGATCCCTAGGAAGAGGCGGATACTCCCCTCCAGAATTTGACCCCATTAAATTTACCCACCCAGCATCTGATGATCTTCAGGATATTCCCTTATCCGACTCTGAACAAGAACCCGGCATCATAGAACAACCAATAAAGCAAAGTCACATAGAAGCTCCCATCTGGCACGCAAAAGGGAAGTCGCGAAAAGTTGAAAAAGGCGAAGAACGCGTTCAACTGAGAGGGGTTCAAGACTCCTCTTTATTTGTACGTAAAATGGCGATTCCGAAAAACGAAAGTCGCATCATGAAGTTTTTCAGGTCTTTCCGCTGGGTTCGCGTTAGTGAAGGAGGCGTCACGCTGTACCTAAATATTAATAGTCTTCAAAAACGCCTTCTCATTTCCAAAACAGAATTAGAACAAGTGAAAAAGAGCGGAAGCTTAGAAGGCTTGACAGGTAAGCTCACACGCGTAAATGAAGCGATGGAGGAATACAAAACACATTTTGCAGAGTATCACGCAAGAAGACCTGAAAGTCGCATTGTCCCCTCCCTACTCGCCAAAATCGTTTTTGCCTCTTTTGATCTGGTTTCATCCAAATCAATTCAAGGAAAGCTAGAACAAAGCATCCTCATACAGGAGGGGAGCAAAAAGTACTTAGTCAAGGCAAATGGCCAAGAAGTCCACGTTATCCTTCTATCTAAAAAAGATCTATTGGGAAAAGGAAGTTTTGGGAAAGTTCTCAAAGTCAAAAACCTAGCTGACGAACGTTTCTACGCATTGAAAATCGGAAGACGGGTAGAGCAAGAAGCGCAAAAATTATCTGATCTACATAATCATTTACCCCATCTAGAAGGCGTACAAGCTGCTCCCATTATGTCAGGTAGACTACCACTTGAAGATCCAGAAAAAATTCAAGAATTTATGGTTGGGGAACTATATGAAGCTACTGGTGCCAAAACATCTGAAAGCAATTTACGTGCGTGGATGGGCAGCTTTGAGATGACCCCTGAGACACGTGTGGACTTTGGAAAACAAATCATGGCTCGCTTCCAACATTTGCGCGACAATCGCATCTACGCTGGAGATGTAAAGGCGGAAAATATTTTCATTTCCCAAGAAGCAGGTCAACAGTATCCACGCTTAACTGTGGGGGATATTGCGGGAGCTCAATCTTTAGACGATTTGCATGGAAGCCTAGCGATTAACACACCGAAATATACCCCTAAAGTCTATGAAGACCTTCTCGATTATGGCGCCTTTCCACAATACAAAGAAATTGGGGCGCGTTGTTTAGACCGCTATGCATTCGGTTGCCTTCTCTTTGAAGTACTAACCGGTGCAGATGTTCTCATTCCACAAAATCAAGAAGCGATAAATGAGAACCGCGAAATATTGATAGGGTTAGGTTACAGCGAGGATGTTGTCGACCTTGTTCAGCGGATGATAAGTATACAAGCTCCACCCAATCTTGGTGTTTTAAAAGAAGAAGACGTACAGATCGATGGTCTTGTTTCAGATCTTCTCTCTTCAGGATGGACTGATCAGGGAATAGGCCGAGAACGCAATGAGGAGGAACTCTTATGACCGCAGAATTTGATCCCCACAAAGCACCTTGGACCGACCACACACAGCCTAAAGTGCACAAAAAAGATCCTCCTGGAGCAGTTTCAAAGCGTCCAGAAGCTCCAGAAACTCCTCCAGGAGGACCTTCTTTCCTTAACGAAAAAACAATTAGTCAGGAGCCAACAGAAGTGGCTAAACGTATTGAAAAAACACATGCAAAAACATTTAAACATGCTGAAGCTGAAACCAAAGAGTCAGAAAGCAAAGAAAATACAGAAGTTGACAAAGGGGAATATGAAAAGGCATTGCAGCATTACAAGCAATCAGGAAAAGAGTACTGCAAGTCATTTAAAAGAACACGAGAAGCTGTCTTAAGCACAAAATTAATACAAGAATGGCAAGGCACTTGGGATGAGGTTATCAAATTGGGGACGACTTTATTTGGAAAAAACAGTGATGATCGTTTTTATGTTTTTGGTCAGGAGATCATGAGATGTGCGATCGTTGATCTCTTAGACGTCCGCTATTATCCCGCCGATGGGAAAACTCTCAACGCCAAAGAAATCGCACAACGTATCGCTAAAATCAAAGAAGAATGTCTAGAGGACTATCACTATAACAAAAAAGCTCAGAAAATTTTTGCTGAATCCTCATCTAAAAAAGCACCTCTTGCTCTAAAGGCACTTACAGAACTATTGACAAATCAAATCGGTCCTGCCCTTACAAGTTGCGTGCTACTCGGATTTAGTAAATTTTCTGCTTCAGTTACAGACTTTTCAGAAACCTTTGACAAAGCCACACGAACTACTTTGATTACGATTTCACTCAAAAAGGCCGTTCACCATACGATGAAGGATGCAATACCATTGGGATTCACAGCGATGGATCTTAATATCCATCTTGGACCTCAAATTGTCCTCCGATTGTTTCCAGAAACAGAAACAGCAACCAAGATGACTTTGGGAAAGGGAGCAAAAGTCGACTGTAGAGTAGCAAGCATGGACCTTGAAGGCACTTCGCTAACATATGAAAAGGAATCTATAGGTACAGGCAGTTATCAAATTAGCGGATTTTTAGGAAAGTTGTTTGGCTCAAACGCAAAATTTGTCACATCGCGTAATCATTTTCTCCACACGATTAAATACTTACTAACTTGATTTTGGAGGTCTATATGGGTGAAGTCCGTCATTCAATGCGAGATCCATATGAGAGTCAAATACCAAAAAAGCCTCCAGAAAAAGACTCAAAACAAGCTAAAGAAAAAGAAGCTGACTCTGGACCTGTTCTGGAAGCGGTGTCAGGAAAGCAAGACATTGATGTTCCCCTATGGAAAATTGGCAAAGCAAAACCTGCGTCAGAGGCCAACGACCGCATACGCATTCGCAGCTTGAATTATGACTCAGGCTTTCTGATTAGAAAAATGGATGTTCCACGCGATGAGTGGCGCGTTCTGAAATGGATGCGCACGTTTCGTTGGGTAAAAGTTTCTGAAGGTGGAAGAGAATACTACTTAAACATTGGTAGCTTGCGTAAACGGCTCCTAGTCACATCTGAAGAGCTAAGTGAACTGCGCGGTCGCGCTGGTTTGCAAGCGTTACAAGAAAAAGCAACTAAGCTACGCCATGCGATGGATAAATACAGCACACAATTTGAAAAGTACGATTCACTACGCTCCACAAATCGAATTGTTCCTTCATTACTATGTCGCACAGTACTATATGCACATAACTTATGGCTAGGAAGCGACATTGCTGGAGATCCCAAGAAGGGTGTCGTCGCAAAAGAATCTGGGAAAGAATACCTCGTTCATACAGATGGAACGACTGCCTATGTGTGCCATTTATCCTCTGAACACCATCTTGGAAGCGGTGGATTTGGGAAAGTGCATCAAATTGAAGATCTTGCTAACCGCAAATTCTATGCGATCAAACGCGGAAAAAATGTTCTTCGGGAAGGAGAAAATCTACAACGTCTGGAAAAATTGAAGGTAGTGGGTGTTCAACGTGCTCCTATCGTTGCCACTGTCATTCGAACAAGTGAAGGACTTGAAGAAATCATGATCGGCCATCTTTATGGAATGCCTCAAACACATTTTCGGAATTTAACTGATCTAATTAATACGAAGATATTGACACAGCCAGAACTGGGAACGTTATGCGACAAACTTCTCACCAACCTTTTTGATATGCAAGCAAAAGGTCTTTACCATGGCGATCTTAAAGGGGGTAACGTTTTTGTTTCTGAAGGTGAGGATGGTGGTATCGAACTCTCTACAGGTGATTGGGCCTCAATGCAGGAATTAGACAAAGTCAAGCACTCAAATGAGTATACTGGTCTCTATCGCCCAATCATTCACGGTGAAATGCTTAGAGGACAGTATCCCGCGGAACGCGCTCTGGGAGCACGCTGTCACGACCGTTTTGCAACAGGCTGCATGCTTTTTGAAACGTTAACCGCCAGAGATGCTTTTGAAATGGGAGAAAATGAAATGGCTCTCCCAGTTAGTTCCGGAGATGCAAGACAAGGAGGGAGAGAAGACGTTCAAACATCTTTCCCAGAGGGGAGATTACGCACCGAGATTTTAAAGAAGCAAGGCGTCTGTGAAGATGGCATAGCCATTATTCAACTAATGGCCAATCTAAAGGCTCCTAAAAATTTAAAGGCTTACAATGACCAAATGGCTCAAATCAAAGTTCATTGGGAGGCGATTAAAGCGCGCCCTGAAGGATGGTTTGCAGCTGCACCACCTGCAGCTTAGTATATCGTTTTAGGTTCGCATTCCTTTTTCTCGTACATTTTCATGGTATGATCATAACTTTAGTTTGAGTCGCCCTAAAGGGCTCAGTTCTTTTGTTATAGTTTACACACAGTTCCCTTCGGTCACGGCGTGCTATTATTGAGAGGCGTCCTCGCTTTGCTCGGAATTTAGAGAGTAGTACCATGTCGACTGAGGCTATTGTTTAATAGGACATTTGTTTTAGAGCTTGAGCGCGCAGCGAAAGCGACTCTCATTTAGCCCACAGTGACCGAAGGGAACTGTGGGTTAACGCAAAATTAAAAACTGAGCTCTTTAGAGCGACTCAAAAGCTTACTTTTTCTCTGTCAATCGATTGACCATATTACACGCATGGCATACAATCGACATCACCAACAAAAAAGGAGCCTATCTCATGTGTATTACTCGATTATTTGCATCTAAAGAATATATCTTCTTTGAAGAAGTCGCTAGAAAGGAGGCTGATAGAAAAGTTGAAAAGGAATTGATCTTAAATAGAAGAGTATTAAATTGCTTTCAACGATTTCTACGTGCTGTTTTCGGAGCTTATGGCAATACACATTTAAATACTGTAGTCACAGGTGCTTATCGCTATTCACTAACAAGCACTTTATTTTCACCGTACGAACATGGAAAAAATGTACAAAATTTGCTGCATCTCATTAAAAAATCAAAAAACTATTCCGTCACTTTATTTCCTAATACGAATGTTCAAAAATCTCCTCTTCAAATCAAGATACAGTATGATATTGAGACACTTCAGGAACAAGGTAGTCCACGCAGGTACGCGATCAGCTCTATTGGATTCTTTATAAAGTCAGGAAAAGCCGAAAATGTACATAAAATTATTACGCTCTTTAAGAATAACCAGGGTAATGTATTCGTAAAGTCGCGTGAGCACTCAATAGCAGCCCGCTTTCCTTTGGATATCGATGATGAAAATCTGCATTTGGAAACACAAAATTTCATAAGAAAGATAATACAGGATTCATCACCAAGAGGAACACCTTTCATGGTTTACTATACTTCTCTAGATCATACCTGGAATAACCGTCAGCATATGGAAGGAGCGGATGCAGAAGCCGCCGATAGGAAAAATATCGCTCAACAATCTATTTTAACAGATCACGGTTGGAGAGTAGGCATTCCCGTAGTAAGAGAAGATGCTGGTACTATTCGAGAAAAGAGAATGTGCTTTGCGATTCATCACCCGACCACATTAGCTTCCGCAATCCAAAGAAAAGCATCGGAACTAACTGCTTTCCCAACTTCCCTAAATTTTCAAAATGTTGTTAGTTTGTTACAGCCACAAGATAGAGGGTTTTAAGTACTGAAGTATAGAAAAGTGATGAGAATCCTCATCACTTCTTTTAGAAAATAGTCTAGGCTTCACCCCAAGCGCGTCTCTGGGCATCTGATATAAACGTGCCTTGACGCATCTGAGCAAATGCAGTGTATTGATTCCTAACAGTTACAGCATCTACAGTATCTGCAGCTTTTGCAGCTTTTGCAGCTTTTGCAGCTTCTTCGACTCGAATAACAAACTCTATCTGGTAGGCTGTTGCATTATGCAAAAATTTTGCATTATAATAGGTACGCAAAAAGCCACCACTTATTTCTCTACGAGAAATCCCATCTGTATTCTTTAACGACTGTTCCATACTTACTTGTTCTTCTTTTCTGGAGTTAGCTGTATTTTTCCTGGTAATTACACGAATCACAACCTTCGAAAAAATTTGAGACCCTATGTCCTTATCTGAAGCATTCATCTTCAATAGAGTATGCAGGCGGTCAGCCAAACTGTTCCATTGCTTTGTGTCAGAAGCTTTATTATCACCGCGAAAAGATGAAAGGGGTGAGCTTTGTGAGTGTGCTCCAGCACCTATTCCCACTTGATTATTTGTAGAAGTAACTTTTGGAGGAATGCTGGTAATTCCTGCTGTGGTAGCGGCTATAGAAACGACTGCTGCTGTGACTTTCTGAGGAGATTGTGTGATAAAGTTGGACTTAAAGAACTTACGACACGTTAGTGAATGAGCTGTTTTATCAATTAATGCACAAACAGAATCACAGTAAGGCGTCTGCAGACAGTCTCTACACATTCGAATTTTTTTAAAAAGAAGCTTACTACATCTTGGAAGAGAACAATGAAGATTCTCTGAAAATAAAGGTTTTTCACTTTTTACAAAAGACACTCCAGGCATACTAGACATTTTACTACCTTCCGTTATGAGTAAAAGTGACATGATAGCGAAGCGGTGGCAAGCCACCGCACTCCAAATAGGACATTCGGCCTCTGCGCTTTTCTATGACTCGTTTGACTTTTGCAATTGTCTCATCTGCTGGACAACAGAACAGCAAGCAAATTTGTCCTTTGCGTCGTTTGCGTCCTTTTCGTCCTTTAAAAAAATAAGGAATCGGGCACGGTTACACGGGCACGCTCACGGGCGCATGGAAAGGGAAAGGGAAGGGAAAGAATTGGCAGCACTTTGCGTCGTTATTAAGATCAGGATTAAGATCAAGAATAAGATCAAGATTAAGATTAAGAACAAAAAAAAGGCCTTAGCTGCAATGCAGCTAAGGCGAAAGAAAAAACTTGGCGACGACCTACTCTCCCACGCTCTTGTGCGTAGTAC
>JACDHD010000029.1 GCA_013821265.1 Parachlamydiaceae bacterium | reverse complement strand
CCCCTACCCCCTGCTTTTAAAACAAAAGAGGTACATGTTATAATAAATACGACATTTCTAAGTTGCAGAACATTACGACATTTCTATTTTGCGCCTACATAAACAATTTTAAATGCATAATTTTCAATTGTTTTCTAACTTAATCAAATAAGTTGTTGCTATTAAATTAAGCAAACAGTATAATTGATATTAACTTTATTTAATTCAGAGGTGTTTATTTTGTTTAATAAACTATTTATTGTGTTATTTGTTATCTTTGTTAAAAACACAGCATTTGCCTCAGGCCCTAAGCAACCTGTCTCCTATGAAGAACAGACTGTTGCTAAAGTGGCTCAGGTGATTGAAGTCAGCCACCAGCAAGAAGCCTCTATTTGGCCAGGCTATGATCTTTCAAAGACACCAGTTGTTATTTGGTTTACCAATGGCCACATCTATGCATTTAACTTAAATAGCGACGATGCACATTGGAAAAAAAGTAAAAATCCAAACGTAAAATACAGCTCTCATGACTACTGGGGTATCTGTGAAGTAGAAATGAACCCTGAGTACCTACTGGCAGGGCAAGAAGTGTACGTATTTCATATCGACTTGATGAAGCGCGATCCGGTATTGCCTTTTCTTGTTCTTGTTCATGAACGTTTTCACTCGCATCAATTTGGTCAGTTTTCAGATGTAAAAGGCTTTACAGATACATACAAAGATTATCTCAACGTTGATAATATCGCATTAATCCGCCTCGAAGATCAATTGTTAGGTCAATATACCCTTTCAGAACGTCCCACAGATAGAATGGAATTGTTAAAGGACTTCTTAGCGATACACAAAAGTCGTATGAAGTTAATAAAGCCTTCTTCCGCCAATTGGGAAAGGCATCAGCAACGCATGGAGGGATTAGCAGATTATGTCAGTTTTAAAACATTGGAAACACCGGGGTTAATGCCAGGATATCATCGTAAAAGACATCTACAAAGCAATCTAGACTCATATGCGAAAAATCCCGATGCAGTAGAACTGGCTATCAAGCACCGACACTATGGTGTAGGGGCTGCACTAGGCTTTGCACTGGATGACATCGGGTTAAAAAATTGGAAAACAGAAATTATCAATAATCAAAAAGCCATGGACGAGCTATTAGAAGAGAGTGTTGTGCTCTCTGATAGTGAAGTAAGCACTCGTGCACAGAAACTAAAACAAAAATATGGCTTTGAGAATATTAAAAAGGATGTCGCTGTTTTGTTAACTAGGTATAAGCAAAATATAACAAAGTTAATGGATGGCTATCACGCACAAACAGGCGTTTCTATGGTGATACATCAGCCTGAGGGGATAAACACAAGTGGTGGCGGGGGAGATCACGGCATGTATTATATCGATGAGGGGATTCTGTCAGTGGGGAATTCGACGATTTCATCTACTGTTGATAATACTTGGCAGATACGTCTCGACGAGGTCTCTTATTTGTTACAAGGGAAACAAGGCGAAAGAACTTTTAAAGTTGAAGAGGGCCTTCAGGTAGTATTGGACGGGGAGAATTATGATCTGCAGGAATTGATTTCTACTGCAGCTGCGAGACCATTTACCACCCTGACATGGAAAGGAAAAAACAGTGAATTTATTTCTAAGGCCAACAAGGGTATATTATATACTAAAAAAGGTAAAGTAATTGTCGATTTTAAAAATATTGCAACTACCTTGTAACAAAATAATTTATTGTATTGATTAAATTTAGTCTTTTTTTGTAAACTGTGGATTCAAAATTTATAAATTATAAAGGAAAAGTTTTTATGTCACTATTTGCCACTACTGCACCTCTTTCACCAATGTCACCTTTTACCGTAGCTCCTGATGCCCCGAGAAAAAACGGCGGTGGCGCAAGAAGATTGGAGAGTTCTCCTGGTGATAACATTAGTAATGTCGTAAAAGGTAATTTATTTGATGGTTATTCACCTTCTCCAGTAAAAACGGGATCTAGAAGCGGTGCACCGCAATTAGATGATTTATTAGATGGAACCGTGCCTTTGCAATCGGCTTTTAGCCAAGCATTATCTTCAGCAGATGAGGCGATGCCTCAAGCTCCCGTTGTGGCTCCACAGCAAGCGCGCAATGAAGTAGAGACAAAAATGCAGGCAGCAGCGGCTCCTCATGGAACTAGAAGACCAGCAGCAGCTATGGAGTCTCCTTCTAAAAGAGCTAAAGTATCTGCAGCAGGAGCTTATGTAATACCAGAAGCTGAATTAACTGAAGTATCAATAAGAATAGCGCAAATAACTTTTAATGGCAAAACGTATCCACTGCAAAGAGTAGGATCTGGAGTAAATAGAAAAGTTTATATCTTTCTGGACCCACAAACGATAACGCTTAATAATAAAGAGTATGACGTAAGACAGTTAGTTTTTAAAACTGAATGTCAGGGTTATAATGGCAATAAGGCTGGAAAGAAATTTATCGATGCACAAGCGGCATTCGAACAGTACAAGAAATTAGGAATTCCTGTTGCTGAACTTCGTGCATGCTCTCATTTGAAGCGTAAGGGAGCAGCTCCCTCAGGAATGCAATTTTTTGAAGGAACTTGTACCAAAGTAGAAGAAGAGTATTATAAACTTCAAACGGGAAAGGGGCTAGAAAATTGGACGATTGAGGAGCGCCAGCAAACAGTAGATGTCGGAGATTTAGTTGTTTATGAATCGATTGAAGATTTTAATGAACTTCCTCCTAAAAGTATTGCTGCACAAACGCTACAATTTATTAAAAAGCATGTAACAGTGACTGGGACATTGACTTCAGATGGAAGATTTGGAAATGAACTTATCAATGATTTATATACTGATAATCTAGGCTATAGTCGTAATGAAAAGGGCGAAGTTGTGATTAAGTCATTAGATTATGATCTGGTTCGGCCCGGAGATCTAATAATGAATCTATACAGTTATGTAATTCATGCGTCACGGGGAAATAGAGTCATTTTCGATTGGCTCATTTCAGATTTCTCTCCTGCAGCAAAAGAGGAAATGTTTAAAAGACTAAAGCAAGATATGTCATCTAATGAAGTCGAAAAAAATAGGGCTGGATTCCCGATTAGCCTAAAGCGTAAAGGCGAAGGAATGGAGCATCAGAAATATACTGCGGGAGCAGGAGCTGGATCAGGTTCTGGTTCAGGTTCTGGTTCCGCCGGATCTGCAGCATCTTAACATCGATTTTGGAGTGCGGGACCAAGGTCCCGCACTTTGATCTCAATCTTGATCTTTCTTTCCTATAAGTCATTCTCTGACGTCCTTCATCTTGATCTTAATCTTTCTTACACAGAAGTTCGCTAATCCATGTAATAAAATGAATAAACACTTTCTTGACAGACCGAACTGAGACATAAATGCTCGAATTTAGAAAAGTTGAAGAAAGGAAAAATTACGATCAAGATCAAGATTAAGATTAAGATCGGACGGAGTGCGGGACCGAGGTCCCTGCACTCCAAATAGCACATTCGCCCCTTGCGCTTCTCTAGACCTGTTCATATATCGTTTGCTATTCTTGACTTGCGGTAGAATCCTCTCCGGCGATATACTCTGCCTCATTTTAAATTATCAGAGGTTTTGCGTGACTAATCTTGAAGTGGCACCATCCAGAGGACATGTTCTTTCTGCCATGTTCTTGGTTGCAGGAACATGCATTGGCGGTGGCATGTTGGCGTTGCCTGTGGCTACAGGAGTAAGTGGTTTTCTACCCTCCATCACAATTATGGCTATTTGCTGGTTTGCAATGACCCTAACGGGTCTTCTCTTGCTTGAAGTGAGCCTATGGATGGAAGAGGGCGTACACATTATCACCATGACCTCTCGTTTGCTGGGAACCCCAGGAAAAGTGGTTAGCTGGATTCTCTACACCTTTGTCTGCTACGCCTCACTGGTGGGATATACAGCAGGTGGCGGAGCACAAATGGCCAACGCAATTAACACTCTTTTCGGTCTCGAACTATCGCGAGATTTAGGTTCCCTGATATTTCTTATCATATTTGGTGTTGTGGTTGACCTAGGAAGTCAAATCATTGGACGTGTCAATACAATCCTGTTCACAGCGATGATCTGCGCCTACTTTGCTTTAATTGGGATTGGAATTGATGAAGTCAAGGAGTCTAATCTATGGCATGCACGCTGGCCCATTTCTTTGTTGGCGGTTCCTTTAACGTTAACTACCTTTAGCTTTCAAACGATGGTTCCAAGCTTAACACCATACCTGAAGCGCAATGGAAGGGCTTTGCGGTTAGCTGTTATTGGCGGTACCACCATCACGTTTTTGGTCTACCTGATCTGGCAATGGTTGATTTTAGGTATTGTGCCTGTAGAAGGGCCGAATGGATTAGTCGAGGCGCTGCGCCTCGGTGAGCCTGCGACAATCTTTCTCAATCAACACGTACAAGGTGTATGGATCAGCACGGTTGCAGAGTATTTTGCCTTTTTTGCCATTGTGACTTCCTTTTTGGGTATCGGTTTGGGGTTGGTCGACTTTCTATCAGACGGATTAAAGATAAAAAATGCCGGGATGGGGAAATTGCTTTTGGGAGCTCTCATCATGATTCCAACGCTGGTATTTGCGACTCAGCTAGAGCGCGTTTTTATTCTTGCTATGGAGTGGTCAGGGGGAATTGGCGATTCGATTTTGAACGGAATGATCCCTGTTCTGATGGTGTGGATTGGACGCTATAAAATGGGCTATGATGGAACGTTTCGCGTTCCTGGTGGCAAACCACTTCTTGTTTTAACCTTTATCATTTTCTTCCTAGCGTTCGCATTGCAAATAGCCGCATATCTTATTCCATCGGCCGCGGAATATGTTGAAGATGCCTTTAAGGTGCGGATTCAGGAAAAAGTACTGCTGGAGTAACAGAATGAAATTCATTTTAGCGTTAAAAGCTTTTTGTAAGGCGTGGAAAAATCCTAAAAAAGCAGAGTCTTTTCTAAACGACGATACGTCGCCGAAAGCTGAGACTGCAGATCTTTCTCATTTGCGTTTGCTTTCCCTGTTACAGCATTCAGGACGCTTGATCGATTTCTTAAAAGAAGACATTTCGACTTATAACGATGCTCAGGTGGGTGCAGCTGTGCGTCAAATTCACAGTAGCTGTGCAAAAAATTTGGAAGAGCTTGTTACCTTGCGCCCTGTTTTGGAAGAAGCAGAGGGCTCTATTGTCAATGTACCTGCTGGATATGATCCTATGCGCATTAAAGTTGTGGGTAAAGTTAAAGGGGAGCCACCCTTCACTGGAGTCCTCATGCACAAGGGTTGGAAGGCACATAAACGCTCCCTACCTCAAAAGAGTGGAGAACAGATCTCGGACGTTATCTGTCCTGCTGAAATCGAAGTGCGATAACTATGTCAGACTATATTATTGGAATTGATCTTGGTACGACGAACTCTACGCTGGCCTACGCCAAAATGGATAAAACGGAACCCAGTATCGAGCAGTTTTCTATCTCTCAAGTCACATCTGGAGCACAACCGGAATCGTTATCGCTCCCTTCGTTTCTCTATTTTCCTCTGAAAGAAGAACTTGCGACGATACGCAATAAACTGCCGTGGAATAGCACAGAAATGCATTGTGTAGGCTTATTTGCTCGTGAGCGTGGAGCCGAATTACCGTCGCGTTTAATTTCGTCTGCTAAATCCTGGCTATGTCATTCCGGTATTAATCGTCGCGACAAGCTGTTGCCTCTTCACGCGGAAGAGAACACAGCTAAGATGAGTCCTCTGGAAGCCAATGCAGCGGTATTAGAGCATCTACGTGAAGCGTGGAATAGTCAAATGCCCCTTGCGGCTTTCAAGGAGCAAAAATTTTTAATTACTGTTCCTGCTTCATTTGATCCTAGTGCACGTCAACTTGTTTTAGAAGCAGCTGAAAAAGCGGGTTATCCTGAAATCATTTTGCTAGAAGAGCCTCAAGCAGCATTTTATGCGTGGTTACATGCACATAAGGACTCTTGGCGGAAGCAGTTAAAAGTGAATGATAAGGTTCTCGTGATTGATATTGGGGGAGGCACAACTGATTTCAGTTTAATTTCCGTTCAAGATGAACAGGGTGAGCTAAGTTTAAAGCGCGAAGCTGTGGGTTCTCATTTGCTTCTGGGGGGAGATAACATCGATCTCGCGCTTGCCTATCTTGCCAAGAGCAAACTAGAAGAGCAGGGGCATACAATTGATGAATGGCAGCTGCAATCCCTTGTACATATGTGCAGGGATGCAAAAGAAACATTAATGGGATCACAAGCGCCTACTTCTGTTGACATTACAATTATGGGTCGCAGCAGTCGTTTAATTGGCGGAACACTAAAGACAACTTTGAGCAAAGAAGAGGCTCACAGACTAATTCTGGATGGTTTTGTTCCCTTGTCACAGCCTCATGAACGTTCCACTGTTGAAAAAAGAGCAGGGCTACAACAAATTGGATTGCCATATGCGCAAGATGCCCGAATTTCGCACCAATTGGCAAAATTTTTATCGATGACGGGGGAAACGGATCAAGCTGGCATGGAGCACTTTGTGCTTCCAAATGCAGTTCTATTTAATGGGGGAACCCTTAAAGCGGAAGCACTGCGCAAGCGCTTAATGGATTTGTTAAATCTGTGGGCACACGCATTGGGAAAGCCATCAGTTCATGAGCTTCCTGGAGCCGATTACGACTTTGCTGTGAGTCAAGGTGCCGTCAACTACGGCTTGGCACGTGCAGGAAAGGCCATTCGCATTAAAGGCGGAACCAGTCGTAGTTATTACATTGGAGTTGAAGAGTCTGCTCCAGCAGTACCTGGAATGCCAGTGCCGCTTAAAGCTGTATGTGTTGTGCCTTTTGGAATGGAAGAAGGATCAGAACTGGCGATCGATCATCAAGAATTTTCGTTGGTGGTAGGTGAGCAGGCAACATTTCGCTTCTTTAGCCACGGAACACAACATCTTTCAAATGGTGCATTACCGGTAGCAGGTAGCGTGATAAAAAATTGGAAGCAGGAATTAACGGAATTGCATCCGATTGAAACGCGTTTGGAGAGTGGTGCGCAGGATGGAAAAACCATTCAGGTGAAATTGAAAACACGTGTTACGGAGTTGGGTGTGTTGGAGTTATGGTGTGTGGCGCCTGACGACCGTAAATGGAAGCTAGAGTTCGACCTAAGAGCATAGAGCTGTTGTTCTTTCGTGTTCGTCTTTGAGAGTGTTCGTTTTGTTTTTTACCACAGAGACACAGAGAGCACAGAGAAGGGCATTGCAGACGTTTCCGTTGTTGCGTTTTTATCGCTTTGAGGCTAATGGTGATTGGTTTTTTGATACCTTTTTAAAAAGCTGAGGCTTTTTAAAAACCAGCCAAGGCAAAATTGTCTGCGCCAATTTCGCACTCACTTTGCTTCGCAAAGGTGTCAACCTTACATATTACACAGACTCCTTGTATCCAATTTTTGGTGCTTGAATTGCATGTGGTGTTAGATGCGGACTCATTACTAATGGCCCCTTGACATAACCTAAAGTGTAAATTAGTAAATGTTCTAAACAGTAGCAATGCTACCTTTGCGAAGCAAAGTAAGTGCAAAATTGTCGCTAGACAATTTTTTTTGCCTTGGCTGGTTTTTAAAAAGCCTCAGCTTTTAAAAAGGTATCGAAAAAACCTATCACCATTAGCCTCAAAGCGACAAAAACGCTACAACGGAAACGTCTGCAATGCCCTTCTGCTCTCTGTGTCTCTGTGGTAAAAAACAAAACGAACACTCTAACCCCTAATACCTCGTGCGGTACGGAATGGAAAAGGGGAGCCCTCTGTACCGTTCCATCTAGCTTCCGTCAGGTTGTTCAAGCGTATATAAGGCTTGTTTTCGCTTTGAGAAGCGTGAATAAACCAATTATCCCCCAAGAATAGCCCCACATGCACAATTTTAGAAGAGTCTTTTCCGAAAAAGATTAAATCTCCTGGTTGCAAAGACTCTGTCGCCACTTCATGAAACCCATTCCAATTGATTTGCTGACGTGCATTTCGCGGAAGAATCACACCAATGCGGCGGTAAAGCATTTGAGTAAACCCAGAACAGTCATATCCAAAGCTGACGCGACCGCCCCATGTATAGGGTAAGTCCATGAAGTTAAGACTTAAAGAGGTTAGCTCTTCGTGGTTGAGCGGCTTTGGATTTAACATAATATCCCCACGTTGCACATATGCATTTTGTCCATTCACTAACTGCACACACAACCAACGTCCTTCTGGATTTCCCATTTGATCTATCACTTGCAGGCGACTTTCATAGGGGAGTGTCATCATGGGACCCATTGCAAGATCTGGCTCAGCATAAATGTGAGCAGAACGACGGTTGATCATCGCTGTGAGTGCTCCTGTATGGTCAATGAATGGATAGTCTTGCGTGCGAAGGAGATCCTTTTTTACCCATCCTGTATAGGTGTCAGGAGTCTGAATTTTTATCCAATCATGCGCAGTTTCCAAAATTTCTACACGTTCTGCATAGATCGCCTGAGAATCCACCTTTGTATCTAAAGAAGGGCCTTCACGCATTTCCACAAAGGGAGCATTGACATACGTAAACATTAAAGTAAGTAAAAAAAGAGACATGTTTTGCTCCTAAAATAGATTAAGAAAAGTTACTCCAGACCGTCTTCAGGGAGGAATCCACCTGCTTGCATATTCCACATCATGGCATAATGACCTTGTGCGTCTAGCAATTCTTGATGAGAACCATCTTCAATAATTTCGCCTTCATCAAAGACTAAAATGCGATCCATTCCCGATAACGTAGACAGACGATGAGCGATAACAATGGTTGTACGGCCCAATATAAGCTGTTCTAAACAGGTTTGAATATGGCTTTCTGTGACCGAATCTAAAGCGGAAGTGGCTTCATCTAAAATCAGAATCGGAGCATTTTTTAAGATCGCACGTGCGATCGCTATGCGCTGACGCTGGCCACCAGAAAGCTTGATTCCGCGTTCTCCAGCCATGGTATTGTACTTCTCAGGAAGTTTATCGATGAACTCATGACAGCTCGCTTGTCTTGCTGCTTCTATGACCTCTTCATCAGTAGCGTCTAAACGACCGTAGCGAATATTTTCCATTAATGTTCGATGGAAAAGGGAGGCATCTTGAGGAATCATGGCAATGCTTTCGCGAAGAGAATTTTGAGAGACCACAGCAATGTCTTGCCCATCAATTAAAATGCGTCCTGCCTCTACATCAAAATAACGTAAGATAAGATGAACAAACGTTGTTTTCCCTGATCCCGAAAAGCCAACTAGCCCCACCTTACTGCCTGCATCAATTAAGATATTTTTATTTCTAAAGAGACTGTGCTTGGGGATGTAGTGGAAATCGACATTTTCAAATGCAATTTCTCCACGACTAACTTTAAGCTCTGGTGCTTTTAGATCGTCTACAATGTCGTGTGCATCGCGCACAATGGTCAATGCCTGATTGCTAACCCCAACTTCCTTAAAGAAATCGGGAATTTCTAATCCGGCAATCCACGCCATCATCGTGACATTCCAGCAAGAATTGAACACAAAAACAGCTTCACCTGTACTCAAAAAGCCTATTTGCCAGTTGTAGATGATGTATAGAGTCATTCCAGCAAATGGACCGATAAAAGCGGCGATGCTGAGCCAAATTTTCATTCTTTCTACATATTTTAGCGAAAGGACATGCTTGCGGCGTTCATCTTGTTGAGCGACATTCAGACTCGATTTTTCAAAGTTGTAGCGCGAAAACAAACGCACATTCAAGTTGTTTGTAAAGCTATCTACAATCTTACCAGCAAGGTGTGAACGCGATTCCGCATGAATGTTCGAATTAAAAGAACAACGTTTGGCAAACAGCAAGCAAATTCCCAAGTGCACAACAATCCAGCCCATGAGAATCAGCGCAAACGATGGATGAAGATGGAAGAAAAGTGTTGAGGAGATAATGAGAGCTAGGGTTACAGGCACAAAAATCATGCACACTAACTGAATAACACGCGCCATACTGTTGGGCATATCGGAAATTTTATTAGCCAATCCTCCAGCAAATTTCGTATTAAAGTAGGTGTAAGAATGGCGTTGCACATAGTCAAACATCGACATGCGTACGGACGCTTCCATTTTTGGCATAAAGCGCGCGTAAGAGTATCCAGCTAATCGGTAAGAAACCTCCAAAATACACCAAAGAATAGCTCCAGCCCACAACGGAGTTGCTACGGAAGACCAAATTGTGGAGCGGTCACCTTGATGGTTGACCAGAGCATCGATCAAGAGGCTTAATATATAAGGGAAAATGGTGTGATCGATTGCCCATCCGCAAAAAAAGATCTGCATCGCCAAGAAAATAGGCCACTGTTCTTTGATGAAGTGCCAAAAAAATTTCGGGAGTGTGTTCAGATAACTAAGGGAGGGTTGAGTCATGAATTGTTCCCTTCCTGTTGAGTCTTCACAATCAAATGCTTTAAGGCATCTTGCTTCATACGGAGGTGAATGCTGTAGAGACCATTTGCACGGCTAGGTGTTAAGCTTGCACGTATGCCAAGGGAATCTAGAAAGTCTGGAGGACATTTTAAGATGGTGTCAGGAGTCTCTTCATTGTAGACAGCAATCAATACCGCGGCTAATCCTGCGGAAATTAAGGCGTCAGAAGAAGCAGTAAAGACAACAACACCATTATCAAGCTTAGAATGTAGGTACATGGTGCTTTGACATCCAGGAACAATGTTGGCTGGTATTTTTTGTGCTCCATCCATCGTTGGTAACTGGCGTCCAAGCTCAATGATTTTTTGATACTTAGCTTCTTCATGCAAGCAGTTATCAAAAAGAGCTAACAAACGGCGTTGTTTCTGTAAACAGGTTTCAAACATGACTACAGCATAGCAGATAAAGGGATTTTGTACTAGTACCGGCTACTCCTTTCTTTACGTGCCCGTGCCCGTGCCCGATTCCTGAATCTTAGAATGAGGGAAAGGAACGTTAATACCGTAATACCGTCACATTTTTACTTGGCTTTTTAGCAAATCGGGCACGCTCAGGGGCACCGGGCACGGGAGGGCTGGCGAGAAAGGTTTACGTTGCAAATCTTGCACGGGAACGGGAGGGAGGGGAGCGAAAGGTTTAGTTGGATGCATATCCATCAATTTTCTTGACTTTAATACGCAGAGACCAGATGCTGGTAAACCATTTTCAAGTGGCTAGGAAGCGTTCCTACCAATTTGATTTACAATCTTTATCAAAAAAATTTTGCGAAAACATGGCAAAAGAAGACACAATTAAAATCGACGGCGTTGTTGAAGAGTTGCTACCGAACATGACGTTTCGTGTAACTTTGCAGAACGGACTAAAGGTAATGGCACATCTTTGTGGAAAAATGAGGATGCGCAATATTCGCGTGATGGTAGGAGATACAGTGACTGTTGAGATGTCTCCCTATGACTTGACCAAAGCACGCATTACCTTCCGTCAACGCTAGTAGTGTACTAGAGGCTGTGAGAAGAAAGAAAAGCGACAAATGTAGTTGCTTTTTTTTGTCTCCTTATCTAGACTAACAAGCTCTTACTCCAAATCGCTTTGTGGCGCTATGGAGACCAACAGATGGAAATGCACATCTGTAACTCGTATGGCACTGCCTAGGTAGTGCAAAAGTATGCTGAGCATCGGTGAGCGCAGCTTTGCCTGTGCAAACCTGGTTCACCCGTGCTCAGTATCGCTTGCCCAGATAGCTCAGTGGTAGAGCACTTGCATGGTAAGCAAGCGGTCGTAGGTTCAATTCCTATTCTGGGCAGAACCTAATTTAAGAAAAAACATATGGAAGCCGGAATTTAACGGAGGGCGTAAAATGGCAAAAGAAACATTTCAGAGAAAAAAGCCGCATGTCAACATCGGCACAATTGGTCACGTTGACCATGGTAAAACAACTCTGACAGCTGCGATTACAAAAGTTCTCGCACTAGCAGGTGGAGCGAAATTTAGAGACTATGACTCTATCGACAACACTCCAGAAGAAAAAGCACGTGGGATTACAATTAACTCCACACACGTAGAATATGAAACAGAAAGTCGTCACTACGCACACGTAGACTGCCCTGGGCACGCCGACTATGTTAAAAACATGATTACAGGTGCTGCTCAAATGGACGGAGCTATCCTCGTTGTAGCTGCTACAGACGGAGCGATGCCTCAAACACGCGAACACATCTTGTTGGCTCGTCAGATGCAGGTACCTGCTATCGTCGTATTTATCAACAAAGTCGACATGCTCGATGAAAGCGATAAAGAACTTCTCGACCTCGTCGAAATGGAACTCCAAGAGCTCCTAGAATCAAAAGGCTACAAAGATTGCCCAGTGATTCGCGGATCTGCTCTAAAAGCTCTAGAAGGCGATGCGAAATACATGGAAAGCATCCGTGAATTGATGAGAACAGTGGACGAAAAGATCCCAACTCCAGCTCGCGAAGTTGACAAACCTTACCTAATGCCAATTGAAGACGTATTCTCCATTTCAGGTCGTGGTACAGTAGTAACAGGTCGTGTTGAGCGCGGAATCGTGCGTTTGAACGACAAGTTGCAATTGATCGGCTTGGGCGAAACACGCGACACAGTAGCAACTGGCCTCGAAATGTTTAACAAAACATTAGACGAAGCTCGTGCTGGTGAAAACGTGGGTGTTCTCTTGCGCAGTATCGAAAAAGAGCAAGTAGAACGCGGAATGGTTTTGGCAGCTCCTGGAACATGCACACCGCATACAGAGTTCAAAGGGCCTGTCTACATCTTGACAAAAGAAGAAGGTGGCCGTCATAAGCCGTTCTTCACAGGATACCGTCCACAGCTATACTTCCGTACAACGGACGTCACAGGTTCTATCGAATTGCCAGCCGGCGTTGAGATGGTTATGCCTGGTGATAACGTTGAGATCACAGTGCGCTTAATTGCACCGATCGCAATGGAAAAAGGGATTCGCTTCGCGATTCGTGAAGGTGGCCGCACAATTGGTGCTGGTACCGTTTCCGAAATCATTAAGTAAGCGAACGGACGCTATAAGAGACACAGCAAAAGCTGTGTCTCTTTTGTTAGGGTGTGTAGCTCAGTTGGTAGAGCAGCGGTCTCCAAAGCCGCCGGTCGGGGGTTCGAATCCCTCCGCACTCGATTGTGAAAAGTGCATGTTATTGGGGCTCAAAGTCCCTCTACGATTGTAATTAAGTAATAAACGCCATGAAAAAGGTGATGATGTGACAACTATGGAAGCCAAAAAAGCACAAACCGTTGCAACAACTAAATCCGAAGAAGCACCAGTCACAACAGGAAAAGTTGTCGATTTCATGGGCGATGTGAAAGCCGAATTGAAAAGAATCAGTTGGACAAGCCCAGAAGAACTGCGCGTGTACACAAAAATTGTTGTGGCCATGACCTTTTTTATGGGAATGAGCATCTACTTTGTAGACCTCCTCATTCAAAGCTTCCTAACTGGACTAAATTATATATTTCATCTATTTGCCTAAGGGTTGCCAAGTAAGTGTGAATGGGCATGGTTGCCAAATAAGTGTGAATGGCGGGTTGCCAGGTAAGTGTGAATAGGCACAACGGACCTTCAAATAGATGTGAGCAAGTTTTAGTTAACAGGATGTAGCCAATGTCAAAATGGTATGTCGTGCAGGTACTATCAACGCACGAAAAAAAAGTTAAGAAGAGCTTAGAAGAAAACCGTACGCAACAAGGCGTTGCTGAATTCATCGATGAAATCGTTCTCCCTATAGAAAACGTTTCCGAAGTGAAACAAGGCAAAACAAAAGTGGTTGAAAAGCGCCTCTGGCCTGGATACCTCCTTGTGAAAATGACCTTCAATGAGCTCTCCTGGCAGTATGTGAAAAATACAACTGGAGTCATCGATTTTCTAGGTGGCGGTAAGCCTACAGCTCTTTCAGATACGGAAGTTGCTGAAATCCTAAAAGACTTGGCTGACAAACAGCAGAAAGTGATCCAGCGCCATAAATTTGAAGTGGGCGATCGCGTCAAAATCGTTGATGGCGTGTTTGTCAACTTCCTAGGAACTGTTACAGATGTGTTCCATGAAAAAGGCCGCTTAAGTGTGTTGGTGTCCATTTTTGGACGCGATACACGCGTAGATGATCTGGAATTTACCCAGGTTGAAGAAGTTACTGATGAGGCAACGACTTAATTTTAAATAAAAAACGTCTATATCCAGTTCTTAGGTGATTTTATTGTTTGCCTCTAGCAGCAAAAGACCTGTGAATACCTGTAGGGCGTGTTAAAGAGAAAGAGAGATTTATATGTCAACTAAACCAGCGTCAACAAAAAAAGTTTTAAAACTTATTAAATTGCAGATCCCAGCAGGGAAAGCAAACCCAGCACCACCAATCGGACCCGCTTTGGGATCGGCTGGAGTGAACATTATGGCGTTCTGCAAAGAATTCAATGCAAAAACACAGGCCATGGCCGGCGATACGCTGCCAGTGGTGATCACTGTGTATGTAGACAAGTCTTTTACATTCATATGTAAAAAACCTCCTGTTTCTGAAATGCTAAAAAAGGCAACAGGAGTAGAGAAAGGATCCGCAGTGCCTAACCGCGATAAAGTGGGAAAGATAACAAGAAAGCAAGCCCTCAAGATTGCACAAGATAAGATGCAAGACTTGAATGCTCGCGATCTTGAAGCTGCAGCGAACATTGTCCTTGGGACAGCGCGTTCGATGGGTCTGGAACTAGTAAGTGAATAAAGGATAACATGGGCCGCCAAAGTAAGAGAAATCGGGAGATAGCAAAGTTGAGCGATAAGTTAACAACCTATCGTTTGGCAGACGCTGTCGAAATTTTAAAGAAAGGACCGCCAGTCAAATTTGACCAGTCGGTTGACATTTCTTTACGACTAGGCGTGGACCCGCGAAGATCGGAACAGAACGTACGTGGAACAGTTTCATTACCGAATGGAACAGGTAAAACGATACGCATCCTGGTATTTGCTAGGGGGGATAAAATTAAAGAAGCCCTAGATTCCGGTGCCGATTACGCGGGACACGACGAACTACTTGAAAAAGTAAACGGGGGTTGGACAGATTTTGATGCTGTCATCGCAACTCCAGAGATGATGCGTGAAGTGGGTAAGCTTGGTAAAGTGTTAGGACCTCGTGGTCTAATGCCAACACCAAAAGCTGGAACCGTCACCACAGATATTGCAAAAGCGATTAAAGAGCTTAAGGCGGGTAAGATTGAGTTTAAACTCGATCGCCACGGTGTGATTAGCAACGGCCTCGGTAAACTTTCCTTTGCTGGAGATAAACTGATAGAAAATATCATAACTTATCTGCAAGCAGTGTTGCGTGCGAAGCCCGCAACAGCAAAAGGGATCTACCTAAAGTCCGCTGTAATCTCATCTACGATGGGCCCAGGACTTAAAATCGATCTTCGTGAAGCGGAAACGGCGTAGGAGAAATCACAATGAGAGCAGAAAAACAACTCCTACTAGATGAAGTTAAAAGCCTTTTTGGCAAATACAGCTCTTTTGTAATCATGAGTTACAAAGGACTAAGTGCCAATGCAGCTAATAACTTCCGTCGTCAAGTAGCGGAGAGCGGGGGCTATGTTGAAGTTGTGCGCAAGCGTGTGTTAATTAAAGCAGCGGAAGCGGCTGGAATTAAATTAGACTTAAGCGTACTTCCAGGACACATCGGCTTGGTGTATACCGGCGCAGACCCTATGGAAACCACTAAAGTTGTCTTCAAATTTAGCCAAGACTCCAACAAGGCTGTAGCTATTGTTGGCGGGCGATTTGAAGGTAAATTGTATAACGCAGCTGATGTAGAAGTATTCTCGAAATTGCCAAGCAAAGATGAGATGCGTGCACAGTTGTTGGGCGTTCTTGAAGCACCAATGGCGCAGACATTAGCGGTAATGGAGGCTATTCTAACCAGTGTTGTATACTGCTTAGAAAACAAATGTCAACAAGATAGCTCGAAATAAGTAATTCATTAACAGATGTTTATCAATAAGAGGTAGATCGTGAGTAAAACAAAAGAACTCGTCGAAGCTTTAAGCAAATTAAGCGTAATGGAAATGTCCGAACTCAAAACGGCTTTGGAAGACACATGGGGTGTTAAAGCTGCAGCAGCTGCTGTAGCGGTAGCAGCTCCTGCTGCTGGCGGTGGCGCTGCTGCTGCTCCAGAAGCTGAGTCAAGTGACTACCAAGTTATCTTGTCAAAAGTAGCTGTTGACAAGAAAATCGGTATCATTAAAGTCGTACGCGAAGCCACAGGCCTCGGACTAAAAGAAGCGAAAGAGCTAGTTGAAGCTGCTGAAGCGGCTCCAAAAGTTCTCAAAGAAACAGCTCCTAAAGCAGAAGCTGATGAATTGAAGAAGAAGCTCGAAGCTGCAGGCGCACAAGTTACATTGAAAGGTCTGTAGTCTTATCTTAAGTAGCTAAATTTATTTAGCTGAAAAATTAGGCTCCGTTTCTTGGATCGCAGATCCAAGAAACTGAGCCTTTTTTATTTTTTATTTTTAAAGGACGCAAAGGACGCAAAGGACGCAAAGGACGCAAAGGACGCAAAGGACGCAAAGGACGCAAAGGACGCAAAGGACGCAAAGGACGCAAAAACCAGGCCGTCCTCGGCCTGAATGTAACCAGGGCGTCCCGCCCTGCAAAAGGCTAGGTTATCTTGTTTTGCTGTAACCATTTTCCGATTAGCCAAGCCTTCCTAGCTGGGTCGTCCTTTTTTTACCAGACCGGGATGGTCTGGCTGCTTTCTTTTTTGCAGGGCGTGACGCCCTGGTTACCTTCAGGCCTATCGGCCTGGTTAAGCAAGTCGGCACAGGCAAAGGCACGGAAAGGGCTATTCCCCGGTGTTATTCCCCTGAGATGCAATTATTTGAACTATAATTAAAATAAATGTTATTATAGTAAAAACAACTAATTATCTATTCTTTTTTAAATATGGGGTTTTGTATGACTATTGACATCAATGCTAGGTATACAAACCAGAAAGAATTTGACGCTACTATAGGTGTCGCCTTAACGGCACTCGCACAAGGCAAATACGTCCAAATTAAAGGCGGCCAACTCACCATTCTAGACAAGAAAGCCCAAGAGGGATTTCTTGGACTCTTTAGCAATAAGAGTGATACTCAATCCACTGAAGTAACCCCTGCTATTATTGCCGCTCTCACGAAAAATATCGATTACCTGGGTCCCTATGAAAAAGAATTACGAGCTTTAGAGGAACGCTGGGAAAAAAGAAACCAGGGAGCCGGATTAAATATCTGTCAGCTTTTAGCTCAAGTGGTCAATAGAAAGGAGGAAGCAGCAGCACGTCAGGAGGTTGTAAAAGTCGAATATGAACAACCGCTTCCAAAAAATAGTGGTTATCGACTTATGCAAAACGATACGACCGATGTGAAGCTTGTTGCGTCAGACAAATCCGAAGTTCGGGCGCACTCAAGTGTTCTTAAAAGAGCAAAGTTATTGAAGACCATGTTTGAGATCGACCAAGATGTGCACGAGCTTCCAGTACCCCAGTTGTCAGCACGTGATATAAGGGATACCTTGGACTTTCTTTATACCGGCACCATTCAAAAAATTTAGGTAGAACGCCTTTTTACTCTATACCAAGTGGCGAACTACTGCGACATTCCAGACTTCAGAAAATACTGCATAGACATGGTGGAAAATATTTTAAAGGAAAATCCACGCATGATTTCAGCTGTTATGTTGGCACTTGTACAAGTAGGAAGGCCGATGCGTGAAATGGAAGAGATGATCGTCAACAGATTTAACGACTATGCTCCATGGGGAGATCTCGGTGACCTTACCAAAGAAGAGGGAACGCAATTATATCATTTCTTCAGTGCAAAAGCGGACAGCAAGGCTTATGAAAAACCGGACAAACTTGCCTTCACTCTTGGCTTGGGGATGTGTCATCTAAAAGGAATTGGTGCCGAAAAAGATCCTCAAGTAGCTCTCAAGGTGTTTACTTTAGCTGTGGAAAAATTTAAACGTAGGAAAGAGAAGGGCACTGAAGGGGAACATAAGGAAGCTATTGCGCAAATTAGATGGGGGGAAAAAGATTATAATTATGCCGTTTTTCTCCGAGCAGCTCTTATTTTGGAGTCTCCAGGGCGGCCTGACAAACATCTACAAGATGAACATCTACAAACACGTGAGACAATGCAACATCTTGCTGAAGCAGGAGACTATCATGCAGTCGCCTTTTGCATTGAGCGTGATCCTCAATTTTTTACTTCTGCTTCAAAGGAACAACGTTGGAATTATATAGTAGCTCTTTCAGAAGGAGTAAGAGACTATGCACCCGCTATTTGTCAGGTTGTTGAAATATTTAGTACACAAAAATCTTATAAAGAAGAAGCTTTTCTTAAAGAGATACTTCAACAAATTAAAACAAACAATAAAGATGTCGAAGTTGTTAATATAGTAGATGTTGCTTTAATTGTTGCAGGCCGAATGGGTTATCCAAAAGGTTATACCACGTATGCAAGGGCAGCACCTGAAGATTGTTATAAACTGCTTGAGATGGCTGCTTCTCAAGGAGATGTTGAGGCGATGGTTTTACTAGCAACAACAAAATGGAAAGATAGTAGTAGAACTGCAGAGGCGCGTATGTGGGCGCAACGAGCATGCAATACTGGTTTTGTAACCGTTCATGATAAAAAACCAACCAAAAATTTTATATTCCCTCAAGAAGAAATTATTCTATTACAAGAAGGTCAACTTGAAAAGGTACTTGCAGATACTACTTATGGAAAACCAGTCATTTTATCGGGATCCATACTCGATTTGGTTTATCCTTCCTTAATTAAACCTAAAGAGTATGCACAACAAACCATGCTAGCTGCTAGAAGTGCAATCCAAGTGGCAACTCAAAAAGCGATAGATTTTTCTTTAAGCAAAGAATCTGATAGTGTGATTATCAGTAAGGATGGGGAACGCATTCCCGTGCATTCTGGATTTTTATTAGGCACAAACGTTCCTTTTTCCGACAAAGGGACATCTTCTCCAGAACAAGAACGTACAAATTATTCAAGTTATAATTGGTATGCACTGCTTCAAGTTTTATATACCGGTAATCTTCCATGGGGAGAGAATATTACAGCTCTTAATTCTATGGCTGTCGCATATGGGATTCCAGCAGTGCAGAAGCTTTGCAATCCTATAATGGAGAAGATGCGAGCCAGAGCAGTAGAGGCTTTAACAAAGGAAAAGATAACAGGTCGAGACATGTTAGCACTTATGGCTTTCCGTGATGATAATGTTTCTATGGAGCACGTTTTGATCAGCAAGGATAACATCCCGGTTCCTGTGCATAAGTTGGCATTAGCACGAACAGGGTTGCCCTATTTCTCTAAAAAAGAAGCTTCCTCAATGGCTGCAGGCGTAGAGGGTGCTTTGGATCTATCGATTGAAGAAATTAATGATATTATTGTCTTTCTTTATGTTCGAATAGTGTCGGATCATTCAACCCCAAGTTTGAAATATCTGACCCGTCTGACGCGATTGCATGCCATAGCAAAACAGTATAAGATTCCAAAGTTAATGGAATATTGTAGAGCAGAAATTTTAGATTATTTATCAAAAAATTCTATGAGCTGTGGAGAGGCAATGCTTAACTACTGGCAAAACGCTCGGCGAGACCCTGAATTAGAAGCACTGTTTTTGGAAAAATTTATTGAATCTTCTGAGTGGTTGCCCTACGCAAAGCATCCCGATGCAAGAAAAATATATGAAATCTGTCAGTCCAATCAGGAGAATCCTGCACATGCTACCGCGTTAGCTGTTTGCTTGCAAAGGGGGATAGGAACAGAACAAAACCGTGAAGGGGCATTAAAAATTCTCTCTTCCGTTTATAAGACATATCCTCCTGCAATGTATGAGTATGCGAATTTGATCAGCGAGGAAAAGGAAAAGAGGGAGCTAATGTGTCAGGCGGCAGAACGTGGATATGTTCCTGCGATGATGCAAATTAGTGATGGTGTTGCAGCCGGTATCCAGCATGGTTCTATATTAGCCCATGTTAAACTAGCAAAAAAAGCGAAAGAAGTCGGTGATTCTAACCTCGTTATACAGTCTTTAGTTCAAGCTGCAGCCCGAGGTCATATGGAAAGCTGTAGCATGTTGGCGAAGGGATATTTTGAGGGGGTAGAGCCCATGAAAATGGATGACAATCTTGCACATAAATATTTTAAAATGGCGGCAGAGTTTGGGACACCTAAAGAATTATTAGATTTAGCCGAATATTATCTAAGAAACAGCACGGCTATGTTTCAGAAGGAGTATGGAGTATTTACGAGTGGTAGAAAAAGAGCAGAGCAGGAGATTACACGCGTTCTGCAAATGGACCCTCTTTCAATAAATCTTAAAAGGCGTGCCCTGGAACTGCGCATGAAAATAGAAGAAAGTTGAGGAAAGAAAGGTAGCCAGGTCCTGAAAGTAACCAGGGCGTCCCGCCCTGCAAAAAGCCGGGTTATCTTGTTTTGATGTAACCTTTTTCCGAGTAGCCAAGCCATCCTGGCTGGGTCGTCCTTTTTTTACCAGACCGGGATGGTCTGGCTGCTTTCTTTTTTGCAGGGCGGGACGCCCTGGTTACATTCAGGCCGAGGACGGCCTGGTCCTAATGTCGCTTAAGTCTCTATCGTCTCTAAACCTTCTGCGCATCCAATTTTTCCCACACACAAAAAGGTAGCACTTAAATAGCGGTTCCGCTACAATCGACCATACTTTGCGTTATTGTGCTTCAATTTTTTTGTAACCTTTGGTGGCTGGAGATTAGCAAACTTTTGTGAGCTCAATAAGAAAAACGGCTTAAAAAAAGGGTTCACATATCCTTTTAAGCTGCTTTCGCATTGCATCACAAAAAACACGCACCAGACATTAAATGATAAGAAACAGAACTCGTAGAGAGCCTATTGAAAACTCAATAAGCTCCCTTCGTGCTCTGTGGCAAAAGAGTATTTTGGCAAGCCACAACCGCGCAAAACATTTTAAGTCATGACATACAGGAGTCCTGGATAATGTTGAAAAAACCCCCACAACGTATGAGTTTCAATGCGAAAAAAGAGATCATCGATCTCCCAAACCTCATTGAAGTCCAACTTAAATCCTACAGCCAGTTTTTACAGGCAGACCAATTTCCCGATCAAAGAGAAAATGTCGGTCTACAGGAAGTGTTCAACGAAATTTTCCCTATTAAATCCTACGATGAAAAAACCATTCTTGAATACCTTTCCTACAACTTAGGTGTTCCCAAGTACTCTCCAGAAGAGAGTATCCGTCGTGGGATCTCCTACAACGTTACACTCAAAGTGCTCTTCCGTCTAACTGACGAAACAGGGATCAAGGAAGAAGAGGTCTACATGGGAACAGTTCCCGTCATGACCGACAAAGGAACATTCGTGATCAATGGCGCAGAACGCGTTGTCGTTTCTCAGCTTCACCGTTCCCCTGGGATCTGCTTTGAGCAAGAACGCCACGCACGTGGAAACGTTCTCTACTCATTCCGCATCATTCCTTACCGCGGAAGCTGGCTAGAAGGCGCTTTTGACAGTAATGACCTCGTACACATCTACATCGACCGCAAAAAACGCCGTCGCAAAATTTTGGCTACCACGTTTATTCGTGCGCTAGGGTATTCTAGCAACTCAGACATCATCGAAGAGTTCTTTAGCACACGCAAATTGAAAATCAAAAACGAAAAAGACTTTGCCAAACTAGTTGGTAAAATTCTTGCTCAAGACGTTCTAGATGAAGAGAGCGGAGTCGTCTTTGGAAAAGCTGCTGAAAAGCTAACCACAGCGATGTTAAAGCGCATGGTTGATGCTGGCATTGACACTGTGCGTATTGCTGAAGATGCAGACGAAAACAGCCCAGTTATTAAAATGTTGGCAAAAGATCCGACAGACTCCTACGAAGCTGCTTTAAAAGACTTTTATCGCAAAATTCGTCCAGGTGAACCTGCAACGCTTGCTAACGCACGTTCTGCGATCATGCGTCTATTCTTCGATCCGAAGCGTTACAACCTCGGTCGCGTAGGACGCTACAAAATCAACGCCAAACTAGGCGCTGAGATCAACGACGAACAGTTACAACTCGTTACATTGACAAAAGAAGACGTCATTCGCGCTCTAAAATACCTCATGCGTTTACGTCAAGGTGCTGAAGATGTCGATATCGACGATATTGACCACTTAGGCAATCGCCGTGTACGTTCTGTTGGTGAGTTGATTCAAAACCAATGCCGTATCGGCTTGGCGAGAATGGACAAGATCATTCGCGAAAGAATGAACCTGTTTGACTTCTCATCAGATACATTGACTCCAGGAAAGATTGTTTCAGCAAAAGGGCTGGCAGGGGTTCTTAAAGACTTCTTTGGCCGTTCTCAGTTGTCACAATTTATGGATCAAACCAACCCTGTGGCAGAATTGACACACAAACGTCGTCTTTCTTCACTTGGGCCAGGAGGCTTGAACCGTGACCGCGCTGGCTTTGAGGTACGTGACGTGCATTCTAGCCAATACGGAAGAATTTGCCCAATTGAGACTCCGGAAGGACCAAACATTGGATTGATCACTTCTCTCTCAACATACGCCAAGATCAACGAATTTGGATTTATTGAAACTCCATACTTGATCGTTCGCGACGGTGTTGTGACAGACGAAATTGAATACATGACAGCTGACCAAGAAGAGCGTTGTGTGATTGCGCAGGCATCTACAGTGTTAGATGAGTACCGCATGTTTAAGAAGGGCATCTGCTGGGCACGTTTCCACGGTGAACCTCTTGAAATCGACACCTCGCTTGTTACACATATGGACGTATCGCCAAAACAGCTCGTCTCTATTGTAACAGGATTGATTCCGTTCTTGGAGCATGATGACGCCAACCGTGCTTTGATGGGATCCAACATGCAACGCCAAGGCGTGCCTCTTGTGATACCAGAAGCTCCGATTGTAGGAACTGGATTAGAAGCGCGTGCTGCACGTGACTCCGGTGCTGTGATTGTGGCTCTAGAAGATGGTGTGGTTGACTACGTTGATGGTAACCAGATTGTAATTGTTCCAAAAGACAATAAGCTGGAACGCAAAGTTTACCTTTTGAAGAAGTTTCTGCGTTCGAACGCTGGAACATGTATCAACCAGCAGCCACTTTGCAACGTGGGCGATAAAATTAAAGCCGGTGATGTGATTGCCGACGGACCAGCTACCGATAAAGGGGAAATTGCCCTTGGTCGCAATGTCTTAGTCGCCTTTATGCCTTGGTTTGGTTACAACTTTGAGGATGCGATCATTATCTCTGAGAAGTTGTTGCGCGAAGATGCGTTCACTTCAATTTACATTGAAGAGTTTGAACTGACAGCTCGCGATACAAAGCTAGGTAAGGAAGAGATCACACGCGATATTCCAAACGTTTCAGAAGAAGCGTTGGTTAACTTAGGCGATGACGGGATTATCCGCATCGGTGCTGAAGTGAAGCCTGGGGATATCCTCGTTGGAAAAATCACGCCTAAATCTGAAACAGAATTGGCTCCTGAAGAGCGCCTACTCCGCGCTATCTTCGGTGAAAAAGCTGCCGATGTTAAAGATGCCTCCTTGACAGTGCCTCCAGGTACTGAAGGGGTTGTCATGGATGTTAAGGTGTTCAGCCGCCGCGATCGTCTCTCTAAGAGTGATGATGAGTTGGTAGAAGAAGCAGGACGCCTAAAAGAGCTCCATAAAGAATTTAAAGAAAAGCAAACAGCTCTGCGTTCCGAACGCCATGAGCGCATTGGGGCACTCCTTCTGAATGAGAAGGCTCCAGGCGCTGTTGTGCATCGCCGTACAGCAGAAATCTTGGTTGAGGATAACGAAGTGATTTCTCAAGAGATCATCGAAATTCTCGAAAAAGAACACGCTGAAGATCTGCTCATGCCGAACAACGATCTTTACAATACGCTTAAAAAGTTGCTACACGACTACGAAGTCGCGATGCAAACCCTCGACACTCAGCTTAAAACAGAAGTCGAGTTTATGCGTAAAGGGGACATCGACCTTGATCCGGGTGTGATTCGTCAAGTTAAAGTCTACATTGCATGCAAACGTAAGCTGCAAGTGGGTGATAAGATGGCGGGACGTCACGGTAACAAAGGGGTTGTTTCCAAGATTGTTCCAGAAGCAGATATGCCACGCTTGACTGATGGACAAACGATCGAAGTGATTCTTAACCCATTAGGGGTGCCTTCTCGTATGAACATGGGACAGCTCTTTGAAACACATTTAGGATTTGCAGCAAAACGCGCAGGGATCCATGTGAAGAGTCCGGTGTTTGAGGGAGTCCCTGAGAAAGAAATTTGGGACATGCTTGTGGAACAAGGCTTACCACGCGATGGTAAACTGTTCCTGTATGATGGTTGCACAGGGGATCGTTTTGACAACTCCGTGGTCGTCGGTTACATCTATTTGATGAAGCTAAGCCACTTGGTTGCTGATAAGATCCACGCACGTGCCGTTGGACCTTACTCACTGGTAACTCAACAGCCATTGGGCGGTAAAGCTCAGATGGGAGGCCAGAGATTCGGGGAGATGGAAGTGTGGGCTGCAGAAGCCTATGGAGCTGCATACCTATTGCAGGAGCTCCTAACCGTTAAGTCCGATGACGTAAGCGGAAGAACTCGTATCTATGAATCGATTGTAAAAGGTGAAAACCTATTGCGTCCAGGTACTCCAGAGTCCTTTAACGTATTGATTAAAGAGATGCAAGGACTTGGATTAGATGTACGTGCAGAATCGGTAAGCGGCTAAAAATTTGAGGAGAGATATAGTATGGTAGAAAGTCATCAAAATGAAGCGCAATTTGATAAGTTGACCATTCGCATCGCCTCGGATGAGGCGATCCGCAATAAGTGGTCGCGCGGAGAAATTAAGAAACCGGAAACGATTAACTATCGCACATTCAAGCCTGAGAAAGGTGGATTGTTCTGCGAGAAGATTTTTGGACCCACACGCGACTGGGAATGTGCTTGCGGTAAATACAAGAAAATTAAACACAAAGGGATCGTTTGCGATCGCTGTGGCGTTGAAGTGACACTTTCTAAAGTACGTCGCGAACGCATGGCGCACATCGACTTAGCGGTTCCCGTGGTCCATATTTGGTTCTTCAAAACGATGCCATCTCGCATTGGTAACGTATTGGGAATGACATCGACCGATCTCGAACGCGTGATCTATTACGAAGAGTATGTGGTGATCGATCCAGGCCACACAGAGCTACAACTAAAGCAACTTCTTAACGAGACAGAGTATCGCGAAGCTCAAGAGAAATGGGGACGCGATGGATTTATTGCGAAAATGGGTGCTGAAGCGATTCGCGACCTATTGACAAACGAAGATCTTCCGTCTCTGCTCGCAGACTTGAAAGAGAAATTGCGCAAGACAAAGTCGATGCAAGCGCGTATGAAGCTTGCAAAACGCCTAAAAATCATCGAAGGGTTTGTGTCATCAGACAATAAACCTTCTTGGATGGTGATGTCCTGCGTTCCAGTGATCCCACCAGAATTGCGTCCATTGGTACCTTTAGATGGTGGTCGTTTTGCGACATCCGATCTAAACGACCTTTATCGTCGTGTGATCAACCGTAACAACCGTCTAAAAGCGATTTTGAAGCTGAAAACACCTGAAGTGATCATTCGCAACGAAAAGAGAATGCTACAAGAAGCTGTGGACGCCTTATTTGATAACGGCCGCCATGGACATCCTGTGATGGGAGCGGGTAACCGACCTCTAAAATCTCTTTCCGAAATGCTAAAAGGAAAGCAAGGGCGTTTCCGTCAAAACCTATTGGGTAAACGCGTTGACTACTCTGGACGCTCCGTTATCGTGGTTGGTCCTGAACTGAAATTCAATCAGTGCGGTCTTCCAAAATTGATGGCTCTAGAACTATTTGAACCATTTATTGTTAAGCGTCTAAAAGACCTTGGATACGTCTACACGATTCGTTCAGCGAAGAAAATGATCCAGCGCCATGCGACAGAGGTGTGGGACGTTCTTGAAGAGATCATTAAGGGACATCCAGTTCTTCTTAACCGCGCTCCAACATTGCACCGTTTGGGGATCCAAGCGTTCGAACCTATACTTATTGAAGGGAAAGCGATTCGCGTTCACCCAATGGTTTGCGCAGCTTTCAACGCCGACTTTGACGGGGACCAAATGGCCGTTTACGTGCCACTGTCCGTGGAAGCACAGCTAGAGGCAAAACTATTGATGATGGCTCCAGATAATATCTTCTTGCCATCTTCCGGAAAACCTTCTGCAGTTCCTTCACAGGATATGACGTTGGGTCTTTACTACTTAATGTGCGATCCACAATACATTCCTGAAGATCACGGACGCAAAACACGCGTCTTCCGCGATGTTCAAGAGGTATTAATGGCGCTTCATGCTAGCGGTAGCTACGGCTGGTACGAAGAGAAAATCGTAGATAAAAAAGCGAAAGCGAACCTTGATACCAACGACTACGAATTCTACAATCGTGGGATACGTATTCACGAGCTCATTAAGCTGCGCACAGAAAACGGTATCATTGAAACAACACCTGGACGCGTGATCTTTAACATGATCGTTCCAAAGGCGTTAGGATTCCAAAACTACAGTCTTCCGAAAAAGAAGATGAGTGACTTGGTTCTCCAATGCTACAAAATTGCTGGATTAGAAGAGACTGTTCGCTTCCTAGACAACCTAAAAACATTAGGGTTCTCAGAAGCAACAAAAGCGTCTCTCTCCATGGGTGTATGCGATGTGCCAATTCCACCAAATAAGAAAAAAATTATCGAAGAGGCTCACAAACGCGTAGGCTTAGTCAAAAAGCAATACGAAGATGGGGTCATTACCGACGGGGAGCGCCAATCCAAAACCATTAGCATCTGGACGGAAGTTTCTGATATGTTGTCAGATGAACTGTTCAAACTGATCAGTAGTGTTCCAGGGAAGCCTCTGAACCCACTTAGCTTGATGATCGAGTCTGGTGCTCGCGGTAACAAGTCACAGGTAAAACAGTTGGGCGCGTTGCGCGGATTGATGGCGAAACCATCAGGCGCAATTATTGAATCGCCAATTACCTCAAACTTTAGAGAAGGATTGACTGTTCTTGAATACTCAATTTCCTCTCACGGTGCGCGTAAAGGTCTTGCCGATACAGCCCTAAAAACTGCCGACTCCGGTTACTTGACTCGTCGTCTCGTAGACGTAGCTCAGGACGTTATTATTACGGAAGCTGACTGCGGTACCATCAATGGAATCGAAGTCTCCTCCATTAAGCAAGGTCAAGAGGAACTCCTTCCTCTCAAAGATCGTCTATTTGGTCGTACGGTTTGCGACGATATCTACCTACCTGGAGATAGCACGAAGTTGCTAGCGAAGAGTGGAGATACGCTCACAATCCAACAAGCTGAAGCGATCGATGACGCTGCTCATGAGAAAGTCAAAATACGCTCCGTATTGACGTGCGAAACACGCCGCGGAGTCTGCGACAAATGCTACGGTCTAAACCTCGCTAAGGGAGCTCCTGTAAGCCAAGGGGAAGCTGTCGGAATTATCGCTGCTCAGTCAATCGGTGAACCTGGTACTCAGCTCACGATGCGTACGTTCCACTTGGGTGGTATCGCTTCTGCAAGCGTCACACCAGAGATCGTTGCTGAATTTGACGGTATCGTTGTTTACATGGGCCTACGTACTGTTAAAAACGCAGAAAATCAATGGGTCGCCCTCAATAAAAACGGCGTCCTCCATATCGTACGCGACGAAGGCCGTTCTCTCGACGACTACAAGAAATTGTTGTCTACGAAGTCTCTAGAGCCATTGCAGTCGTTTACGGTTGAACTTGGAACCAAAATCCTCGTTCCCGACGGCGTCAAAGTAAAAACGACTCATAAAATTGCCGAATGGGAACAGCACAACATTCCTATCATTTGCGATCGCCCAGGATACGTTAAATACGAAGACTTGGTCGAAGGGATCTCCACAGAACGCGATGTCAACAAGCAAACTGGTCAAACAGAATTGCTGGTTAAACAACACCGCGGTCAGCTGCATCCTCAGATTGTCATCTACGCAGATGAAAAGTACGAGGAACTGGTTGGTACATACCCAATTCCATCAGGTGCGATTATTTCTGTAACAGAAGGTCAATACTCAACAGCAGGTAAACTGCTCGCCAGATTGCCTCGCGGTGCGGTAAAGACGCGCGATATTACTGGGGGTCTTCCTCGCGTTGCAGAGCTATTCGAAGCACGCAAACCAAAAGACTCTGCAGAAATCGCCAAAATCGACGGCGTCGTCGACTTCCGCGGTGTCCAGAAAAACAAACGTATCGTTGTGGTGCGCGATGAGATCTCAGGTATGGAAGAGGAACACCTCATTCCACACACAAAACACCTTATCGTTCAACGCGGCGACCACGTAGTAAAAGGTCAACAGTTAACCGACGGCGTAGTGATTCCTCACGAAATCCTCGAAGTGTGCGGCGTTCGTGAACTCCAAAAGTACCTGGTAAACCAAGTACAAGAGGTCTACCGCCTCCAAGGGGTTGACATCAACGACAAACACATCGAAATTATTGTGCGCCAAATGCTCAAGAAAGTACGGATCACCGATCCAGGCGACACCAGCCTCCTATTCGGTGAAGAGGTAGACAAAAAGGAATTCGAACTCGAAAACCTAAAGGTCATGAAAGAAGGCGGAAGAGCTGCTCAAGCTGCTCCAGTCCTCCTAGGGATCACAAAAGCTTCCCTAAGCACAGAATCTTTCATCTCAGCTGCTTCCTTCCAGGACACAACACGTGTCCTCACAGAGGCCGCCTGCGCCGGAAAGACAGACTATTTGATGGGCTTCAAAGAAAACGTCATCATGGGACACATCATCCCAGGTGGTACAGGCTTCGAACGCCACAAACGTGTCAAAAAGTTCGTCGACCGAGAACTAGAAGAAGAACTAGTCTTCGACTTTGAGTAAGGGGGCTTGCCCCCTTACTAAGGGGACTCTGTCCCCTTAGAACCCCTGCCAAAGGGTATGAACCCTCTGGACTCCCTTTGCGGTTGGGTTTCTAAAGAATAGCCTGTCAGAAATTTCAGGCATTTTCTTTTTGGAGTGCTGTGCCTTGGTACAGCTTTCATAAACATCGGCTTGCCGATGTACTTAGAATCTGTGTTGCAACTTGGACACATCTTTTCCTTAGAAGACTTCGTCGATAAGGTAGCCAGGCCGTCCCGGCCTGGTTATGAGATCGATTACTAGAAAGAATGGTTAGCGACTTTTACCAGGCCGGGAGAGGCTGTGAAAAAATTTAAGCATATGAAAATCAGTATTTTGTAGTGTCAAATCTTTATTTGAGTTATACTACCTCTTTACAGTAAAACCTTTTCAAGACTGGTCTTGGAA